>NZ_MVKV01000011.1:0-169453 GCF_002009645.1 Gordonia sp. IITR100 | reverse complement strand
TTCATTCCGTTCTTGGCGTTCCCGCCCGAGCTCCGCAAAGTCATCTACACCACCAACTCGATCGAGTCGCTGAACTATCAGCTCCGCAAGGTCATCAAGAACCGCGGCCACTTCCCCAACGATCTCGCGGCGCGCAAACTGTTGTGGCTGGCGATCTGCGACATCGAGGACAAACGTGCCCGGCAACGCGAGAAGGAACGCGGCAAGCCCGCCGCCACCCGCAAAGCCCCCGGCAGGCTCGTCGAGGGACAAGTCGTGACGAACTGGAAACAGGCCCTCGGGCAACTCGCCCTGGCCTACCCCGACCGCATCGAACCCCACCTCAACTAGACCCAACCAGCAACTACAGGAAACCCAGGAGTCACGTTCTTACACAGACATCTTGACAAGCTCCGCCGACCCAGCCAGGTCGGCGGCATAGTCGTCGATCGTCGTCGCGCTACTTCTGAAGCCAGATGCGCGGCCCCGCGATGAGTTCTGACGAGCAGGCATGTCTATCCCTGCACAACACACTCGCACCACTCGCCAGGAGAACATGATGAGCCGCAACACCGTCACCGCAGGCACCGCCGACCCGGCGGGCGCAACTGACACCACCGCCTCCGATGAGGCGCAACCGACCCGCAGGAACTGGCGTCGCACAACGGGAATCGTCATCAGTGTGCTGATCGGCGCCTTCTTGGTCTTCGACATCGTGATCAAGCTGACGCGTCCGCAGGAGGTGGTCGATTCCATGGCGAAACTCGGTTTCCCGATCGACCAGGCGCTTGTCATGGGTATCGTCCTGCTGGTCTGTCTCGTCGTGTTCGCAATCCCGCGCACCGCAGTCCTCGGCGCCCTGGGGATCACGGCTTACCTCGGAGGCGCGGTCACCGCCAACATGCGAATCGAGGCACCGCTGTTCGACACGGTCTTGTTCGCGGTCTACACCGGCGTGCTGATGTGGATCGGGCTGGTCCTGCGCCGCCCTGAGTTGCTGAAGGTGGCCGGCCTGAAGCGCTGAGCGTCGCCGCTGCCCGGCCCCGCACCCGTTACTGATCTGGGATCGGACGGGTGCGGGGTCGTTGTGCATCTCTCGTACCGTTACGCGAGTGACTGGTGTGACCAGAGTGAAGCGCAGGAAACTGGCGGCGGCAGCGACGATCGCGGTCGCCGCCCTCGGCGGGGTGGCGGTCGGGACGTTGCCCGGACCGGACGCCTCGGTTGTGACGACGGCCTCCGCGATCGACCCGGCCGGCCTGTACAACAGCGCGCAGTCGAAGTTCGCCGGAGGTGACGTCGCGGGCGGACTCGAACTCCTCCAGCAAGTCCTTGCGGTGGCGCCGGCCGATACCGACGCGCTTGCACTCCAGGCGATCTGGTCGGACCAGGTCGACGACGTCGTCGCAGGACGCTCGGCCCTGAACCGGTTGTCGATGATGAATCCGTCCCTGGCGACAACGGCCCGCAACATCATCTCGGGCGTCGCGACCGCCGCGCAGATCGTCCCCGACACCACTCCCAAGGCGGTGTCGGGACGCCCGGCGATCGTCGTGCTCGGGTACGGCCTGAACGCGAACGGAAAGATGGCGCCGGAGCTCGTCAATCGCGTCTCCGCGGCGAAGGCACAGGCGGAACTGACCACCAACACACCGATCGTCGTCACCGGAGGGGTGCCGAAGAAGGGCATCACCGAAGCAGCCGCGATGCGGACCTGGCTCGTGGACAACGGTGTCAGTGCGGACCGGATCCTCGTCGAGGACAAGTCCGGGTCGACGGTCGCCAATGCACAGAACACCGCCGAGATCCTGCGCGCACAGGGAATCCGGGACATCGTTCTCGTCACGTCGCCCAACCACATCCGGCGCGGGGCGGCAGACTTCGGTGCCATGGGTCTGCGCGTCGTCGGGACACTCACCACCGCGACGGACCTGGAGAAGTACCGGACACCGCTGGCCAAGGCGCAGCAGACCGGCATACGTGTGGAGGCCACCCGGACCGCGCGTATCCCGGCTACCCATGAGCCCGGGCTCCTGCCGCAGAACCTACCCGAGACCGGCCCCGGATTGATCCCGGAAATCGGCGGCCGGATCCTCCAAGAGCTCCTGAAGGCGGGATCGTCGGCCTGACGGGCCGATCTCCTCGCACCGGGCGGCCGAGTCCGGTGAAGTGAATCACAGTGTTGCGCTGCTGCCCTGCGGTTTCACAGCTTCCCGATGGCAGAGTTCATCTGGAGTCAACAAACCGTCGGTAAGTTCGGACATATGCGAACAAAGGGGAGTCGGGGCCCCCGAATTCGCGAGGTGGTGCGGTACGACCTACCGGCATCTCTCGTCGTTTTCCTTGTGGCCCTGCCATTGTCATTGGGCATCGCGATCGCATCGGATGCCCCCGTGCTCGCCGGTCTCATCGCCGCGGTCGTCGGCGGGATCGTCGCCGGTCTGATAGGCGGTAGCGCACTCCAGGTTTCAGGACCGGCCGCGGGCCTGACCGTGGTGGTCGCCGACATGGTCGCCAATTTCGGTTGGCGCGTTACATGTTTCATCACCGTCGGTGCGGGTGCGTTGCAGATCCTGTTCGGCCTGAGCCGGGTCGCAGGTGCCGCGCTGGCCATCGCTCCCGTGGTCGTCCACGCGATGCTCGCCGGGATCGGCATCACGATCGCGTTGCAGCAGATTCACGTGCTCCTCGGCGGCAGCTCGGCCAGCAGTGCATGGGAGAACGTGACGTCGCTGCCGGCCGGGATCGCCGACATCGAGACGTCGGACGCGCTCGTGGGAGGCACCGTGATCGCGCTTCTCCTCATCTGGCCACTGATGCCCTCGGCGGTGCGCAAGGTGCCGGGACCGCTCGTCGGTATCGTCGGGGCGACGGCACTGACCATCGTCTTCGGCCTGGACGTCGAACGGATCAGTATCGACGGCAACTTCTTCGAAGCGATTACGCTTCCGGAACTACCGGACAGCAGTTGGGGCGCAGTGCTTCTCGGAGTGTTGACGGTCGCCCTGATCGCGAGTGTCGAGTCCCTGCTGTCAGCGGTCGCGGTGGACAAGATGCACACCGGCCCACGCAGCGATCTCAACCGGGAGCTGCTCGGTCAGGGCAGTGCGAACATCACCTCCGGGATGCTCGGCGGGTTGCCCGTCACCGGAGTGATCGTGCGCAGCACCACCAACGTCAACTCCGGGGCGCGAACGTCGGCCTCGGCGGTGATGCACGGCGTGTGGGTGCTCGTCTTCGCGGCACTGCTCACTGGTCTCGTCGAGCAGATCCCCATGGCCGCGCTGGCCGGCCTGCTAGTGGTCATCGGTATCCAGCTGGTCAAGCTGGCGCACATGAAGATCGCGCTGCGGACGGGCGACCTGTGGGTGTACGTCATCACGGTGCTCGCGGTCGTCTTCCTCAACCTGCTCGAAGGCGTCGCGATCGGTCTGGCAGTGGCGATCGGACTCGTCGTATGGCGGGTGGTTCGCGCCGAGATCACCTCGCAGGCAGGCAGTACCGACGACAAGCGTCAGTGGACCGTACGTGTTCGCGGCTCACTGAGCTTCCTGTCGCTGCCGAAACTGAACAAGGCGTTGTCGCAGGTGCCGGACGAGGCGCACCTGACACTGGAACTCGACACCGACTTCCTCGATCACGCGGCGATGGAGATGCTCGAGGACTTCCGTTGGGCGCACGAGGCCGGCGGCGGCACGGTCCTCCTGGTGGAGAAGGGTCGCGCTCGGCTCGTCGACGCCCCTCGACGGCCACCGCGGCGCCACACGTCCGGATTCGCCGGTCTGACGCCGTGGCGTAACCGAACCGGGTCGCAGGCGTCCGCGTCCCCGGACCGCCCGGCCGCACTCAGATCGGTTCTCGGCGGCGTCGACGAGTACGAGAACGAGCACGCCGACGCCCTCCGCGCCATGCTCGCCGATGTCACCGAGTCTCAGGATCCCGACTCGTTCTTCGTGACGTGTGCCGATTCGCGATTGATGCCGAACATCATCACGGCGAGCGGCCCGGGGGACCTCTTCACGGTGCGCAACGTGGGCAATCTGATACCGACCGACAGCGACGACGACGTATCCGTGGAGGCCGCACTCGAATTCGCCATCGGCGAGTTGGGTGTGTCGTCGATCGTGGTCTGCGGCCACTCGTCGTGCGGGGCCATGCATGCGCTGCTCGACAGCGAACAGGTCGATGTATCCGACCTCCCGGCCGGATCCGAGAGCACGCCGATCCAGCGATGGCTCAAGCACGCGATCCCCAGCCGGGTGGCCTTTCGGCACGGACACCCCGCCGGGCGCGCCGCGGCCGAGCTGGGACTGGCCGAGGTCGACCAGCTGGCCGTCGTGAACGTGGCCAAGCAGATCGAGACCCTGGCGCGGCACCCGCTCGTCGGGCGCGCCGCAGCAGAAGCGCGGCTACGCATCGTCGGTCTGTACTTCGACATCGCCACCGCGCGGGTCTACGAGGTCACCCAGCAGAGCATCGCACCGGTCGTCGAGGCGGCAGCCGCGCGACCGTGAACGCCGGTCGGAAAGGCGCCGTCCGTGGACGAGTGTGGGCTGAGGCGCCGGTGTCGACGGTCTGTTGCTACGAGCCGACGGCCGCCTGCACGGCCGCCTGCACGCCGTGGCCGGCAACGACGATCGGTTCGATGGAGCGCAGGGTGCGGCACAACACGAACGCACCTTCCAGCGCGGTCAGCGTGATCAACGCCAGCCGACGACGCTCCGGCTCGGTGATCTCGAGTTGTCCGAACCACGTTGCGAGGCCGGTCAACCAGCTCTCGAAAACCTCGGCCGATTCCAGCCTGAGACGCTCGTTGGTACTCGCGACCTCCAGTGCGATGGTCTCGATGGAGCAGGCCTCGCTGTAGTCCTGCGACTCCAACAGTTTTCCGGCGTTCTCGAACAGCGTCGGGATGCCGGTCAGGGGGTCGGTCGTCTCCAGCTGGGCGCCGACGAACGCGCCGTAGCGCAACCCTTCGCGTCGGATGACCTCGACGCTGATCGCTTCCTTGCCGCCGGGGAAGTGATGGTAGATCGAACCGTAGGGCGCTTCAGCCGCCGCCGAGATCTGTTTGATGCCGGTGGCCGGCATGCCCTGCCGCCGGTACAGCTCTGCGGCTGCCTCCAGGATCCGGTCGCGAGTAGCGGAATCTGCCATGACGTCTCCATCCCTTGCGCATCGTGCCGATGCCAGCCTATCTTGCTTCTAAGTAGAACGATCTATCTAGGAGGCGACGTGCCCACAGTCGACGTGCCGGCCGGCTCCATCTCCTACGAAGACACCGGCGGTCCCGGGCCGATCCTGGTACTCGGCCACGGGTTGCTGATGGACGGGCGGCAGTGGCGCAAGGTGATCCCGCTGCTTCCCGAATTTCGTTGCATCACACCGACGCTCCCGATGGGGGCGCACACGGAGCCGATGCACGCCGACGCGGACCTCACTGAGACGGGTGTGGCATCGATCCTTGCCGACTTCCTCGATGCCCTCGACCTCGATGACGTGACGCTCGTCCTGAACGACTGGGGCGGTGGTCAGTTCGTGATCTCCCAAGGCCGGGACAAACGCGTTGGGAGATTGGTGTTGGCATCGTGCACGGCTTTCGACAACTATCCTCCCGAGCCGGCGCGTCCCGCGGCGCTGTTGTGCCGAGTGCCCGGCGGCGGGTGGATTCTCACCCGGATGCTGGGCACTCGATTCTTCCGGCACAGCACGCGGGCGTATGGCGCGCTGACGAAGTCGGGGATCCCGGACTCGCTGTTCGACGAGTGGTTCCGCCCCGCTGTCGAAAACGCATCGATCAGAAGGGATCTGGTCAAATTCGCCACAGGCGCGCCCTCCCGCCGGAGGCTGCTCGAACTGTCGGACATGATGCGGCGGTTCGATCGCCCGGTGCTCGTGGTCTGGGCAATCGAAGACCGGATGATGCCCCTGGAGCATGCGGACCGCCTCGTCGAGCTCTTCCCGGACGCATCCAAGGTCGTCGTCGACGATTCGTGGACTCTCATCCCGGAAGACCAGCCGGAGGCGATGGCCGACCTGCTGCGCGGGTTCGTCAGATGACGCGTCGTCGTCGCCCCGCCGGGGGCGGTACCGAGTGTGCCGTGTCGCCGACGATGTAGCTCGCCTGCCTTTCGATGCCGAGCGCCGAAGCGCAACGGCCGATTGCCGGCACCGTCCTGAATGTCAGAACATCACCGATCGGAAGTGGGTGACGAACCGCTCGTCGTCATAGAGATGGAACGCGATCCCCGGCGGCTGACCGCGGTTGACGACCTCCCGGCCTTCGAACGGCAGGTTCAGTGTCGACGACACACCCGGCGCGATGCACAGCGGGCGGTCGGCGAACGTGGTCACCGCCGGGGTGTGGGCGTGTCCACACAGGAACGCGACGATGTTCGGGTGCTGATCCACCAGGGCGGCGAGACGGCCCTCGTCACGCTGGCGGATCGAGTCCATGAACGGCATCAGCAGGTCGACCGGCGGATGGTGAAAGGCGATGAACACCGGTGTCGCCACGGACGTCGCGGTGAGCCGGTCCGACAGCCAGGAGATGGTCGCGTCGTCGAGACGACCGTCGTTGCGTCCGGGCATCGAGCTGTCGCACATCAGGAAGAGGACGTCGGAGCCGTCGCGCCCGCGCACCGTCCGCGCGTGATTGATCGGACCAGAGGTCTCGGTGCCGATCAGGGCCGCGCTGAACGGTTCCCGGACATCGTGGTTGCCGGCGGTGATGAGCATCGGCAGCGGACTCTCGAGCACCCCGTACGCCTCGCGGTACTCGCTCGCGGCACCTTCATCGGCGATGTCACCGGTGACCAGCAGGACGTCGATCCCGGCGGCGCGGGCGTTGATATAGCTCAACGTCGACTGGATACGGGCCCGATTGAACCGCGTCCCGTTGAAATGCAGGTCGCTGATGTGGGCGACAACGAACACGAAGAGCTCCTGTCACGGTTCCTGGCTCCCACGAGGCTAACCGCAGGCAGGGTCCGACGACGCATCGCCTCAGGGCCGCGAGGCGCAACGCACTCCCATGACGTCGGTGTGGTTCAGCCCGCTCGGGTGCCGGCTCCCCTGTAACGCACAGCGGCCGGCGAGCGACATCGACGATGAGTCGCCGACCTGCCAACCCCCGACCTGGCAGGTCGGCGACCGTCTTTGTCTCCGTCGATGCAAGACTTCGGCGCTGTTTGCATTCTCCCGAGTTCGCGCGCACACTGGCGAGCGGTGTTAGTTGCGCTCTGCAACTAATTGCAAAGAGCAAGTAAAACTTCTCGGGTAGGCGGTGAGGACAGTGCTCGATCAACACGCGATCGACGACCTCTTCGAGACCCTTCTGCGCTTCGTCCGCATCCGCGAACGGGCGGTCCACACGACGTTCCGTACGCGTGAGGGCGAGTTCGAGGCCGCGGCGTTCAAGGCGCTCTTCCCGCTCGCGCGACGGTCGATGCGATCGCGCGACCTCGCCGAGACGATGAATGCCGACCCGTCGACGGTGAGTCGGCACGTGGCTCAGCTCGTGGAGCACGGCCTGATCCGCCGCGAGGCGGACCCGGACGACGGGCGCGCCACCATGCTCGTCATCACCGCCGCCGGACGGGATCGCGTCGTGGCCATGCGCGAGATGCGTCGCGCCGCCATGGCCGATGTCATGGCCGACTGGACCGACGACGAACTCCACACCCTCGTGACACTTCTCGGGCGGTTCGTCGATGCCGCCGACGCAGCCCTGCACCCGGCGTGCCCGGACCGCAGCCCGGACACAGATGCGAATGACCCGAAAGGACGACAGTGACAGACTCTTCGGCCGCCGACACGGTGAACCACGACGAGGAGGTCGCCGGCGCCGGACTGACCCATCGCCAGATCCTGACCATCCTGGCCGGACTCATGCTGGGCATGTTCCTCGCCGCCCTCGACCAGACCATCGTGTCGACGGCGATCCGGACCATCGCCGACGATCTGCAAGGGTATGACCTGCAGGCCTGGGTGACCACGGCCTACCTCGTCACCGCGACGATCGTGACCCCCTTGTACGGCAAGCTGTCCGATCTCCACGGCCGGAAACCGTTCTTCCTGCTGGCGATCTCGATCTTCATCGTCGGTTCGCTGCTGTGCACGATCGCGTCGTCGATGTATCAACTCGCCGCGTTCCGCGCCTTCCAGGGGCTCGGCGCGGGCGGCTTGATGACGCTCGCACTGACGACCATCGGCGACATCGTCCCGCCGCGGGAACGCGCCAAATACCAGGGCTACTTCCTCGCCGTATTCGGCACCTCCAGCGTCCTCGGACCGGTCCTCGGCGGTCTGTTCGCCGGCCAGGAGACGATCCTCTGGGTGTCCGGTTGGCGTTGGGTGTTCCTGGTCAACGTGCCGATCGGACTCGTCGCGCTGTTCGTGGTCTACAAGGTGCTCAACTACGACCAGCAGAAGGGCGTCGGCGGGCGCACCGACTACTGGGGGGCGACGGCACTCGCCGTCGCCGTGGCTCCGCTGCTCATCGTCGCCGAACAGGGGCGCCAGTGGGGATGGACCTCCGGACTGTCGTTCCTCTGCTACGGGATCGGCGTCGCCGGCATCGCCGCGTTCATCTGGATCGAGCACCGCATGGGCGACGACGCTCTCATCCCGTTGCGCGTGTTCACCAACCGGGTGTTCAGCCAGGGCATCATCATCTCGGTCATCATCGGCGCCGTCATGTTCGGCGGGATCTCGATGCTGCCGCAGTATTTCCAGGTCCTCCGCGGATCGAGCCCCATGATCGCCGGCCTCCAGATGTTGCCGATGGTGCTCGGTCTGATGGCCGGTTCGATCCTGTCGGGCCAGCTGATCTCGCGCACCGGACGCTACAAGATCTTCACGATCATCGGCGCCGTGCTGATCACCGCGGGCACTTTCCTGCTGCACCTGGTGGGCACCGAGACACCGCTCTACCTGGTCATGCTGATGGCCGCGCTCCTCGGCTTCGGGCTCGGCAATCTGATGCAGCCGATCACCCTGGCGATGCAGAACATCCTGCCGCCCAAGGACATGGGACTTTCCACCGGCACCGCCACCTTCTTCCGTCAGATCGGTGGAACGCTCGGTGTCGCGGTCTTCTTCTCGCTGTTGTTCTCCGTCATGGGGCCGAACATCAAGGACGAGATGGTCGCGGCGGCAGCCCAACCCGAATACCGGGCCGCGGTCGTAGAGGCCTCGCAGAGCAGCGACCCGCAGGTCAGCGCATTCGGGCACTCGCTCATCGCGGCCGCTCAGAATCCCGGTGTTGCAACCGGATCGTCGGACAGTGTCATGAGTGACACCTCGGTCATCGAGAGGCTGCCGGCCGAACTGGCCCAACCCATCAAGGAGGGGTTCGCCGACTCGATGGACCGGGTGTTCTTGGCGGTGTCGATCGTCGCGCTGCTCGCGATCATCGGAACGGTCACCTGGAAGGAACTCCCGCTGCGTCAGGGACGGCCGATCGGCGCACCGGAGTCGTCACCCGCGTCGTGAGCGTCAGTCGGAGCGGACCCACCTCACCCCGACAACGTCCGCCGGAAGAGAGCCTTGAGCTCATCGAAGTGATGTTCGCAGGCCTCGTGGTGATACGCTGCCAGATCGGACATCGTATACCCGTGCGGCGCACCGGGATAGACGGTCGCCGAGTGCGCCACGCCCCCACCGGTCAGGGCGTGCTCGAACTGCGCGACCGCCATCGCGGGCAGTGATGAATCCTTGTCGGCGTGGATGGCGAGGACGAACGCGTCGATGCCGACGAGATGCAGGTGCGGACTGTCGCGGTCGTCGGTCACCAGGCCGCCGGTGTGGAACATGCCGACCGCGGCGACGTCGTCGGGCCGGGCGGCGGCGATGTTCAGCGCGAGCCGGCCGCCCATGCAGTAGCCCGTGACACCGACACGTCCGGGTGTGACGCCCGGGAGCGATTGCAGCGCGTCGAGGTAGGCGACGAGATCGGGACGTACCGCCTCGGGCGTGAGGGTCCGTGCCCGCGGCATCGCGGATCGGAAGAATGCGGTCCGCGCCTCGGGCAGCAGCAGATCCTCGGTGGGCGCCCACTCGGCCGCGGACCCGTACCGGTGGAACAGGTGCGGCACCAGCACGACGTAACCCCAGGACGCAATGCGGTCGGCCATGGCCTCGATGCGAGGTCGTAGGCCGATCACATCGGTGAGGAACAGGACTCCCGGTGACGTCCCGGATGAATCGGGCCGCGCCACATAGGCTTCGGTCTCTCCGTCGGCCGCCGAGATGGTGATCGTCTCACCCGTCATGTCCACGCTCCTCTGCTCGGTTCACGCCCCGGGTCACAGATCACCGGGCAGTTTGTCCCTCCGGATCCCCCGCCAGCTGGGATGCCGCAGATGCCCGGCCGTCGTCCAGTCCATGAACCGGACCTCGCCGACGATCTTCGGCAGGACCCACACCGCGCTGGACTCGACGGGCCTGTCGAGTTTGTCCAGGAAGGGCGACCGCGAGATCTCCAATGGTCCGAGTTCCTCTGCAAGCGAACGCAACTGTGCGTCGGTGAAGCCGGTTCCCACGCGACCGACGTAGCGGAGTCCGGTCTCCTCGGGCAGACCGATGAGCAGGGAACCGATGGTGTGCGCGCGGTTGCCGCGGCCCGGCCGATATCCGCCGACGACGACCTCGATGTCGCTCCAGTTCTTGTGTTTCAGCCAGGTCGTCGACCGGCGCCCCTGCTGATAGACCGAGTTGCGGCGTTTGGCGACAACGCCTTCGAGATTGTGTTCCCGGCTGTACTCGACGGCGGCCGATCCCGGTCCGGGAAGCAGCGGCGGCACTTCGACGAAGGCGGAGTTGCGGAATGCCGGGGCCAGCTCCTCGAGGAGTTCGCGCCGAGCCGACCACGGCTTGCGCAACAACGACGAACCGTTCAGGAACAGGATGTCGAACAGGTGTAGCCGCAACGAATACGGCTCGTCGGTGTGCCGACGCGAGGTCAGCAGCGTGAAGTTGGTGCGGCCCGACGAGTCGATCGCGACGACCTCGCCGTCGAGCACCACGTCCATCAGACCGAGATCATCTGCGAGGCCGGCGAGTTCGGGGAAGTCGGCGGTCATGTCGATACCCGATCGGGAGGTGAGCCGGAACTCGCCGCCGACCGAACGGATGAGGAGCCGATATCCGTCCCATTTGCCCTCGAATGCCCAGTCTCGACCGTTGAGTCCGTCGATCGACTCGTCGGTCGCGAGCATCGGGCGCGGGTCGGTGAGGCTGTCGGGGACGATCGGACGCGGTTCGTCGCTCATCAGGTGGGCGAGCCAGTTCTTCTCACCGGTCCGGATCAAGGCGTACCGTCCCTGCACGCGCTCGCCGTGGAGGCGGACGATGACCTCTTTGTCCCGCCACTTCTCGAGCTCGAATGTGCCCCTGTCCCAGATGGAAACGTGACCGCCGCCGTACTCGCCCGCCGGGATGTCGCCTTCGAAGTCGGCGTAATCCATCGGGTGGTCCTCGGTCTGCACCGCGAGCCGGTTCTGGTCAGGGTCGGTGGGCAGGTTCTTCGGTACGGCCCACGACACCAGGACCCCGTCGTGTTCCAGCCGGAAGTCGTAGTGCAACCGTCGGGCGTGGTGCTCCTGGATCACGAAGATCGGTGCCCTGTCGGTCTGCGGGTCCGTGGAATCAGGTTCTGCAGCAGAGCTCTCGGCTTCGATGCGCTGTCGATGCGCTTCATCGCCAAAGGGTTCGGGTGTCTTCGACTGGTCGCGCTTGCGCCGGTACTCCTTCAGGTTGATGACCTGTCCCGCCGCGGGCTCGACGACGACCTCCGGCTCGTCGTCGTAGGGGTCGTCCAGGCCGTCGAGGAGATCGCCGAACTCCTCGACGCGGTCCAGCACCTCGGTGTAGAGCAGTTGGGAGAGTCCGGGGTCCTCCATCTCCTCCCAGGTGCGCGGCGCGGCCACCCACGGCTGCTCGCGGCCCCGCATCGAGTACGGCGCGAGAGTGGTCTTGGCGGCGGTGTTCTGGCTCCAGTCGATGAAGACCTTGTCGTCGCGCAGCGATTTGGACATCTTGGCGGTGATGAAATCGCTGTGCTGACGGGCGAACTCGTTGGCGACCTCCTGCGCCACCTTGCGCGCCGCATCCGACGTCACGGGCTTCGGGAGCCGCGCGTAGAGGTGGATGCCCTTACCGCCGCTGGTCACCGGGTACGTCGTCGCACCGCCGAGCCAGTTGCGGATCTCGCACGCCACCTCCGCGGTCCGGTGCAGCGGCACCCGCGGGCCGGGATCGAGGTCGAAGACGATGCGGTTGGCCATCGGCGCGCCGTCGGGTCCCATGGGAAGCCGCCACTGCGGCGTGTGGATCTCGAGCACGGCCATCTGCGCGAGCCAGACCAGCGTGGCGCGATCGTCGGCCATCGCATAGTTGATGACCCGCTCGCTGTGCTGGATGCCGTGGCGTCGGATCCAGTCAGGTGCGCTCTCGGGAACGTTCTTCTCGAAGAACGGGGTCGACTCGACGCCGTTGGGCCACCGCTTACGGGTGATGAGGCGGTTGCGTACGTGGGGGAGGAGGACATCGGCGATCCGCGAGTAGTAGTCGATGACCTCGAACTTCCGCGTCCCCGTCGCCGGATAGAGCACCTTCGAGAGATTGGTGATCGAGATCCGCCGACCGTCGACCTCCAGTGTCTCGCCGCCTGCCATGCTCCCATTGTCCACAACGCCGGTCAGAACGTCGCGCAGCTTGCCGCCATCCGGCCCGGATCCCTGGCAGAATGGCCCCCATGCGCTCGATCTGGAAGGGCGACCTCAGCTTTGGCCTGGTCAACGTGCCGGTCAAGGTCTATTCCGCGACCGAGAGTCACGACCGGAAGTCGTATCAGGTCGACTCGTCGGACGGCACCCGCATCCGCTATCGCCGCGTGCGCGAGGGCACCGACACCGAAGTCGACTACGGCGACATCGCCAACGCCTACGAATCCGAGTCCGGCGAGACCGTGATCCTCACCAAAGAAGACCTCGCCACGCTGCCGGTGCAGAAGAGTCCCGAGATCTCGATCCTGGAGTTCGTACCCGCCGAGCAGGTCGATCCGATCTACTTCGACAAGCCTTACTACCTCGAACCGTCGTCGAAGTCGCCGAAGGCCTACGTCCTGCTGGCCAAGGCGCTGGAGGAGACGGACCGGCTCGCGATCGCCTCCTTCACCTTGCGCAACCGGACACGCGTGGCCGCGCTGCGCGTCGTCGACGGGGTGATGACGCTGCAGACGCTGCTGTGGCCCGACGAGGTCCGCAAACCCGACTTCGGCTTCCTCGACGACGACACCGAGATCCGCGATCAGGAACTGCAGATGGCGGCGTCGCTGATCGAGTCCATGGCGTCGGACTACGACCCCTCCGAGTTCGAGGACACCTATCAGAACGAGCTGACGAAGCTCATCGAGGCGAAGTCCGAGGGCGGCGAGGCGTTCCCCGAATCCGACGACGAAGACAAGGACACCGAGGACTCCGACGTCGCCGATCTCCTCGCCGCGCTGCGCGCGTCGGTGAAGGATCGCGGGGGATCCGATTCGAAGGGTTCGGACTCGAAGGACACCGCGGCCAAGAAGGCACCGGCCAAGAAGGCTGCGGCGAAGACGGCCGCGAAGAAGGCGCCGGCCAAGAAGACCGCTTCCAAGTCGACGGCGAAGAAGACCTCCCCGGGGTCCGGCGAGTCCGGGAGCAAGTCCACGGCCAAGAAGGCGCCCGCCAAGAAGTCCTCGCGCAAGGCGAGCTGACCCGCACCGCCGGGCAACGGCGGTCCGAAAAGGGTTGGCACCACGCCCGCGGGTTCGGGCAAGCTCGAAGGGTGACTTCCGCCGCCGACTCCCGACTGCCCCGCGCGCTGCTGCCGTTCGCGCGTCGGCAGTACCGGCTGCTCGCGTCCGGACTGATCCTCGCCATGTTCGCCGACGGCGTGTGGACGATCGCGGTGATCTGGCAGATCATCGCGCTCGGCGGCGGGCCGGGTCAGGTGTCGCTGGCAACTGGCGTGGCCGCGGTGGGAATGCTGTTCTCCACGCTGGCCGGTGGTGTGCTCGCTGACCGTATTTCGCAGCGCCACATCATGATCGGCCTCGAGGTCGCGAAGATGGTCGCGTTCGGCGCGATCGGTCTGGCCTCGATCGCGGGCGTGCTGCAACTCTGGCACGTGGTGGTGGCCTCCCTGCTGGGCGGCATCACCACCGGGATGTACTACCCGGCCTATTCGGCGCTGCTGCCCGGCGTCGTCGCGCCGTCGGAGCTGCAGGCGGCCAACGGGATCGAGGGCTTCTTCCGCCCGGTCGTCTTCCAGGCAGTCGGCCCGATGGTCGCCGGCGCGGTCATCGGTGCCTGGGCCCCGGGACCCGCGGTGTTGATGGCGGCGGTCGCCGCGATCCTGTCGAGTGTCTGCTATCTCGGGATGGCACCGGTCACCGCGCGCCGGTTCGGCGAGGCGGGCGAGGACGCGCCGGAGGTCGTCGAGGGTGCGGGTGGTCGTCGGATCGTCGGCGACCTGGCCGAAGGTTTCGTCTACATGGCCCGGACCCCGTGGCTGTGGGGCACGCTGCTCTTCGCCTGCGTTCTGGTACTGGCGACGCTCGGTCCGATCGAGGTGCTCGTCCCGTTCGCATTACGTGAGCGCATCGACGGCGGCGCGACCCAGCACGCCTGGGTGCTCGCTGGATTCGGACTCGGTGCGGCTGCGGCGTCACTGGTATTCGCCTCGATCCCGATGCCGCGCCGGTACCTCACCGTCATGTTCTCGCTGTGGGCGTTCTCCAGCCTGCCGCTGGTACTGATGGGTCTCGCCGATTCCACGTGGATGTTCGTCGCCGCCGGTGTGACCATGGGCATCCTCTTCGACGGCCCGATGGTGCTGTGGGGAACGCTCTTACAGCGTCGGGTGCCGCCGGCACTGTTGGGTCGCATCGCCAGTCTCGACTTCTTCGTATCGGTTGCGCTGATGCCGGTGTCGATGGCGATCGCCGCCCCGGTCTCGTCGGCGATCGGCCTGACCGCCACGTTCGTGCTGGCCGGGTTGCTCCCGGTGCCGATCGCGTGGGCGTTCTACTTCGCGGCCGGCATGTGGCGCGACGAGATCGAGAACCCCCTTGTCGACGAGTCGAATCCGAAGTTGGTCGACTCCGCTGCGGTCCGTTGACGTGACCTGGAGCACATACTACGGTGACACATCATTCACAGGGCATGACGTGACGTAGCGGAGTGGGCTCGGCGGCTCGGCGCAGCCATTGCAGGAGGCGAAGACGATGGCGGTCTGCACGCCGGGTGACGTCCCGTCGATCATCACCGGCTACCTGGGGTTCGAGTGCGAGGGCGCGAATCCGATTGTCACGATCCGGAATCCGGCCG
Source organism: Gordonia sp. IITR100 (assembly GCF_002009645.1). Classification (NCBI taxonomy): domain Bacteria; kingdom Bacillati; phylum Actinomycetota; class Actinomycetes; order Mycobacteriales; family Gordoniaceae; genus Gordonia; species Gordonia sp. IITR100. The sequence goes on along the minus strand of NZ_MVKV01000011.1, from coordinate 154,109 downwards.
ACCTCGAGCACTGGACGCAACCGGTCCTCGAGGTCACGATCATCCTCGGTGCCGTCCTCGCGCTGATCCACGCGATCCGCCGACTGCGTCGCGACGGCGACCCCACCAACCTGACGGTGTGGATCGGATCGTTGGTCTACCTGTTCGTGATCGAGCCGCCGCTGTACTTCCCGAACTGGTTCCACGCCGAAGAAGCGATGGGATTCATGTTCTCCCACAACGTGTTCACGGTCATGTTCATGTACGACCGGCTGCCGTTGTACATTGTCGCGTTCTATCCGGCCGTGAGCCAGGTCGCCTACGAGCTCGTGCGGGCGTGGGGCTTCTTCGACGGGTCGAAGCGCTCGGCGCTGCGCGGCTCGCTCGTTCTGGCCCTGGTGTTCCAGACCTTCTACGAGATCTTCGACCAGCTCGGCCCGCAGCTCAAGTGGTGGGCGTGGAACGTCGACGCGCCGTACTATCGCGACACCCTCGCCCAGCTCCGAGCCCAGGGCGTCGCCCCCGACGAGCTCGGCAATCCCGCCGCGGAGCCCACACTGGCCGCGGTGCCGTGGGGGAGCGTCTGGCTTTTCGCGACCGTCTCGTTCGCCGTGCTCGTCTACGTCGCGGTGCGCTTGGTCCAGATCCCCACCTCCCGAGGACGCGCCCCGCGCGGATGGTCGTTGTCATGGCGCGTCGTCGTGTCCGGTGTTGTGGCCGTTGTCAGCATGCCACTCCTGTCCATTCCGACGGCGCTGTTCGGCCGTGACGAGAACGCGAATCACGACGCGCAGACCGTCGTGTACTGGGTGGAGATGGCCCTGGTGTGGGGGATCGGACTGACACTTCTGTACGTGCAATGGCGACGCATGCGCAGCGACCCGACGCTGGGCGTCGACGACGCTCGCAGCGCTCGGCCCTTCCTCGTCGTGTTCCCGGTCCTGTTCCTCGGGGTGCACCTCGTACTGTGGTGCGCCGCGTTGCCCGCCTACCTTGACGCCGAGGACGGAATCACCGCCGACAACACACCGATCGGGAGTCTCCCCTACGTGATCGCCTGCCTCGTGGTCGCTGTGGGCGTGCTGGGCGTCGCTGTCGTTCGGGGCCGGCGCACGGTCGACGACAGCCCGGCGGTCGCGGGAACACCGTCGACCTCAGGCGTGTGACAACGTCCGATTCGTCCACAGCTGGGTCTGCCCGTCGTGGACGGCGACGAGTCGAGCGCGATCAGTGCTGGAGAACCCGCGCGGCGCCGTCGACGACGCTCGTCGTGAGTGTCTGCAGCAGAGGCGAACTCAGCTTCCAGTGCTGCCAGTACAGCGGGACGTCGATGTGGTGGTCGGCGATGAGGCGGACGCGACCGGTGTCGAGGGCGTCCGCGATCTGGACGACCGGGACGGCGCCCCAGCCGATGCCGAGCGCGACGGCGCGGTGGTATTCGGTCGACGCCGGGATGTAGACCGCGGGCGGGTCGACGGGCCGGCCGGCGAGGGCGGCCGAGATGTTCCGCTGGATGTGATCGTTGCGGTCGAACTGCACCATCGGGGCCCGGGCCAGTGCATCGGCATCGGGCCCGTCGGGTAGCCATGTGTCGATGAATTCCGGTGTGGCGACCGGCAGATAGCGCATCGTGCCGAGCGACTGCAGTGCGCACCCGCGGATCGCGAGTGGTTCCGAGGTCACCGCGGCGAGCACGTCGCCGGTGCGGAGCAGGGTGCTGCTGCGGGTTTCGTCGTCTCGGAAGACCTCGACCGCCACCGCGTGCTCCCGGTGGAATCGCGCGAGCACGGGCAGTAACCAGGTCGCGAGCGAGTCGGCATTCGTCGCGACCGGGAGATGGACACGGGGACGTTCGACCAGCGGCAGATAGTCGTCGTCGGGCGCGCCCACGAACTCGGCGCGGGTCTCGGCGAGCAGTAGTTCCCACTGCTTGGCCAACCGCACCAGCACCTCGCCATCGGGTGTGGCCGTCGCCGGCTTGGTCCGCCGGAGGAGTACCCGCCCGGCAGCGGACTCCAGCGCCTTGATCCGCTGGCTCACCGCCGACGGGGTGATGTGCAGGGCGGTGGCCGCGGCGTCGAAGGTGCCCTCGCGCAGGACCGCGGCCAGCGTGCGCAGGCCTTCCTGACTGATGTCCACGAGCCGAGGTTAGTGGTGTGTCCCGCCGGACAGTCGAGACACACCACCGCCGGCCGGATCAGGCGGGGACGGTGTCGCCCGCGGAGTCGGCCCGCCGTCCGCGCACCATGCCGAGTGCGAGGAGCGCGGCGCCGACGGCAATCCACCCGAGGAGAACGGCGACCTGTCCGGTGATGCTCGCCGCCGGGAAATACGCGACCGAACGGAGCAGCGTGCCGCCGGCGCCGGGCGGCAACCACTGGCCGATCGTTCCCCACGGCGCGGGCAACAGGTACGGCGACGATGCCAGCCCCGACAGCGGGTTGGAGATCAGCACCATCACCAGCGCGGACACCCCGACCCCGGCGGGTCCGAGCAGGCTGCCCGCACCAACCGTGAACCAGGTGATCGCTCCGATCATCAGGGCTGCGGCGAGTCCGACGGGGCCGATACCGCCGTCGATGACGCCCAACCATGACCACGTCGCCGCGAAACCGAACCCGGCCACGAGCGGCCCCAGGACCGCCAGTGTCGCCTGCATGGCGACTGGGCCGCGCAGCCCGATCGCGGCGGCTCCGCCGAGTGCCATGCCGGCGATCAGCAACGGCAACAGTCCGGCGGCGAAACCCGTTCCGCGTGTATCAGTCTCGGGAGTGGGGACCACGGATTCGACGGCGACCGGTACACGCTGGGCGGTGGCGATGCCGTTCCCGACCCCGGCGACGACCTGCGCCAGCACCGGCGAACCCGCCTCCGCGGTCAGCACCGTGACCCCGCCGGGCCCGACCGCGATCGCGCCGACCAGGTCGCGCCGTTCGATGGCGGCACGCGCGTCCTCGGTGTCGGCGAATCGTTCGACGGCGAAGGCGTCTTCACCGGCCCGGTCGGCGAGCGCCGTCTCGATCGCCTGTGCCGCGGGCGGCGGTGCGACGAGACCCAGTGGGGCTTGATGCGGCTCGGGATCGACGGCCAGTGACACGAACGTCGCGGCGATCGCGATCACGAACGTCGGGATCAGCAGCGCCATCACCGCCACGAGGCGCCAACTGGGTGCCCGCCCGGTCGGGGGCGCACCGTCGGCCTCCGCGGTCGCAACGGGCGCCCGATCGCGCGAATCTGTCGAGTGCAGTTCAGTGCTCATGACCACTCCTAAAAAGAACGAATCTTCGTTTTTCTGAGTATGCGCGGAGGGCCGCGAGGAATCAAGAACGAATATTCGTTTTAGACTGTCGGCATGCCCAAGATCAGCGACGAACGCAAGCTCGAAAGAAGCCGGCAGATCCTCGCCGCCGCTCGCCGATGCTTCGTCGACAAGGGGTTCCACCGTGCGTCGATGTCTGACGTGATCCGGGAATCCGGGCTCAGTGCGGGTGCCGTCTACTCGTACTACTCGTCGAAAGAAGAACTGATCGCCGCCGTTGCGCGGTCGATCTTCGCCGCCTACGAGTCGGGGATCAGCAGCTTCGACGACCCGGTAGAGCAACCCCCGTCGCCTGAGGCGGTTGTACGCGCGCTGGCCGAACGGGTCCTGCTGGAGATCGCGCCGATGACCGACGGCTTCCGGATGGTCCTGACGGTATGGGGTGAGGCCGCCAACAACCCGGAGCTGCGCGAGACCGTGCGCGACATCATCCGTGGGCTGCGGGGCGTCTTCGAACGCGTGCTGACGGCCTGGCGGGCCGCGGGCCACGAATTGCCCGCGGAGCCTGCGGTGCTCGCGCAGGTGATGGTCTCGGCGATGCAGGGGGTGGTCGTTCAGCAGGGCCTGGTCGGCGACGTGGACGTCACCGACTACATCGAGGCCTTGTGCGCGGTTCTACGCGGCATCGGACTGGGCGACGATGCGTCCACAATCTGAAGTTCAACTGTTTATTCGTGAAAAAGTTTCGCTGTACTGACCGGGGCGTGTCGCCCTAGCGTCGTCCCGGTGACCGCCTACCTCGTACCGACACTTGCCGGGCTTCTCACCGGCGCCGGTCTGATCATCGCCATCGGACCCCAGAACGTTTTCGTGCTGCGTCAGGGCGTCGCCCGCAGGCACACCGGTCAGATCGTGGCGGTCTGCGCCCTCTCCGACGTCGTACTCATCGTGGCAGGGGTGGCCGGCCTCGGCGCGCTCGTCGCCGCGCACCCGGAGGTGGTGACGTTCGCGAAAGCGGCCGGCGGACTGTATGTCGGGGCGTTGGGCGTCATGGCCGCCAGACGCTGTGTGCGCAGTGACGAGGCCATCGCAGCCGCTGACGAGATCGGGGCCGAGTCCACCGGCCGCTGGGTGGCGGTGGGTACGGCCCTGGCTCTGACCTGGCTCAACCCGCACGTCTACCTCGACACGGTCATCACCATGGGTGCCATCGCCAACGGCCACGGAAACGGCAAGTGGGCGTTCGCCTTCGGTGCCTGCATCGCGAGTGTCCTCTGGTTCACCGCGCTCGGCGGCGGAGCTCGGAGACTGTCCGGATTCTTCGCGAGTCCGCGGGCGTGGAAGATGCTCGACGCGGTGGTCGCGGTCATCATGCTGGGGATGGCGATCGCGCTGTTCGCGTCGATCTGACACGCATTCCGAGCATGTGCGGGGCGCTCGTCGGTGACCGGTGTCGTCACCCGGGTTCCCCCGGCAGCCGGACGGGTGCAGGACAGCGGTGGAGGCGACAGTGTGATCACGCTGGAGTCACCGAGGACTCAGATCGGACACTGCTGCGGCGCGAGTGGGGTGTTTCGGGTATCCCGGAGGGGTGACACCGCGCCGATCGGCCCCGACGGTGACTCGCGACACCACGATCCGCGAGCAGACGACGACGTTCGACGTGCGTGCGTTGGTGACCGATGTGCGCCATGTACTGGGCCGCGGCGACCTCGCCGCGGCTGCTGCCACCCTCACCTACTTCGCGGCGATCGCCGTCGTGCCGTGGGCGCTGCTGGGGATCTGGTCGACGACCTGGCTCCGCGGCCCGTCCGCCGAGGAGTCCCTGGCGGAGCTGCGCGTCCTCATCCCACCGGCCATGGGCGGCCGTGGCGTGTTCGACGAGGCCGTCGCGGTCGGTACCGGACTGACGCTGATGGGCGCACTGGTGTTGCTGTTCCCGGCGTCGTTCTACGGCGAGGGTCTTCGCCGCGCGTGTATGACGTTGTATCCGCGCGAGGACCGGTTCACGGGATGGCGGTCTCGGATCTGGGTGCTGGGATTGGTGGTCGTCGTGCCGCCACTGGCGTATGTGGTCGTCGGCGTCGCGGGCACACTCACGACGTTTGCGCCCGAGGGAGGCGGAACGGGTGGTTTCGGCGACCTCGTGGTCCGGATCGTGGTCGAGTTCATCGTCGTGTGGATGCTGGTCACGGTGGCCCTGACCTGGGTGTACTGGAAGGTGACGCCCGGTGAGCCATCACTCGGGGTGGCGGCGGCCAGCGCTCTCGGCACCGCGTCGTTCATCGCCGGATTCACCCAGGGCTTCCTGCTGTTCCTGTCCCTGCCGATCGATGTCGGGATCCCGTACGGGGGTCTCCGGGTGATCGGCGGGGTGGTCGCGGTCGGTTTGTGGCTGTACGTCGCGCACGTCATCGTCATCATCGGATGGGCGTTCGGGCAGGCGATCGAGAAGCAGAGGAGGGGACGTGTCCGCGGAGCCTGAGCGAGCGGGCCGGAGCCTCACGGCGGCGTCGGGTGCGGAGCGGACGACGAGCGCCCGGGACGAGGCACTCGACTCGTGGTCGAAGCTCCACGGAGGGCTCGATCCGCGCGCGAGTTTCTGGGTCCGGAACTGGGTGCTCGTCAGCCACGCCTGCGCGCGACCGTTGGCCCGACTGGGCCTCACGCCGAACACCGTGACAGCTCTCGGAGTCATCGCCACCGCGATCGCGCTGTGCCTGACCATTCTCGGCGACTGGTGGCCGCTGCTCGCCGCACTCGTCATCGTCCTGGCGGCGCTCCTCGACGGGATCGATGGTGCCATCGCGGCCCAGACCGGAACGGCCTCGCGGTGGGGGCGTATCAACGACTCGGTGGCGGACCGGTTCTCGGACGTGATGCTCGTCGGCATCGTGGTGGTCGTGGGTGCACCGCCATGGCTCGGCGCGACGATCGCGGTGCTCACCCTCATCCTCGAGATCACCCGCGCCACGGCCCAGGCGGTGGGCATGAAGGGGCCAGGGACGGTCACCGTGTGGGAGCGGCCGTCGCGGGTGATACTGGCGGTCGTCGCCACTGTGAGTGCGGGTTCGTGGTGGTGCTCGGGACTGAGCTCAGCCGTCGCGTCCGGCCTGGCTCTATTCATCGCGGCAATCGGCGCGGCACTGGCGTTGATCGGGACGGTCCAGTTGGGGATCGCGGTGCGGAGGCAGACCCGACGGCTCGGATGAGTTCTCGTCGCGGGCGGCTCCCATCCGGTTCGCGCTCCGGTGACGAACAATGGTGCGAAGAGCAGCTCGCCCGATCTCGATGCGATGAGGAAATGTCGATGACGAACGACTCGGTGGTTCTCGCCGACGCCGACGGCCGCCCGTGCGGCACCGCCGACCGCGAGGGGGTGCACGGACCGGACACCCCGCTGCACTTCGCCTTTTCGTGCCATCTCGTCGTCGACGGCCGCATCCTCATGACACGCCGGGCGTTGTCCAAGCGCAGCTGGCCCGGGGTGTGGACCAACTCGTTCTGCGGTCATCCGCGCCCCGGCGAGGACGTCGTCGACGCCGTGCACCGGTATGCCCGGCGCGAGCTCGGTATCGAGGTGGCCGATGTCCGCTGCATCCTGCCGGACTTCCGGTACCGGGCGGTCGACGCGAGCGGCATCGTGGAGAACGAGATCTGCCCGGTGTTCGTCGCACGTCCGCTGGGAACACTTCGACCGGATCCCGATGAGGTCGCCGAGCACGCCTGGGCCGACGTCGCCGACGTGTGGTCGCTCGTCGCGAACACCCCGTGGGCGGTCAGTCCGTGGTTCGTCGAGCAGGTGCGGCAGCTGCCGACCGACGACCCCGGTTCGGTCTACGACACCCATCCGGTGATGTCCCGGGCGTCGAATTCATGACGTCAGGCAATTGGCGTTCAGTCACCAGGTCGAGGAGCGGTCGGATGATGCACATTCCCGGTCACACTCAGGTGATCCCACCGCACCGGCGATACGACGAGGTCGCGGAAGCCTGTGCGGCGATGGTGATCAGGTCGTACTCGAGTTCGTTCGGACTCGCTTCGCGTCTGCTCACGCCGCGGATTCGGCGCGACGTCCAGAACATCTACGCGCTCGTGCGGGTGGCCGACGAGATCGTCGACGCCCCGCGCCCGGAGCAGGGGCTCGTTGACCGCAGCAATGAACTCGACCAGCTCGAGGAGCAGACCAGCGTCGCGCTCGTCACCGGGTCGAGCAGCAACCTCGTCGTCCACGCCTTCGCGCAGACCGCCCGCCGGGTCGGCATCGATCTTGATCTGGTCGGCCCGTTCTTCGACTCGATGCGCAGCGATCTGACCCAGGTCCAGCACGACTTCGAGTCGCTGGCCACCTACATCTACGGCTCGGCCGAGGTGGTCGGTCTGATGTGCCTGCGGGCGTTCCTCGCCGACGAGCCGAAATCCGCCGCCCAGTACGACCACCTCGCACCCGGCGCCCAACGGCTGGGCGCGGCCTTCCAGAAGATCAACTTCCTCCGCGACTTCGGCGAGGACAGCGACGGGCTGGGGCGGCGCTACCTGGTCGGCCTCGATCCCGACGATCCGGCGGACTCCGCCTGGTCGCTCTGGCTGGACGACATCGACCTCGACCTGACCGCCGCTGCGGCCGCCATCCCGCACCTGCCGGCGAGCAGCCGCGTCGCGGTGTGCACCGCGCACGACCTGTTCGCCGAGCTGACGGCCCGCCTTCGCGAGTCGTCGGCCACCGAGGCCCGCCGTACCCGCGTCCGCGTCCCGAACGCCGGGAAGGCGAAGATCGCGGCGGCCGCCGTCGCCCGCCGCGGTATGCCGCGACCCGCACGTGCCGACGCCGCCGGTCTGAACAGAAGGAAGAGCAACGTATGAGCGAGTCCCGACGCGTCGTCGTCATCGGTGGCGGAGTCGCCGGCCTGGCCACCGCCGCCCTCCTCGCCCACGACGGGCACGACGTCGAACTCGTGGAGAAGAACGACGACCTCGGTGGTCGGGCCGGTACCTGGGATCGCGACGGGTTCCGCTTCGACACCGGTCCGTCGTGGTGGTTGATGCCGGAGGTGTTCGACCATTTCTTCGAGATGCTCGGGACGTCGACCGCCGAGCAGCTCGATCTCGTCCGCCTCGACCCCGGTTACCGAGTGTTCTTCGACGACAACGGGTCCGACGAGAAGCCGATCGACGTGTTCGGTGACCAGGACCGGAACCGTGCGCTCTTCGACGAGATCGAGCCCGGCGCGGGAGCCGCACTCGACGACTATCTGCGCACCGGCAGGCAAGCGTATGACCTTGCCGTGGAACGGTTCCTGTACACCAGCTTCGACTCGCCACGTGCCTTCCTCGGCCTGCCGGTGTTGCGGCACGCGAAAACGCTTGTCACGCTGCTGACGACCTCGCTGCAGTCCTACATCGCGGCCCGCTTCACCGACCGCCGGCTCCGCCAGGTCCTCGGGTATCCGGCGGTGTTCCTCGGTTCCTCGCCCGAGCGCACCCCTGCGATGTATCACCTGATGAGCTGGCTCGACCTCGCCGACGGTGTGCGGTACCCCAACGGCGGCTTCACCACCCTGGTCGACGCGCTGGAGCGGGTTGCGCGGGAACGGGGCGTACGCATCTCCACCGGCACGGCCGCGACCGCCATCCTCACGCGGGAACGCGCTGGGAAGCGGTCCACGCCGTCGCGTCGTCGCGCCGAGGTGGCCGGCGTCCGCGTCGAAGGAGCCGACGGCACACCGCGAGAACTGGTCGCGGACATCGTGATCGGTGCCACCGATCTGCACCATCTCGAGACTCGGTTGCTGCCCCGGGAACTCCAGACCTTCCCCGAACGGTACTGGGACCGCGCCACCTCCGGCCCGGGGGCGGTGCTCGCACTCCTCGGCGTACGCGGTGAGATTCCCGAGTTGGCGCATCACTCCCTGTTCTTCACCGAGGACTGGAAGACCAACTTCGACGCCATCTTCGAGAGTCCCACGCGCGTACCGGACCCGGCGTCGCTCTATGTGTGCAAGCCGTCGGCCACCGACCCGTCGGTCGCGCCGTCGGACTCGGAGAACCTCTTCATCCTGGTGCCCGTCCCGCCCGACCCGGGTCTCGGCCGCGGCGGCGTGGACGGCGGCGGCGACCCCGACATCGAGAAGGTGACCGACCGGGCCATTGCGATGATCGGACAGTGGGCAGGTGTTCCCGACCTCGCCGATCGTGTCGTCGTCCGCCGCACCATCGGCCCCGCGGACTTCGTCGACTCGGTCAACTCGTGGTGCGGCGGAGCCCTCGGCCCGGCGCACACGCTGCGGCAGAGCGCGTTTCTGCGCTCGACGAACCGGTCACGCAAGGTCGACGGCCTCTTCTACGCCGGGTCGAGCACGCGTCCCGGCATCGGCCTGCCGATGTGCCTGATCAGCGCCGAACTCATCCGGAAGAAGCTCCGCGGCGACCGGTCGGTGGGGCCGATGCCGGTCGCGACACGCTGACCTGCGCCGGAAGGTTTGGAACGCAGATCATCCGGGTACGGTCGCGTGACAGGGCTCACAGCGAGCGGCGCGAAAGGTACCGGTGACATGGAGAAGGCACGGACGAATGCGTGGTGGCGCGGCCCGCGATGGACGTGGTCTCGTCAGCACCTGACCCCCGAAGAGCGCCGGAACCTCCAGGCCTCCCGTGTTCCGGTGGCGGTCGTGACGGCGTCGCTGGGTGGACATGCGTACAGCTATCGCGACCGGGTCTGATCTGACGCTTCGAGGTCCCACGACTCGCTGATCGCATCGTGGCGATGGTTGAGGCAGGTGCTCGATCACCGTACGGGCGAGCGCTACCTGCTCGAGGGATTTCCCGGGGCGGACTGGGCACGCAACGTCCGTGCGGCCGAGGGACGTGCCCAGCTGTCGGTGGGAGGGGAGATGAGCGATGTCCGCCTCGTCGAACTCTCGGCCGATCAGGCCGTTCCGGTGCTACGCGCCTGGCCGGAGCTGGCGGGCACCGACGGCCCGAAGATGATGAAGGACGCGGGAGTCGTCGACGACGTGACCCCGGAAGCCTTTGCTGCCGCGGCGGGCCGATGCGCCGTGTTCCGTATCGATCCGCGCTAAAGGCTCCGATGAGCAAGGCCCATCGGTCAGTGACTCACGGCCGGACCGATCAGCTCCGCCACGATCTTCGCCGACATGACCACGAGCGGCAGACCGCCGCCGGGATGCGACGATCCGCCGACGAGGTAGAGGCCCGGCACCGGGGAGGTGTTCGACGGCCGGAGGAACGCCGAGCGGGGTCCATTCGACGACGACCCGTAGATGGAGCCGCCCGGTGTCCTGGTCCGACGTTCGAGGTCGGCGGGCGAGACGATCAGACGGTGGCGCACGTGGCCGGTCACGTCGAGTCCACGATCGGCCATCACCTCGAGAATCTGGTCGGCGTAAGAGTCCGCCAAGCCCTTGGCGTCCCAGTCGACGCCGTGCTCGGGGTCGTGGCGGGGTGCGTTCACCAGCACGAACCACGCGCCGGTTCTCGGGGCGGGCACGATCTCGGGATCGGCGGGAGCCGAGATGTACACGGTCGGTCGAGCGACCGGACGCGGTGAGCCGCGGAATCCGAAGACCGCGTCGAACTCCTCGTCGTAGTCCTCGGCGAACAGCACCTGGTGGTGCGGCGCAGCGGGCGGATGGTCGAGGGCGAGGAGGAGGACGAACCCGGACAGCGACGGCGTCGTCCGTCGCAGCAGCGCCGCGGGCCGACGCGCGGCGCGACGCGGTACGAGACGGTCGTAGACCTGCTGGGCGTCGGCGTTCGCGACGACCAGATCGGCTGGGCGCCGGCTTCCGTCGGACAGCACCACGCCATCGGCCCGACCGGTGTGGTCCACGGAGATCCGGTCGACCTCGACACCGAGCTCGACCCGCCCGCCGAGTTCGATGAGACGGTCGTGCATCGCGGTGGCGATGCGGCCCAATCCGCCTCGTACATACCATGATCCGAATGCCTGCTCGGACCACGGCACGGACGCGAGCGCCGCCGGCGCGCGGCGCGGGTCGGAACCGGTGTAGGTCGCGTAGCGGTCCAGCAGCATCCGCAGGCGCGGGTCGTCGAGGTAATCCTCGCCGAGTCCACGCAGCGTTCTCCATGGCGCGACGGTCCGCACATCCGTCGGCGTGGCGATCCCGCCGATCATCGTGCGGATGCTCATCGGCGATTCCAGGAAGGGTTCGTGCGTGACGTCCCAGACACGTTGTGCGCGTTCCAGAAACGATGACCACTGAGCGCCTCGCCCACGCCCCAGTGCGGCGTCGAGGGCAGCGGGGATGTCGTCGAGCGTTCCGGGCATGTCCAGTTCGGTGCCGTCCGGGAAGCGGTAGCGCGCGGCGACGGGGAGCCGTTCGAGGGTCAGGTGGTCGTGGATCGACGCGCCCGTGGCGTCGAAGAGTTCTTCGAAGACGTGCGGCATCGTGACGAGCGACGGCCCGGTGTCGAAGATGAACCCGTCGTGCTCGATGACCCCGAGTTTGCCGCCGACATCGTCGAATTGCTCGAGAACGGTGACATCGTGACCGGTCGCGGCGAGGCGCATCGCGACGGAGAGTCCGCCGACGCCCGCGCCGATCACCACGACCCGCGTCATCGACGGACCTCGATGGGGCGTCCCTTCCAGTGCAGGTCGCCGCGCTGTCGGGCCAGCGTCGAATCGACTGCGAGACCGGTGAAGACGAGGATGGAGAGCGGATGGGCGAAGGCGTCCGGCCATCCGCGTCCGCCGGTGCAGCGTGCGGACACCACCCGTGAGGCCACCCCGGCCAGGTATCCGACGAGACCCGTCCGGGAGCCGAACAGTGCTGCTGCCGCGGGGAGTACGTACATCAGGCACAGCAGACCGGTGACGCCCAGCGTCCCGCCCGGAGACCCGAAGGCCGACCACAGCGACTTGCGGTAACCCGCGCGGACCTCGTCCCAGCCGCGGTACATACGGCAGGTGGCGACGTCGCTTCCCTCGGCCACGACGCCGCGACCGCCGGCCGCCTTGACGGCGCGCAACAGGGCGATGTCCTCGAGGACCACGTCGTGCACCGCCTCGTGACCGCCGGCACGACGGTACATCGCGGCATCGACGACCAGGAACTGACCGTTTGCGGCGGTGAGAGATTCGCGCGGTGAGCGCTCGGCGAGACCGAGGGGCAGGGTGCTCAGCCAGGACCACTGCAGCAGCGGTTGCACCAGTCGCTCGCCCGCGCCGACCGCGACCTGCCGGGGGTACGGGCTCACCAGATCGAGTCCGGCGTTGCGGAGCAAGGCGAACGATGAGGTGAACGCGTGGGGCTCGACCACGACGTCGGCGTCGAGGAAGACGTGGACCCCGCCGGGGAACGCCTTCTCCGCGAGTTGGGCGCAGGCCCAGGTCTTTCCGAGCCACCCGGGAGGAGGCGCCGAGCCGGGGTGGACACGAACCCGGTCGTCCATCGAGGCCAGGCGGGCGAGCACGGCGTCGGTTCCATCCGCCGAGCCGTCGTCGAGCACGTGGATCCGGGCCGGTCCTGGCCAGCGATCCGCCGCCTCGAGGACGGCCAGTAGGCAGCGTTCGGCGTTGTGCGCCTCGTCGCGCATCGGGATGAGAACCGACAGTGGTTCCGGCGCCGGGATGTCGGCGAGACCGGGCCGACGGACCCGGCGGGCGTTGTCGAGGGTCAGGGCCAGCGACGCCAGCGACATAGCGGTTCCCGTCGCGACCAGCGGCCGCAGCAGGTCAGACACCCGCACGGCGACCCCTGATCTCGACGACGAGCAGCGGGATGGCGATGACACCCATGAGGAGACCCCCTGTGAGGGCGACGGACGGACGGCCGAAGAACACCGCGTGCGCCATCACCGAGGAGAAGTAGGTCCACAGGTACGCGGTGACGGGCACGGCGTCCATCCCGGAAGACCCGGTCGCGTCGGGATCGTCGCGGCGGATGAGGAGGTCGAGCATGCCGACGATGAGAAACGAGACCAGCAGCCAGCCCGCGAAATTCGTCAGCGGGATGTCGGCGACCCCGGGCAGCGACGGCGTCGGGTACCGCCACACCCAGTTGCCCTGGTCGACCATCTGCGGATCGAGGAACACATCCCACGCCGTGAGTGCATAAGCACCCACGACGGCGGTGGCGGGCCCAACCCACCGTCCGGCGATGCCCATCGCACGGACGAGTCGTCGGGTCACGACCAGCGCGGGCCACGACATCATGATCCAGGCCAGCGGGACCAGGACCGGGACGCCGAGGACCTTCAGTCCCAGCCCGTCGGTGTACTCGTATGTGCCGAACGGGAACCCGGTGCTCACACCGACGGATTCGGCGATCAGCCCGCCACCACCGGCCACCACCGCGAGGGCGACCGCGGCGGCGGCGCCGCGGGTTGCGGCAACGTGGACGAGCGAGGCCGACGCCAGGAGCAGCACGCTCGCGACGGTCAGCGGCAGGGTGCCGCCACCGGTCAGCGGAAACGCGATCTGGACGCCGATCGTCGCCGCCAGCAGGATCCACGCCAGGGTGACCAGGCCGCGGTTCCAGGGCGCGGTGCCGTCGGTACGCCGCGATCGCGACGATTGGTCCGATCGGTGCGAAGTGGAGCCGTCCAGGAGACTCACGCCGGTCTCCCCTCATATGTGCCGACGACCTCGGTGACGGCGAAACGGGCGAACAATTCCTCGGCATACCAGCGCGACGGTGCGGTCCGCCGAACCGCCGACAGATGTGCGGGGGAGCGGTAGGCGAAGCCGGTGAGGTCCTGCGCCGAATTCCAGATCGAGAACGTGCCCTGCACCCCGAGCGGGAGTTCGCCGACGCCGAGGGCCAATCGATTGCCCTGTGCCCCGGCGAGTTCGGTCGCCACCGGCGGGACGGCACGCCAGAACGATGCCATCTTCGTGGGCCGGAGGCGTGCCCGGGTCAACGCGGCGACCGGGCCCGCCCAATCCGGTCCGGACGCGTCGTGGTCGGTCGACGATCGCACCGTCTCGAACGGGTCGACGCGCGACCAACGGCCCTTCGACCGGAGTGGTCGCATGGTGATCCGGAGTTCCTCCGTGCTGGACTCTCGCCATCGGCGGAACACGACGGAATCGCTTGCGGCCGAAGCAGCGTCGGCGTCGTGCCATACCGTCAACGCGGCCCAGTGTCTCAGGTCGGCGCTCTCGAGGGTGAACGTGCGTGCGGTGCCGGTGCCCAGCAGTTTGGCGAAACGCAGACCGGGAGTACGGCGCAGCACCCGTCGACCCGACGACATCCGGCCGAGCGCCGGTAGCACGCGGTCGACACCCCAGACGCGGAGTTCGACCGTCGGCCCGGCGGGAGCGGTCATGCGCGCCGCCACACGCAACGTTCGATGAGGGCGGTCAGTGCGTGCCGGCTCGCCGGGTCCATCGGAGCGGCGTCGACGATGCCGAGCGCTTCCGCGTGCAGGTCGGCGATACGCTGTTCCACTCGTTCGACGGCGCCGGTGGAGTACAGGACCTCACGCATCCGCGCGGCACCGTCGGCGTCGAGGTCCGGATTGCCAAGACCGTCGGCGAGCACGCGGCGCTCCATCCGTCCCGCCGATTCCTCGGCCGCCGCGATGAGCATCGTGCGCTTGCCTTCCCGTAGGTCGTCGATGGCGGGTTTGCCGGTGACCTTCTCGTCGCCGAAGACGCCCAGGATGTCGTCGCGGAGCTGGAAGGCCTCGCCGGCGGTGATGCCGATCCGATCGTATGCCTCGAGAAGCGCCGACGGGGCACCCGCGAGCGTGCCGCCCAGACGCAGCGGCTGACCGATCGTGTACCGCGCACTCTTGTAGCGCAGGACCCGTGCCGTGCGATCGGCGTCGGTGGTGTCCTCGGTCTGACTCAGCATGTCCAGGTACTGGCCCGCGTAGGCCTCGTCGCGCATCACCGACCAGGTGTCGCGGACCGCGCGTCGGATGTCCGCGGACACGTCGTCCACCGCGGCAGCGGCGAGGTCGTCGGACCAGGACAGGCACATGTCGCCGACGAGGATCGCGACGGCGGTGCCATGGCGCTCGGCGTCCCCACGGCGTCGGCCGCACAGATGATCGTCGGCGAAGTGCCGATGCACGGTGGGCAGGCCGCGCCGGACGTCGCTGTCGTCCATCACGTCGTCGTGCACGAGGGCGGCGAGATGGAACAGTTCGATGGCGGCCGCCATCTCGACGATGCCCGCGACGCTCCGACCACCGGCGGCGCCTCGGGCGCCCCAGAGGCAGAACGACGCGCGCAGGCGTTTACCTCCGCCGATCCGCGCCGAGAGGACATCGATCGCCGGCGTCAATTCCCCGCCGACCTGCTGCAAGGTGGTGGCGTGGCGACGAAAGTGCGCCGCCAGCACCTCTTCGACGAGTTCGAGATCCGTCGTCGAGGCGGTGATCGGGTGCAGATCGGGAGCCGGGGATGCCGACTGTGCAGGCGGCGCCGACGAGTCGGTCATCTCGGCGGTCGGTGTCATGACGGAGCCCTTCGAAAGTCCGGGGGAGCGGTCGGTTACCCCGTCTTCGGAGCCGCGATTGCGAGCGGATGGGTGACGGCGACATGTGGGCGTCGGCCACGCCGCGGCGTCGCGCCTGGGGTTTGCCGCACAGGAAACGCCGAACCACCGTCGATCGGTTGCCCATGTGTCCTGCCCGCCCCCGAAGGTCGGGAACGGGCAGGACCGTGTCGAGACGTCAGAAGAGCTGGTAGACCGTCGTTCCTCCGATGGTTGTGGCCGTGTAGTTGGCGGCGACCCACTCGGCGATCTCCGAGTTGCCGCCCGGACCGCCGCCGTCGTTGCCGAGGTAATAGGCGATCTTGCCGTCCTTGACGTAGGCGATGAACTGCTCGAGCGTGGGGGCCGGGTCCCCGCTCCATCCACCGATCGCCATGACGGAGGTGCCAGTGGCGATCTCGATCTCGGCGGCGGATTGCGACCCGTTGGTCGCGGCCGCCCACGTTGTCGTGGTTGCCCTCAGCGCGGCAACGAGTTCGGCGTTCGACGCGGTGTCGCCACCCGGGCCGCCCGTCATTCCGCTGCCGCCCTGCATGGCGGAGGGCGGGTTTCCCTGTTGGCCCGGGCGGGCGCCGGCCGGCTGGGCACCGGGCTGTCCGCCGTCCGCCCGACCCCCGGGGCCACTGCCCATGCCACCGCCGGGGCCGCCCATTCCGCCGCCATCGATCGAGGTCGACACCGCGGTCGGGATCGAGCCGTTGTGGGGGGTCGCCGCGGTTGCGATCGAGAACGCTGCCGTCCCGCCGAATCCGGCGAGCGAACCCGCGATGAGTGCCGCGGCAACCGCACGTCGCCACCCGCGTGCAGCACCGATGAGGAGGGCCACCACCGAGATCGAGGCGACCACGCCGATCAGCCAACGACACCAGGTCGGGCCGAAGTCGTTGCGGTTCAACAGGACAATCGACCACGCCGCGGCTGCACCGACCATCGCCGCCAGGGCGATCCTGGCCGCCCAGCGGTTGCGTCGACGCCAAGCGAGCACGCCGCCGAGTCCGATGACTGCGCCGATCGCCGGCGCCAGTGCCACCGTGTAGTACGGGTGGATCGTCCCGCTCATGAAAGAGAAGATCATGCCGGTGACCAGCAGCCAGCCGCCCCACGAGAGCACGGCTGCGGATTCCGTGCGTGCCAGACGGTGTTCGAAGCGGAAGACCGGGAAGCTGCACACCACCAGGTAGCCGGCGAAGAACAGCGCGATGAGTGCGGTCGGAAGCAACCAGGAGATCTCGTTGCCCATCTCGGAACCGAAGAGTCGGTCCAGCCCGGTGGACCCGCCGAAGGACCCGCCGGCCTGACCGCCGCCTCCTCCGCCGCCGCCGGAGGCACCACTGATGCGGCCGACGCCGTTGTAGCCGAGGACGAGGTCCATGAACGTGTTGTCCGTCGAACCACCGATATAAGGACGTGCCGATTCCGGCACGAGCATCGTGACCATCGGGAACCACAACGCGGAGACGAGCAATGCGGCGGTCGCACCGATGAGGTGGGCGATTCGTTTGCGCCACCCGGTCTTCGCGAACAGCAGGTAGGCGAGCCCGAAGAACGGCAGGATCAGCAGGCCCTGCAGCATCTTGGTGAGAAAGGCGAATCCCAGGGCGACGCCGACCAGGGCGAGCCACCGACCCGAGTTGGTGGCGACAGCCCGGGTCAGCGCGTACGCCGCGGCGACCATCAGCAACACCAGCAGTGCGTCCGGGTTGTTGAAACGGAACATCAACGCGGCCGCCGGGGTGAAGGCCAGCACGGCGCCGGCGATCAGGCCGGCCGCGGCACCCAGTTGGGGGTCGCGGATCGTCCGACGCATCGTCGCGTACAGGAGCCCGACCGCGGCCACGCCCATCAGCGCCTGGGGCGCCAGAACGGCCCACGAGTTCATCCCGAAGATGCGGACGCTGAGTCCGCTCACCCACAGTGAGGCCGGCGGCTTGTCGACGGTGATGAAGTTCGATGCGTCGAGTGCACCGAAGAACCAGGCCTTCCAACTCTGTGATCCGGCCTGCGCCGCAGCGGCGTAGAAGGTGTTGGCGTACCCGCTTGCGGACAGGTTCCACAGGTAGAGCACCGCGGTGACGGCCAGGAGTCCGACGAGGCCGAGCCGTCCCCACCATGGCCGGGCGGCGACGCGTCGTCGGTGCGCCGGGGCGGCGGGATCGGACGGCGACGGCGCCGGTGGTTTGTCCAGTACTGCGGTCATGGGTCCTCCTCAGATGATTCCTGTCCAGAGTCGACGCCTCCGCCACCGTCAGCCTGGAGATCGGCTGGCAGGTGGCTGTGAACGGTTTCGGGAACCCAGACGTAGCCTGAGTCGCATGGCTGTGGATGCAACGGTGCCCGTGGTGGCAGTCGGTCTCGTCGGTGGTTTCGCGGTCGCGCGCTACAGCGGGCGACGCGAACTCGGTGGTGTGGTGCTCGGCGCAGCCGGCGCCTGGTGCACTCGCCGGTGGGCGCTGACGAAGGGCCCCGTGGTCGCCGGCGGCCTGTTGGCCGGCTACCTGGCGGCATTCGGCGGATCTCATCCACTCGCGAAGAAGATCGGTGCGTGGCCGTCGGTCGCGGCCGTGACGGTCGCCGTGGCCGGCGCCACCGCCGTCGCCACACGCTGAGCGGCACGATCCGCCGTTGACGGCCGGTCACCGGTCGCCGGCGTTACCATCTCCACCCATGACCGCAGGTTACGGGCGCGCACGGCAGAACGAGATCTACACGGCCGGGGTGCACCGGCGAAAGCCGCGTGTGCCAACGGATTTCGCCGAGCTCGAGCGACGTGCGAGACGTGCGATGTCGGCGCGTGCGTGGGCGTACATCGGCGGTGGCGCCGGTGAGGGACGCACCATGGCCGCCAACCGCGCGGCACTCGACCGCTGGGCGATCGTGCCGCGCATCCTGCGGGATGTCTCGCAGCGCAACCTCGAGGTCGAACTGTTCGGTCGCCGCATCCCGGCGCCGGTGCTGTTCGCGCCGGTCGGCGCCGGTTCGCTCGCCGCACCCGACGCCGACGCCCTCATCGGCCGTGCGGCCGCGGAACTCGGTGTCCCCTACATCTTGTCGAATCAGGCGAGCGTCTCGATGGAGGACGTCGCGGCCGCGATGGACGACACGAGCGCCGGGGCGCCGCGCTGGTTCCAGCTGTACTGGTCCACCGACGACGACCTCGTCGACAGCCTCCTGGAGCGCGCGGCGGCCATCCGCGCCGAGGCCGTCGTCGTCACCCTGGACACGACGATGCTCGGGTGGCGGCCGCAGGACCTGAACCTGGGTTCGCTGCCGTTCGCGCAGGGTGAGGGCATCGCCCAGTACACGTCCGACCGCAGGTTCGTCGACATCGTCGTCGAACGGCTACGTGGCGCTGCTGACGAACGTCCGGAGATCTCCCTCGGCGCGATCGCCACCCTCCTATCCATCACCCGCAACGCCCCGGGCCGGTTTCTGCAGAACCTGCGGTCGCCGCAACCGCGTGCCGCGGTGCAGACCTTCCTCGACATCTACTCGCGACCGTCGCTGAACTGGGACGATCTTGCCGGCCTGCGCGCCCGCACCGCTCTTCCGATCGTGCTGAAGGGCGTGCTGCACCCCGACGATGCGCGTCGTGCCGTGGACGCCGGGGTGGACGGCATCATCGTCTCCAACCACGGCGGTCGGCAGGTCGACGGCGCGATCAGCACGATCGACGCCCTCGACGCCATCGCGCCGGTCGTCGACGGTCGCATCAAGGTCCTCATCGACTCCGGGATCTACACCGGTTCCGACGTGTTCAAGGCGCTCGCCCTCGGGGCCGACGCCGCCTGCATCGGACGACCGCATATGTACGGCCTGGCGCTCGCGGGAGCCGACGGTGCCCGCGACGCGGTCGCCGACATCATCGCCGAACTGGACCTCACCCTCGGACTGTCCGGGCACACCGACGTCGCCGACCTCGACCGCGAGGCGCTGCGCCGGCTGACCTCTTGATGCTCCCTGAGGCGTAAGCGAAGCATGCCCACTGCTCCCTGAGGAGCGCCCGGAGCTTGCGGAGGGCGCGTCACGAAGGGTCAGACCAGCGGCCGCCCGGTGCGCATGCGCCAGCGGACGTCGGCGAGCAGGACGTTGAACGGGAATGCGCGCACCCACTTCGGGGCCCGCGTGATGATCGCGCGCAGGACCGCGTTGTGCTTGTCGAAGTACAGCTCCTGCCACGGCGAGAGTTGCACGCGCATCTTGCGGCGGAAGTTCTCCGGCAGGAAGCCGATGGCCATGATCTCGAAATGCCAGCCGAAGAGCCGCGAGATCACCGGGCCGAGGAACTCGGCGCGCGCGATCGACATCAGGTACTCGCGGATGGTGTCGTCGATCTCGAGCGTCTCGACCGTGTCGTTCCAGTAGGTCTCGAAGTCCTCGCGGGTGGCGGGCCACATCTCGCGGGGGACCTGCAGCGTCGTGCCCAGAACGGCGCCGGCCTGGTAGCGCTCGTCGGTCACCTCGGTGACCCCGCCGAAGATGCGATGGACGTCCTCGGTGCCTCGGTACAGACACGCGGCGACCCACAACTGCAACTTCGGATCGAAGGCGTTGTACTTCACCGGGCTGTCAGCGGTCGAACGGACCTGCGCATGGGCCTTGCCGATGGCCTTGCGGTAGGCCTTTCGGTCTTTGGCGCTACCGAGTCCGGCGACGGCGAGGTAGCTCAACGTGGTGCGGCCGCGCTTCATCGGATGCTTGAACAGGTTTCCCGAGTCGACGCGGCTCTCGTACACGCCGTAACCGACCGCGGGGAGGCTGAGCTGCATGATCACGTTCGCCGCGCCCGCGATCACGCCGATGCCGAGCGGGTCGAGGTCGCTGGTGGGGAGCGCGTCGAGCTCTGCGCGGGACATCCGGGCGGAGGAGGGGAGGAACTCGGTGTCGGGGCGCTCCGCGGTGAGAAACTCCTGCACTTCGGCGGTCACATCCGTCACCGGTTGTGCTGACAGTGCCGAACTTCCACTGGTGATAGGCTCCGTTGCCATCGAACACCCCTCCTGCTCGAATTCTGGAAACGTCTGTTTCCCGTTTTATGACACACCTAACTTACCGGGGTGTCAAGATAGGAATCATGGGACGAGCACCATCGACCCCGGACAGCCGTTCCGGTGCGGACTCCGACGCGGCCGGCACGCTTCGGGCCTATGGCGGCGAGGGCGGCGACACCCGGGTCGCGCGGCGTCGATCCGCCCTCATCGATGCAGGACTGGATCTGCTCGGCGCCGATGACGTGGGCGCGGTGACCGTGCGCGGCGTGTGCCGGCAGGCCGGACTCACCGCCCGTTACTTCTACGAGAGCTTCGAATCCGTCGATCAGCTGGTCGGCGTCATGTACGACGAGGTCATCGAAGAGATCGCGCAGGCCAGTCTGGCAGCCTTCTCGGAGGGGGCCAGCATGCGTGCGAAGGTCGCCGGTGCGGTGTCGGCGATCGTCGACGTCATCGACGCGGACCGCCGCAAAGGCAGGCTGCTCTTCTCGCAGGCGCTGTTGAGTCCGGTGATCGCGGCCAAGCGCATGGAGTCGACGACGTTGTTCGCCGGCCTCACCCTGCAGAGCACGTCGGCGATTCTCGACGTCCACGTCGGGCCGGCGGCAGCGGTCGGCGTTGCGCACTACCAGGTCGGCGGACTCAGCCGGTTGCTCGCGGCGTGGCTCGAGGGTGAGGTCGAACTCGGCAAGGCCGACGTGGTGGATCTGAGCATCGCGCTGCTCGTCTCACCCGCCGAGATGCTCGAGAAGAGTCTCTCGCGTCGCACCGGCGATGCGGAGTAGGTCCGCATGTCGGGATATGTTTGATGGCATGAGTGGCGGAACCGGCGAAGCAGACATCCGTCCGGCGACGCGGCCACTGGGCGGCTGGCGGGATTACGGCGAGCCCGAACTGCCGGTCCCGTTGGCGGCGGCGCTGGCGGCGTTCGCCGAACAGGGCTACCACGGGACCTCGGTCCGGGAGATCGCCGCGCGGGCCAATCTGTCGGTGCCAGGGCTCTATCACCACTACCCGTCGAAGCAGTCGTTGCTGCAGGGGCTCCTCGAACGCACGATGACCGACCTCCTGGCACGCTCGGAGGCCGCGATCGTCGAGGCGGGTCCCGAGCCGATCCGGCAGTTCGACGCCGTCGTCGAGTCGCTTCTGCGGTTCCACATGTATCGCCGCGAGCAGGCGTTCGTCGGTTCCACCGAGATCCGCAGCCTCGACGACAACTACCGGCCCACCTACATCGGACACCGGGACCGCCAGCAGCGGATGGTCGACGTGATCGTCTTCGCCGGCGTCGAAACGGGTGAGTTCACCACCGAGTATCCGAAAGATGCGGCGCGTGCCGTGGCCACCATGTGCGTCGGGGTGTCCACCTGGTTCAAGCTCGACGGTCTGCTGGGTCCGGACGAACTCATCGCGCGCAATCTCCAGATGGCCCGCGCGCTGGTCGGGTATCGCACACCCTGACGGCCGTCGCGCAGGGCGCCGTCTGCTGGGCCGCTTGACCCGGCGGGTATCGCCTGGCAAGGTATGCAACGCCGAGCGATCGATCGGTCGGTGTTCGGGGATCCCCACCCTGCTCATGCGTTAAGGAGTCACCATGCCCATAGACCTGCGGCACGACGACGACGTGCTCGACGTCGTCGCGAAGACCGAGGCCTTCGTCCGCGACTACGTCCTGCCCATCGAGGACGAGGCGGCCGGTGACATCGCGGCGGCCGGTGGTGACGACATCCGTCGCGAGATGAATGCCAAGGCCAAGGAGGCAGGGGTCTTCGGCCCGCATGCCCCGGTCGAGTACGGCGGACTCGGTCTCAACATGTGCGACCGCGCGCCGGTGTTCGAGGCGGCCGGGTATTCCACGTTCGGTCCGATCGCGCTGCACATCGGCGCGCCGGACGAGGGCAACGTGCACATGCTCGCGCACATCGCGAGCGAGGATCAGCGGCAGAAGTACCTCGCCCCGCTGGCCGCCGGAGATGTCCGGTCGGCTTTCGCCATGACCGAACCCGCTCCGGGCGCCGGGTCGGACCCCAACGCGCTGCGCACGGAAGCCGTCCGCGTGGACGGTGGCTGGAAGATCAACGGCGACAAGCACTTCATCACCGGCGCCGACGGTGCGGGCTTCTTCATCATCATGGCGCGGACCTCGGGTGCGCCCGGTGACCGCGGCGGGGCCACCATGTTCCTCGCGCCCGCCGATGCGCCCGGGTTGACCGTCGGGCGCCACATCAACACGATCGACAAGGCGATGATCGGCGGTCACTGCGAGGTGACCTTCACCGACCTATTCGTTCCCGACGAGGACATCCTCGGCGAGGTGAACGAGGGTTATCGCTACGCCCAGGTCCGGCTCGGGCCGGCTCGGATGACCCACGTGATGCGCTGGCTCGGCTCGGCGAAGCGCTGCCAGGACGTCGCCGTCGACTATGTCTCACGCCGTGAGGGATTCGGTGGCCGCCTCGGAGATCTGGGCATGATCCAACAACTCGTCGCCGACAACGAGATCGACCTCGCCGCGACTCGCGCGTTGCTGCTGAAGGCCTGCCACGAGCTCGATCTGGGCAACCACGCGTCGGACGAGACATCGATCGCGAAGACCTTTGCTGCCGAGGCGTATTCGCGGATCGCCGATCGCAGCATCCAGATGTGTGGCGGTCTCGGTGTGTCCGCCGACCTCCCGTTGGCCCGCCTGTCGCAGGAACTCCGGCCGTTCCGCATCTACGACGGCCCGTCCGAGGTCCACCGGTGGGCGATCGCCCGTCGCGCCGTCGGGCGTGCGAAGAAGGCCCAGCAGGCGCTCGAGGCGAAGGCATCGGCGGGTGCCCGATGACCGCCACGGACGCAGCGCTCGACCAGGATCGCCTGCGCCGGTTGCTGATCGACAACGGGGTCGAGCCCGCAGGTGAGCTGACCATCGACCTCATCAGCGGCGGCAAGTCCAATCTCACCTACACGGTCACCGACGGCGTGACCACGTGGGTGGCGCGCCGACCGCCGACCGGCGGACTGACGCCCTCGGCTCACGACATGGGCCGTGAATGGGCGGTCACCAGTGCGCTGCAGTCGACGTCGGTCCCGGTTGCGCGGACCGTCGCCTTCGACGCCGACGGCTCGATCATCGGTGCGCCGTGCACCGTGGTGGAGTTCGTGGACGGCCGCGTCGTCCGGACCGCGGAAGACCTCGACGCCTATTCCGACGACGAGGTCGCCCGGAATCTCGATGCTTTGGTGCAGACGTTGGCCGACCTGCACGCGGTGGACTATCGCGAGGTCGGGCTCGGCGAGTTCGGTCGGCCCGCGGGTTTCGCCGCCCGCCAGGTGAAACTGTGGGCGCGGCAGTGGGGGCACGTGAAGACACGAGAACTCCCCGACGTCGAGCGTCTCGTCGACGCGCTCGCCGCGCGAGTTCCGAAGCAGGCGCGAGAGTCGGTGGTGCACGGTGACTTCCGGGTCGACAACACGATCATCGACGCCGACGACCCGGCCCGGATCGCGGCGGTCGTCGACTGGGAGATGTCGACCCTCGGAGATCCGCTCACCGATGTCGCGCTGATGTGCGTCTACCGCACCGGCGCCTTCGACCAGGTTCTCGGCTTCTCCGCGGCCTGGACCAGTGACCGTTATGCGTCGGTCGACGAGATCGCTCAGAAGTATTCGACCGCAACGGGTGTCGAACTGGGTGACTGGGACTTCTACCTGGGGTTGGCGAACCTGAAGCTCGGCGTGATCGCCGAGGGGATCACCTACCGCGCACTCTCGGGGGCGTCGTCGGGCGACGGCGCCGAAAAGGCTGCCGAGGCGACGGCGGCGTTCATCGCCGACGGCCTAGGCCACATCAGCTGATCGAGCAACGGCGTCAACAGAACACAGTCGCGCGGTGCGCGCACCGAAGGGGGTAGGCAATGAGTGAATCGGACAACAATCGTTCTGCGCTGGTGACCGGGGCGTCGAGGGGGATCGGTGCGGCCATCGCCGACCGGTTCGCCGCCGACGGCTGGGACCTGACCATCAGTGCCCGTGGTCGAGAAGCGTTGGAGAAGAAGGCGGCCGAGCTTCTCGAGCGTGGCGCCGGGCGGGTGGAGGTCGTCCCCGCCGACATGACCGACGCCGACGCCATCAGCGCGCTCGGTACGGCTCATGCGGAGGCATTCGGGCGGTTCGACGCGCTGATCGTCAACGCCGGGATGGGCTCGAAGGGTGCGATCGCCGACCTCCCGGTGAAGCGATTCGACCGGCTGTATGAAGTGAATGTCCGCGCTCCCTACATCCTCCTTCAGTCCGCGCTGCCCGCCCTGCGCGCCACCGCAGAGGCCCATGGGGCCGCGAAAGTCATTGCCGTGGCGTCGATCACCGGCGTCTATCCGGAGCCGGAGCTGTCCGCCTACGGTGCCACCAAGGCGGCGCTCATCTCGTTGTGCGAGACGTTCAATCTCGAGGAGTCACGCAGCGGTGTCAGCGCGACGACGATCGCGCCGGGCTACGTCAACACCGACATGACCGACTGGCTCAAAGACCGCATTCCCGCCGACGAGATGATCACGGCCGACGACATCGCGGTGATCGCCCACTCGATCACCCAGTTGTCGCGGTACGCGGTGCTTCCGAACGTTGTCATCACCCGACCCGGCGAGAACCTGCACCGGGCGTAGGTTTTGAGCCGCACTGCTCCCTGAGGTGTGAGCGGAGCGAGCCTCGAAGGGTCACCGGAAGGTCGCGATCCCGCCGTCGCGGTCGGAGAGGTGACCGTGCTCGTTGAACGACACCACCGAGACGCCACTGCGGCCGACGATCAGTTTGCTGATCGACGCGTTGACCATCGTGCGGGCCATCGCCGGCCAGGTCTCGTCGGGGATGCCCCACAACTGGGCGATCCACTGGGTGATGGTGCCGGCCGAGGACACCACGAGCACCGTCTGACCCGACCCGGCGAGCTCGGTGGCGCGGGCGGCCGCGTCGGAGACGCGCGCCTTGAACTGGGGGTAGCTCTCGGCGGGGCCGCCGTCGAGGCCAGGAGCTGCGTCGTGCTCGCCGGCCGCTATCCAGGCCGCGAGCCCCTTGTCGAGCTGTTCCTGGTAGCTGCGACCGTCGCGATACATCTCCGGCGTGGCCTCGCCGACCAGTGCGGGCAGTGAGTACTCGTTCCACCCCGGGTCGACGTGCGGCTGAGGTCGACCGGTGTCGAAAGCCCCCAGCACGCCGCTCAGCGTCTGCTGCTGGCGCGGGAGGTCGCCACTGGCGGCTGCGGTGAAGGTGCCGATCTGCCCGGCGAGGAATCCACCGGACAGCGCGGCCTGTGTGGCCCCGGCCGTGGTGAGACCGCCGGGTCCGTTGCTCAGATCGACGGTGGCGTCGGCGATGCCATACGCCAATGCGTTCGCCTGACCATGACGAACCAGATAGATCACACCCATTCCTGCACCCTATGTCGGCTTCGATGAGTTCGAGGCGTCGGGCCGGTCAGTATCAGCGACCCCGAGATGTCTGGAGTGCGCCCGTGACGCCGATGCTGTTCGTCAACCTGCCCGTCGTAGACGTCGCGCGGTCTCGTCGGTTCTTCGGATCGCTCGGCTTCCACTTCGACGAGATCTTCTGCGATGCCGGGAGCGCGTGCATGATGATCAACGACTCGGCGATGGTCGTGCTCATGCAGCGACGACGATTCGCCGGCTACGCGGCCACCGCAGTCGCCGACCCACTGCAGGGCCGCGAGTCGTTGCTGGCCATCTCCGCTGACAGCCGCGCACACGCCGACCGGCTCGCCGAAGCGGCACTCGGTTGCGGCGGCCGGGAACTCCGCGCAGCCGAGGACCTGGGCTTCATGTACTGCCGCAGTTTCTGTGACCCGGACGGTCATGCCTGGGAGATCGTGTGGATGGACCCCTCGCAGATCCCGCAGACCGCTGACGACTGATCGGCGCCGCGCGAACCGGACGGTCTCAGTGCCAGGGGCTCGGCGACGTGCGTGCCGGTGCGTCGTACGGGGTCGCCGGCAGACCGAAGCGTGCGAAATCGCTCTCCATGTCGTCGCTGAAGAAGGCGACGACATGGCTGACCTTGGCTGTCTGCGGGTCGATCTCGAGCACCTGGAGCTGGAACGGTCGGTGGACGCCGTCCGGTTCGCGCATGTACAGCCCGTAGGCCGGCTGCCCGTTGGCTGTCGTGGGCAGCATGATCTGATCGCCCGCCTTCTCGGCCGGACAGTTGCAACGGATGAGGGTTCCGATGTTCTCCGCGCCTTGGTACCAGCCGGTGAAGGGCGGCATCTCCCAGATCGCCTTGTCGGTGAAGAGCTCCACCATCGCGTCGACGTCGTAGCGTTCGAAGGCCGACACGTAGCGGGCCAGCAGCTCGCGCTTGGCGGCGTCGTCGAGTGTCGTCGCGGCGTCGACTCCGACCGAATCCTGCTGCGGGCGTGCGGTCTTGACCTGCTCGCGGGCCCGCTGCAGCAAACTGTTCACGGTGGCGGTGGTGACACCGATGGTGTCGGCGACCTCGGCGGCGCGCCACTGCAGCACGTCGCGGAGGACGAGGACTGCGCGCTGCCGTTCGGGTAGATGCTGCAGTGCCGCGATGAACGCCAGCCGTACCGACTCGCGGGCGCCGACCACGTACGCGGGGTCCGCGTCGTCGCCGGGCGCGATCTCGTCGGCCGTGCCGGCATACGGCTCGAGCCAGGGCACCTCGTGGTTCTGCAGCAGGTCGTCGGTCGGGTCGAAGGCGTCGCCACCGAGGCCGGAGGGGAGGGGGCGTCGTTGTGAACTCTGCAGAGCGGTCAGACACGTGTTGGTAGCGATCTTGTGCAACCACGTGCGCACGGACGCCCGATGGTCGAACTTCCCGTAGCCCTTCCATGCGCGGAGGAAGGTCTCCTGGGCTAGATCCTCGGCGTCGTGGTGGGACCCCGTCATCCGGTAGCAGTGCGCGATGATCTCGCGGCGGAACGGCTCGCTGACCTCGAGAAACTCGGTGTCGGTCGCGACGCTGGACTCAGCCGCGGGGCTGGTTGTGGTCATGCTCACAATTTACCGGGGTGCACCGACAGGCTCGACCCGAGTGGCCAAGCCGACCACGGTCCGCTTCTCCATCGGTTCGCAGGTCGAGCGACCGGACGCCGGACGAGTTCGGATCAGGCTGAGTGCAACCCCTGTCCGCGTCGCGCCACGGGCCTATTCTCGCCGGTGGACGCGTGTGCGACCGGTCGTCGGTGCCCGTGACCAGGGGTGGGACGGGCTTGCCGGTACGGGGCCGCGTTGCTAGCTTGATCCGCATGACAAGTGCCGACCACAGGCTCACGGAGGTCACCTACGTGACCACCGCGCTGGGCTGTCGTCTGCCGCTTGCACGCGTTCTCTGTTGTAGTCGTCGAATGCGCTGACCGACCCCCGCCGAGTCAATCTCCTCCCCGGGGCGTCGCTTCTCGAGTCTCTTCTCAGAGCACCAGCTTCCGGCTTCCGCCCCGCGATGCGCGGGGTCTTTCGACGAGGACGATCATGACCGCCACACTGCCCGAACTCTCCACCCGTACTTTGCGCAACGCCCCCGCCTCTCCTGTCCGGCGTCAGCCGGTCACCCGCGCGGTGCGTCGTGCTCCTCAGGGCACGCGCCAGCCCGTACCGTTGACTTCCGTACCGCCGACTCGGACCCCGGGTCCGGTCGCCGACCGACGCGGACCAGTGAAGGGGGACCAGCGGGTGCACGTCGCAACGCCGCGCCTGGAGTTGTCGACCAAACCCGCGGCGCTCGTCCTCCGGGCCGCCCGGTTGTCCGGCCCGCTGTTCCGCGACGATGCGGCCGAGCGCACCGGGCTCAGCATCTCCACGGTCAATCGCCAGGTCAGTGCGCTGTTGAAGGCGGGATTGATCCGCGAACGGGCCGACCTTGCGCCCTCGGGCGCCATCGGGCGGCCGCGGTTGCCCTTCGAGGTCAACATCTCCGAGTTCCTCACCCTCGGTATCCACATCGGATACAAGGTCACCGCGATCACCACCCATGACCTGCTGCATCGCGTCGTCGGGGCCATCCAGATCCCTACCCCGCATGCCGATTCACCGGAAGAAGCACTCACCGCCATCGGTGTCAGCGCACGGCGTTTCGCCGAGCGCTGGACGGGCCGGCGGGTGCTGTGGGTCGGTGTCGCGCTCGGTGGGCGCGTGGCCGACGGCGGGATCGTCGACCATCCCCGGCTCGGCTGGGAGGGCGCACAGGTCGGCCGGACGATCGCCGAGGCCGTCGGACTGCCGGTGTCGGTTGCGTCCCACGTCGAGGCCATGGCAGCCGCCGAACTCGTGCTCAACCCCGACGACCAGCAGTCGAGCTTCCTGTACTTCTACGCGCGCGAGATGCTCGGCATCGCGTTCAGCGTCGGCGGGACCGTGCACACGCCGACCGCGGGACCGCCGGTGATCGGTCACTTCCCGACCGGATCGACCACGTTGCTCGACCCGAACCGGACGGGGCGCCTGGAGCCCGCGGTGAGCGACACCGGTGTCGTGGAAGCTGCACGCGCACTCGGCCTCTCGGTAGCCGATGTGGAAGATGTCCACGCCCTGGCCCGCAGCGGTGACCTCACGGCACGTCGTCTGCTCGAAGAGCGGGCGGAGGTGCTCGGACGTACGGTCGGGCTGATCGCCGACATCTTCAATCCCGATCACATCATCCTCGGCGGACAGGCGTTCACCGATTACGCGGCCGGCCTGCCGACGGTCGCGAAGGCCGTGCGCAAGACCTCGATCGTGAGCAAACGGGATGTGCGCGTGTCACATTCGGGAGCGACCGTGCAGCAGCAGGCCGCCGGCGCGGTGTCTCTCGACGCGATATACAGCGACCCGCTGCAAGCAATCACGTTGACTGCCTGAGCGGGTCGCGTCGACGAACCTCGGTCGGGTGGTGGTCTAATCCGAGGTTCGCTTGTTGTAGGCGCGCAGCGCGAACGGCGCGAAGATGAGCGTCAGCGCGACCGTCCAGATCAGGGTGGCGAGGACCGGATATTGCAGCGGGAGAGCCGCATCCGGACCGAATGCCGGGCCGTTACCCCACAGCACACGCAATGCCTGGACCAGTGACGACATCGGGTTCCATTCGGCGATCGTCCGGAGCCAGGTGGGCATCGGCTCGGTCGGGACGAACGCGTTCGACAGGAACGTGATCGGGAACAGGACCGAGAACATGAAGCCGTTGACGGCCTCGACCGTCCGCAGCCACGAACCGATGAGGATGCCGAACCAGATCATCGCGAAGCCGAAGAGCAGGAGCAGCGCGAATGCGAGGACCGCCTCACCGAACGAGCCCCGGATCCGCCAGCCGATGGCCAGGCCGGTCACGGCCATGACGACGATGCCGATCGAACTGTGGAGCAGGCTGGCGATACTGCGTCCGATCAACACCGACGACCGTTGGATGGGCAGTGACCGGAACCGGTCGATGATGCCCTTCTCAAGGTCGGCGGTGATGCCCGTGGACACGATGAACGCGGTGAACACGATCGTCTGACCCATGATGCCCGGGAGCAGGAACTCCTTGTACGACGCCGAGTCGGTCTGGATCGACGCGCCGAACACGTACGCGAACAGCAGCACGAACATGATCGGCTGAATGGTCACGTCGGAGAGCATCTCCGGCATTCGTTTGGTGTGGATCATGTTGCGCTTCACCATGATCCAGGCCTGTTGCCAGATCGTGGTGGGGTGGATCCGCGGCTTGTCCGCGACCACAGCGTGGGTCTGTGCCGTGGTGGTCATCAGGAACGCTCCTCGTCGGTGGTGTTGTCGGTGTCGTCGGTGTTGCTCGACTCCTCGGCGCGGTGGCCGGTGAGGGAGAGGAAGACGTCGTCGAGGCTCGGCCGGGAGAGTCCGAAGTCGTCGACGGAGATGCCACTCTCGTCGAACCAGGCGGCGACGCGGGGCAGGTCGCCCAGGCCGGCTGCGGCTGTCGTGAGCCGGCGGGCCGCCACGTCGACGAACACCTCCGCCCCGTTCTTGCGCAACAGCGACTCGGCGGTCGTCAGGTCGTCGGCGTGCGAGACGGTCAGCACCAGGCTGGCCGAACCTGCCTGCTCCTTGAGCTGCAGTGACGTGCCGTGCGCGATGATGGTGCCCTTGTCGATGACGACGATGTCGTCGGCGAGTTGGTCGGCCTCCTCGAGATACTGCGTGGTGAGCAGCAACGTGGTTCCGTCGGCGACCAGATCGCGCAGGACGTCCCAGAGTTCGGAACGGCTGCGCGGGTCGAGGCCGGTGGTCGGCTCGTCGAGGAAGAGCACCGGTGGCGTGGCCAGCAGGCTGACCGCGAGGTCGAGTCGGCGGCGCATTCCGCCGGAGTAGGACTTGACCTGTTTGTCACCGGCCTCCGAGAGGGAGAACTGCTCGAGGAGTTCCTCCGATCGACGTGCGAGGGTCTTGCGTCCGATGCCGTACAGACCGCCGATCATGCGGAGGTTCTCGCGGCCGGTCAGGATCTCGTCGACCGTGGCCGCCTGGCCGGTGAGGCCCATGTTCTGGCGGACCATCCCGGGCTGTTCCCGCACGTCGTAGCCGGCGATGCGGGCTGTCCCGCTCGTGGGCGGCGACAGGGTGGTCATCATTCGGACGGTGGTGGTCTTGCCGGCGCCGTTGGGGCCCAGCAGGCCGAGCACGGAACCCCGCGGCACGGTGAAACTGACGCCGTCGACCGCCGTGAAATCGCCGAAGCGTTTCACCAGGTCGACGGCCTCGATGGCGACATCGGCCGTCGCGACTTCTCCCGGCGCGGTGGTGGGAACTGTGACTGAGCTCATGTTTCTCCACGGTATAGAGGGGGTGTGACAGCCGCGACCGAATTACGTGGCGCGCGGGTGACGTCAGGGAACAATTCAGGGCATGTTCGGGGTGTGGCGATCTCGTACTCGAAGTCAGACCGTCTGCCCGCACCGAATTCATCGGTTGCGGGGCTGCGAATCCGACGGTCGGACCGAAACCGAGCGTAAGACTCCAAGTTGAGTTGAAGTCAACCCTTTTGAGATCCGTTTCTGCGGATGCCGAAGACCGATATCTCCGCATCTGCGGATAAGATGGCGTCGTGACCGCTATTCGGATCAAAGACGCAGCCACTCTGCTCGGCGTCAGTGACGACACGGTTCGACGATGGGTGGCCACCGGCGTCTTGGAACAGTCCGATGGCGGACCGGTCGCCACCGTTGATGGCGCACGGCTCGCCGCGCTGGCCCGCGAGCGCGCGGTGGCACCGGACGACGGGGCATCGGTCGGACGCTCGGCGCGTAATCGGTTCACAGGTCTGGTGACCGACGTGCGCACCGATGTGGTCATGGCCCAGGTGACCCTGCAGTGCGGTCCGTTCGAGGTGACGTCGTTGATGAGTGCGGACGCAGTTCACGAACTCGATCTACGGCCCGACGTCGTGGCCACGGCCGTCGTCAAGGCGACGACCGTGATCGTCGAGACCAACAAGGAGATCAGATGACAAGGCTCACCGTCGCGATCGCCGCCGCCGGACTCCTGTTGGTGGCCGGATGCTCGTCCGCGGGCAGCACGGGCTCCGGGTCCGGCGACTCCGCGGTCTCGACGACGCTCGATGTCTCGGCGGCAGCGTCGTTGAAGAAGACGTTCACGGCGATCGCCGCCGAGTTCGAAGAACAGCACGACGGTGTCACCGTGCGACTGTCCTTCGACGGGTCGTCGACCCTGGCCAACCAGATCCTGCAGGGCGCCCCGGCCGACGTGTTCGCGAGTGCGGACGAGGAGAACATGGGCAAACTCGGTGACGATGCCGCCGGGGCGAAGACCTTCGCGACCAACACGCTGGCGATCGTCACCGCACCGGGGAATCCCCTCGGTATCAGGTCCTTCGCCGACCTGAACAAGCCCGACGTGACGACGGTCGTGTGTCAGTCGGCTCAACCGTGCGGCGCCGCGACCGAGACCGTCGAGCGCAACACCGGTGTCACCATCGACGCCGCCTCGGAAGAACAGTCGGTGAGCGCGGTGCTGACCAAGGTGACGACCGGCCAAGCGGATGCGGGCGTGGTGTATGTGACCGACGCGCGCGGAGCCGGCGACAAGGTGGACACCGTGACCGATCCGGCATTCGCCGCCGTGGTCAACTCCTATCCGATCGCGGCCCTCGCCGGCGCCGGGGATGGCGAACTCGCCACGCAGTTCGTCGACCTCGTCCTGGGCGCGGACGGTCAGCGCATCCTGCGCGACGCCGGGTTCGGGGCGCCTTGAGCACGGTCCTTCGTTCCCGACGGGACCCGGCGGGGTTGCCCGGTTGGACGTACGGCTTGGCACTGGTCGGCGTCGTGTTGATCGTGCTACCTCCGCTGGCGCTGCTCTTCCGTTCGCCGTGGGGCACCTTCGTCGATCAGATCTCGTCGCCCTCGTCGCTCGACGCGCTACGGCTGTCACTGATCACCGCCGCGTGCAGCACCGTCATCTGCCTGATGGTCGGGGTGCCGATGGCACTGGTGTTCGCGCGATACGACGGTCCGGTGATCCGGGTGCTCCGCGCACTCGTGTTGTTGCCCTTGGTCTTACCGCCCGTGGTCGGTGGTCTTGCCCTGCTGTACACCTTCGGCCGGCTCGGGGTCGTCGGTGAACATCTGCATGCGGTCGGCATCGACATCGCTTTCACGACAACGGCGGTCGTACTGGCGCAGAGTTTCGTCGCACTGCCCTTCCTCGTGATCAGCGTCGAGGGCGCGGTGCGCGTCGTCGGGACGCGATACGAGGAGGTCGCCGCGACCCTGGGTGCGGGGCCGACTCGGACGCTCTGGCGGGTCACGCTCCCGTTGGTCCTGCCGTCTCTGTTCGCGGGTCTCGTGCTCGCGTTCGCGCGGGCGCTGGGCGAGTTCGGTGCGACGATCACGTTCGCCGGCAACGCGCCCGGGGTGACCCAGACCGCGCCACTTGCGATCTATGTGTCGGCCATCGACGACCCACAGGCCGCGATCCCGTTGTCGCTCATCCTGGTTGTCGTATCCCTGATCGTGGTCGTCGGAGTGCACAGCCGCCGTTCGCGCGTCGGGGGTGGTTTGTGACCGGCGCGGATCTGGAGGTGTTCATCGACCTCGAGGTGCCCGCGTTGCGCGTCGAGCACCGGTTCGCCGCGGGCGCGACCACTGCGGTCGTCGGGCCCAACGGCGCCGGCAAGTCGACGGTGCTGCGCGCGATCGCCGGACTGGTGCGCGGCGACGATCGGTCCCGGATAGTGCTCGGCGACAGGGTGTTCTGTGACTCGACGACCTTCGTGCCGCCCAGCCGGCGCGGAATCGCATTACTGTCGCAGGACGCGCGCCTGTTCCCGCATCTGACGGTCGCCGACAACGTGGCGTTCGCGCCCTCGGCGCAGCGACTCGGGAGGTCCGAGATCAGGGCACGAGTGGAACGCTGGCTGACGGCAACGGAGGTCACCGACCTCGCCGACCGTAAACCGCACCAGCTCTCCGGCGGCCAGTCGCAGCGGGTTGCCATCGCCCGAGCGCTGGCGGCGCAGCCGCGAATCCTGCTGCTGGATGAACCGTTTCGGGCCCTGGACGTCGACGTCGCGAGCCGATTGCGAGCGCTGTTGCGCACACTTCTCGCCGATCGGGACCGCACGACGATCATGGTCACCCACGACCCGGTGGACGCCCTCGGGTTGGCCGACGACATCCTGGTCCTCGAGGACGGTCGCGTCGTCGAATCCGGTTCGACGCGTGCGGTTCTGGCACGGCCCACCAGTCGTTTCGCGGCGTCGCTGTCCGGGCTCAACCTGTTCGTGGGACGCATGGACGCGGGCGACGCCGTCGTCGACGCCTCCGGCAATCGGGTCGTCGGCGGTGTCGAGGTCGATGGACCCTCACCGGGGGCCGGGGCAGCGGCCACGTTCTCGCCGCGCGCCGTCGCCGTCTATCTCGAAGCGCCGCATGGCAGTCCGCGTACGACGCTGGCCGCGACCGTCCGTGACGTCGCGCCCCGGGGTGACCACGCCGTGATGACCGCCGAGGTGGGCGAGCAGATGGTCGCCGCCGAGGTGACCTGGGCGGCGGTCGCCGACCTCGGACTCGTCACCGGACTAGCGGTCTACCTGGTGGTCAAGGCGAGCGAGGTGCGGATCAGCGGCGTAGGGCCCGGTTCGCTGTGACCGGCGAACCTCAACTCGACCGGCAGACTTCGATCGAGGTCTGGGGGTCGAGTTGAGGTCTGGGGGTGGGGTGGGGTTCGGGAACGCGACGCTACGACAATCCTCCGCCGACAACGAGTCCGAGCGCGAAAGTGGCGGCGGACGGTATACAGGCGAGCTCGAACTTGAGCGTGTCGATGATCGAATCCGAGAGGTACGTCCGATATCGACGGCCAGGCGGGGAGTGCACCGCGCTCCACGAAGCGGAGGTCGACGATGCTCGATGGCGAGGCCGGTATCTGCGCCGGTGGCTCCGGGACGAGACCTGCAGCCGACGCCAGTTCGTCATCTCGACATCAGGTAGCCGACGAGCAAGCCGACCAGGAACAGCGCGATCGGGTACGTGACGAACATCGAGAATCGACCACTGAAGTAGGTCTTCATATCCCGCCACTTGTTCGGCTCGTGGTTTTCTGCAGCCAACGTGTTTCCATTTCTGTGATCTCCGATTCGGTGCTATCCCACGCCGACTCGGAGGTGGTTGCGGTGAAGATCGCCAGCATGGAATTGCCCTGTGCGGTGGGATAGGCGAGCTGAGCTCGACGAACTCGGAGATCGAACCCTCCCGTCCGGTATGTGCCGTCGTCGACACACAGGTATCCATCGAGATCGACAGTGTGATCGAGGACGACTGACTGCTCCAGTGCGGAGATGTCGAGGGTGGTGTCGATTTCGGAGAGTCGAACGACTTCGCACTGGCCGAGATCGAAGTACTGGATGACCACGTTCGACGCGAAGGCAGGTATCGGACTCTCCGAGCGTAGGAGGACACGGCTCGCCATCGACTTGTGTGCCTCGTCGCTGTCCAGGTCGTACCAGGCCGCGGGCGGAAGAAAATCCAGCGCCGGCGTGGACTCTCGGAGGGTCGCCGTACTGCCGAGATTCACGATCGCGTATTCGATGGCAGAGATCATCGACGGCCTCAGGAGAATATGTTGATACTCGTGAACACACCCACGCCGAATGCCGAGGCAGATGGCAACACCACCAAGAAGTTCCTGGTGTAGGTCTCCAGGCCGCCGAGCCAGTAGCCGAACCCGCGTGGGAATGACTCTGCTCGGTGCCGAGGTGCGTGTCGGCGGCTAGGGGAGTTTTGAGCCTGCATTTAGTCGAACCTACCTTTCACCCATTTGCCGAAACTTGCGCCATAGTGACTTCCGAGTGCAGCGCCGATCCCCGCTCCGACGGCAGTTCCTACGGGGCCCGCGAATGATCCGATGGCCGCACCCGCCAAGGCGCCGCCAACATACCCGCCACCTACTGCGCCGACGACGGCCGCTGTGGCGTCGCCGCCGTCCTGTTCGTCACGGGCGTACTTGAGTCCTTCGTCCACAACGGTGTACCCGATCCCGGCCCAGAATGCGCCCCGAGCCAGGTTTCTACCGACTGAGTTCAACCGCGCGACATCGTCTGCACTCATCCCGGCTTGCCCCACGGACCGTCGTTGTCTCGCGTACGCATTCTCAATATCTGACCCGCGCCGCTCCAAAGCACCGAGGGCGCCAGTTACAGCGGCGCTCCTGGGGTCCATGCCCGCAAGTCCCAAGGCGTTGAGGACGTACTGGAGGCGTGATGGCTCCAGGTCCGAGGGTTGCCCGGCCTTCAACTTCTCCAACTGCTCCGGGGTCAGATTCATCGCGCGAAGAAATCGCCCACGCTGCTCCGGAGTGGCCGTGCCATTGCGTACAGCGGCCGCATCACTTGCTGCGAGGCTCGAATCGACGATCCCGCGGTTGACCGCATTCGCAGCGGGTGTCATGCCGCCGAGTTCACCGAGCGCGGAGTTGATCGCGTCTCGGGTTGCAGTCACGGCGTTGTCGGCGGCGGTGCCGAGACCGAGCAGAGCCGAGTGGTGCTCGAAAGCCTTTCCTGCGTCGAACTCCGCATCGTCGGGGGCTCGAGACTTGTCGAAGTTGACCGTGTATTCGCGGCTTCCACGATCGAGGATGTAACCGTCGGAGTCGGCAAGGGTGGTTCGGGTCTCGAGAGCCTTCATCGCGTCGCGGATGCTGCTCTGTCCGTTGGTGAGTACGAAAGCCAAATCACCGAACTCATCGGCCACACCGCGAATCCACCGGGTGAGGCCCTCGGCGCGATCATCGGCAGGACCTCGAGCCATCCCGGTCCACTGAGCACGCGTCAGGTTGAGAACGGGTTCTCCGGCCTTTGGTGCCTCGACCTCCAGATGTGCCTGCAGTCGAGTGATCCCATTCGCGATCGACGTCATGACCTCGGGGTTCCAGGACATGACGTCGTCATAGCTGGGCGGCACGACCTATTGGACCGACAGCAGAACGCTGAGCGGGACCACGTGGTCGGTCTGCTGTCCTTGCCGTGCGGGATACGCCGTGGCGTCCTTGATCGTGCTCGCACTCGCCTGATCGGTCTCGACGGTGGTGTCTTTGGCACCGAGCACCAGTTCGGAGAACGAGGAAACCGTGCCGGACACATTGGCCAGCGCGGATGCGATCCGTTCGTCCGCACCCGCCGCCACCGCGGACATATCGCTCGAAGCCCCGCGGAACTGTCCGGCGAGCTGGCTGAAGGTCGCTGTCGTACCGTCCAGTCCGGCATGAGCGGTGAGCTCCAGTGCCATCAGACGGGATGCGCACCTCGAGATCTCTGTCGCTGACGCCCCGACAGCCGCTGGATCGACGACCAAGTCAGACAAAACTGCCCCTTTGCTTTCGCGAACCACCATAAATGTTCGCCGATGACGATAGTCGGGCAGTGCGCAAACAGCTCGTCACCATCCACAGCCATGAGTCGCTCTGACCGGCGAACCTCAACTCGACCGATGGACTTCGATCGAAGTCCATCGGTCGAAATGAGGTTCGCCAGTGGGTCAGTCGTTCAGCGGCCCGTCGCGGTGTGCTTCGAGGACACGGGCCTTGAGGTGCTTGTACCCCCGAACGCGCAGTGTCGGTATCGATTTGAGGTAGAAGCGGTCATCACCGCCGAGCTGATCGGCGATCGCGTCGTCGATGAGTGTGGTTCCGGGACGGGCGGATCCGGCGAGGCGGGAAGCGATGTTCACCGGCTCGCCGAAGACGTCTCCGAGCCGGGCGAGGACGGAGCCGCGCGCCATGCCGACACGCAACGGCGGAAGACTGTCGTCCGTGGAGAGCTGATGGATCTCGAGCGCGGCACTCGCGGCGGCGGGTGCGTCGTCGAAGGTGAACATCACCGCGTCGCCGAGCGTCTTGATGACGCGACCACCATGATCCACGACCACGTCGAAGGTGTCGTCCTCGAACGAACCGAGCAGGGACTCCAGGTCATTCAGATCGATACGCCGGGAAAGGCTTGTGTAACCAACGATGTCGGCGAATCCGACGATCAGGTCGATCTCCTCGTCGTCGGAGTGATCGGTGTGACGCTCGATCGCCTGCGCCATGTGCCGACGCCAGATGAGTTGCTGGATCTGGCCGAGCGCGAGGCTCATCTGGTCGAAGTCCCACGGCACCGCGGGGTCGTCGACGATGTCACGCAGCAGGTCGGCCTCCCACTCCGCGAGTCGGGACATCGTCTGTCCGATTGCCCGGGCCATCGCGATCTGGCTGGTCTCCGGCATCGCCGCCGAAGAGGATGCGAACATCCGGAGCGCGGCGAGGTCGCGATCGGAGAAAACCTTGTCCGAGGACGGTTGACGCACGAAACCGAATGCATTCCAAGCTTTCTCGGCGAAATCAGCGGACAGTCCGAGTTCGGCGACCAGTTCGTCGCGAGTGTAGCGGGGGCGGTCCCGCGCTTCCGAGGCGTCGTTCATCCGATCCGAGTCCCATCTCCGGCGTCGGCTCAGCATAGCGGGCAGACCGGTCCGGCAGGGTCGGTCTAACGCGCGGAGAGCATCCGCATCGTCGCGTCCGATACCGTGCGGATCACGTCGTTGAGAGACAACGGGCCACCCGGGCGGTACCAGCGCCACACACTCCCCAGGACGCCCAGTACGAGACGCGCCTGGAGCATGGCGTCCCCGTCGACGAAATCGCCGGCGTCCATTCCACGCTTGATCAGGTGTGCCCAGTTGCTCTCGATCTCGGCGACCAGTTCGCGCGACCGGACGCGTTCGGCCTCTTCTCCGTCCGACCGGCGAGGAGTACCCAGGATGACAATCTGGTTCTGGACTATTCGTCGCTGCAGCACGTCGACGGTTTCCCCGCGCAGCGATGACGCAACTGCTGAGCCGAAGGCTTCAACCGGGTCAGGAATACCGGCGGTCCCTGCTCGGAATCGCTCGATCGAATCGGCGAGCTGGATGCGCATGATGGTCAGAAGACAGTGTGCCTTCGACTCGAAATAGTGGTAGAGCGCGGTCTGTCCGATGCCGACCTCGTCGGCGATCGATGCCCACTTCGTGTGTTCGTAACCGACTGTGCCGAAGTGTTCTGTCGCGACGGTCAAAATCTGCGCGCGCTTGGATCCGGAACCGTCATCCACAGCTACCGACATCGTGCCCCCTCTCTCGTGCCGGACGTTACAACGTGGACAGCGTCGGTTCATCTGAGCCGCGGCACGAATCAGCGCACTCCGCGTCGGCGCGGATCAGAGCGCGAGCACGCCCTTCATGAGGTACGCCATCCGCGCGGCGAACTGCGGACTCTTCGAGCCGCGTCGCATGCGCACGGCGTCGTTGACGATCGAGAGCGCCGCGTGCACGGCGACCGCGCCTTGATCGCGCTTGATCTCCGGATCGACTTGCATGAGCAGATCCACCCAGCGCGCCACATAACGTCGCTGCACGTCGACGAGATCGGTGGCGCTCGCTTGTCCGGCGAGCGCGGGGGAGTTGTTGAAGCTCACCGACAGATCCGGGGTGCTGGTGATCACGTCGACATACGAATCGACGAGCGAGGCAAGCAATTTCGCGGGGTCCGAGGTGGCGCCGTAGGCCGCCATCACCCCCGCCTCCAGGCGCGCGCCGCTACGCTGTCCGATGGCGACGAGGATGGCCAGCTTCGACGGGAAATGTTTGTAGACACTGGGACCCGCGATGCCGACGGCGCCGCCGATCTCGTCGACGCCGACATCGGTGTAGCCGCGGTCGGCGAACAACTCGGCTGCGGCGTCGAGGATCTCGTCACGCCGCGAACCGGGCACGGAGGTGACCGTCGGCGACGTCGCGAACGGCGGTGCCGCAGCGGGGCTCAGGGCGAGAATTCGGCGGATGAGCTTCTCGATCTCGTCACGTGCACGCGCCCCGGACATGCG
This sequence comes from Gordonia sp. IITR100, assembly GCF_002009645.1. Classification (NCBI taxonomy): domain Bacteria; kingdom Bacillati; phylum Actinomycetota; class Actinomycetes; order Mycobacteriales; family Gordoniaceae; genus Gordonia; species Gordonia sp. IITR100. The sequence continues at coordinate 114,030 of NZ_MVKV01000011.1, read as the reverse complement.
GGTGTGGTGCACGGTGAGGCTGCCGCTGACGCTCAATACCGCCCACGCCAACTGCACGGCCTCACGGTCGGTCAGATCCGTGCGCCGGGCGGCGAGCGCCGACGCCCAGTGGCCGATCACCTCGCGGGTGCGGACTGCCACCAGTTTGTTCTGTTCGGTGGTGAGGTAGTTGCTGGTCCATCGCCACAGCGATGCCGCTTGGGGACGCTGGACGGCCAGGTCGCAGACCGTCGAGATCAGCGAGTTCGCGTCGACGCCGTCGGCGAGCGCCCGGTCGGTGCAGGACTCGAGATCGTCGACGCCGGCCAGGACCGCCGCGGCCAGCAGCGACTGCTTGTCGTCGAAATGCCGGTACACCGACGGCGCGGTGACCCCCGCCGAGCGCGCGATGTCGGCCAGCGAGACCTGCGCATACCCACGCTGGAGGAAGAGCGCGGCCGCGGAGTCGACGAGCTGTCGTTTGCGGTCGGCGCCCCTGGTGCGGGTGGCGGGTTTGCGGTCAGGCATGGTGAACAGACCATAGCGCACATTCGACAGAACGCCAGACCTCTTGACCACCGGGTATAGCCAAACTAGTTATTCCGCGTTAGCCTCGGTGGGTAACCAACCAGTGGTTCGTGTGAAAGGAACACTTTCGTGCCTGATCAAGCATTCATCTACGAGGCGATCCGTACGCCTCGTGGCAAGCAGCGCGGCGGTTCGCTGCACAGCGTGAAGCCGGTCGACCTGGTCTCCGGTCTCATCAACGAGGTCCTGTCGCGTCACGGCGGCCTCGATCCGGCCGACGTCAACGACGTCATCCTCGGTGTCGTCTCCCCGGTCGGCGAGCAGGGCGCGGTCATCTCGCGCACCGCCGCCCTCAACAGCGGTCTCCCCGAGACCGTCCCGGGAACCCAGATCAACCGCTTCTGCGCCTCGGGTCTGGAGGCCGTCAACCTGGCCTCGGCCAAGGTCGCCTCCGGCTTCGACGACCTGGTTCTCGCCGGTGGCGTCGAGTCGATGTCGCGCGTCCCGATGGGCAGCGACGGCGGTGCGCTGTTCACCGACCCGGCCACCGCATACGACCACTACATCGTCCCGCAAGGCATCGGTGCCGACCTGATCGCCACCATCGAGGGCTTCTCGCGCGAGGATGTCGACGCCTACGCGGCCGAGTCGCAGGCTCGTGCCGAAAAGGCATGGAACAGCGGCTACTTCACCAAGTCCGTGGTTCCGGTCAAGGACATCAACGGCGTCACCGTCCTCGATCACGACGAGCACCGTCGTCCCGGCAGCACCGTCGAGAGCCTCGGCAAGCTGAAGGCCGCCTTCGCCGCCCTGGCCGACATGGCCGGCTTCGACGACGTGGCACTGCAGAAGTACCCGAGCGTCGAGAAGATCAACCACGTCCACACCGGCGGCAACAGCTCCGGCATCGTCGACGGTTCGGGCCTCGTGCTCGTCGGCAGCGAGGAGGCGGGCAAGCGCAACGGCCTGACCCCGCGCGCCCGCGTCGTGTCCTTCGCCGAGATCGGCAGCGAGCCCACCATCATGCTCACCGGCCCGACTCCGGCCACCGAGCTGGCTCTGAAGAAGGCCGGCCTGACGGTTGACGACATCGACGTGTTCGAGCTGAACGAGGCCTTCGCCTCGGTCGTCATGAAGTGGATGAAGGATCTGAAGATCCCGCACGAGAAGGTCAACGTGAACGGCGGCGCGATCGCCATGGGTCACCCGCTCGGTGCCACCGGCGCGATGATCTACGGCACCTGCCTCGACGAGCTCGAGCGCACCGGCGGCCGCTACGGCCTGATCACCCTCTGTATCGGTGGCGGCATGGGCGTCGCGACCGTCATCGAGCGTCTCTGACCCTTCGAGGCTCGCTTCGCTCGCTCCTCAGGGGGCGACGGGCGCGTCGCTTCGCTCGCTCCTCAGGGGGCAGCGATGACCACTTCACGAGAAAGAACTCTGCGAATCACCATGAGTGACAACATGATCAACTGGGAGAAGGACGCCGATGGCGTCGTCATCCTGACCATGGACGACCCCAACCAGGGCGCCAACACGATGAACGCGCTGTACCAGGAGTCGATGGCCGCGACCGTCGATCGCCTGGAGGCCGAGAAGGACGACATCACCGGTGTCGTCCTCACCTCCGCGAAGAAGACCTTCTTCGCCGGCGGCGACCTCAAGGACATGACGAGCGATCGCAGCGGTGTCTCCAAGGAGGAGATCGCCACGCAGATCACCGAGACCACCAACGCCATGAAGAAGGTGCTGCGTCGTCTCGAGACCCTGGGCAAGCCGGTCGTCGCGGCCATCAACGGTGCCGCACTCGGCGGCGGCCTGGAGATCGCGCTGCACACCCACTACCGCATCGCCGCGGACGTCAAGGGTGTTCAGATCGGCCTGCCCGAGGCGACCCTCGGCCTGCTGCCCGGCGGCGGTGGCGTCGTGCGTACCGTCCGTCTGCTCGGTATCCAGAACGCCCTCATGGGTGTCCTGCTTCAGGGCCAGCGCTTCAACCCGACCAAGGCCAAGGAGACCGGCCTGGTCAACGAGGTCGTCGGCTCCATCGAGGAACTGATCCCCGCCGCGAAGGCATGGATCAAGGAGAACCCCGAGGCTCAGCAGCCGTTCGACGTCAAGGGTTACAAGATCCCGGGCGGTGCCCCCACCAACCCGGCGTTCGCCGCGAACCTCCCGGCTCTGCCGGCATTGCTGCGCAAGCAGATCAAGGGCGCCAACATGCCGGCTCCGCGCGCCATCCTGGCCGCCGCGGTCGAGGGCGCCTACGTCGACGTCGACACCGCCGACATCATCGAGACCCGCTACTTCGTCTCGCTGGTCACCGGCCAGGTCGCGCAGAACATGATCAAGGCGTTCTTCTTCGACCTGCAGCACATCAACGGCGGCGGCTCGCGCCCCGAGGGTTACGACAAGTTCACCGCCAAGAAGGTCGGCGTCATCGGCGCCGGAATGATGGGCGCGGCAATCGCTTACGTGTCGGCGAAGGCCGGCATCGAGGTCGTCCTCAAGGACATCGACCTCGACGCCGCCAAGCGTGGCAAGGGCTACTCGGAGAAGCTCGAGGAGAAGGCTCTCGCCAAGGGCAAGACCACCCAGGAGAAGAGCGACGCGCTGCTCGCCCGTATCCACCCGACCGTCGATGCCGCCGACTTCAAGGGCGTCGACCTCGTCATCGAGGCCGCCTTCGAGTCGGTCGAGGTCAAGCACAAGGTGTTCCAGGAGATCGAGGACATCGTCGAGCCCGACGCCGTCCTGGGTTCCAACACCTCGACGCTGCCGATCACCATCCTCGCCGAGGGTGTGAAGCGTTCCGAGGACTTCATCGGAATCCACTTCTTCTCGCCGGTCGACAAGATGCCGCTGGTCGAGATCATCAAGGGTGAGAAGACCTCGGATGCCGTGCTGGCCAAGGTCATCGACTACACGCTGGCGATCCGCAAGACCCCGATCGTCGTCAACGACAGCCGTGGCTTCTTCACCAGCCGCGTCATCGGCACCTTCGTCAACGAGGCCATCGCGGCCGTCGGCGAGGGCGTCGAGCCGGCGTTCATCGAGCATGCGGGCACCCAGGCCGGCTACCCGGCCGCGCCGCTGCAGCTCATGGACGAGCTGACCCTGACCCTGCCGCAGAAGATCCGCAAGGAGACCGAGGCAGCGGCCAAGGCCGAGGGCAAGGAATTTCCGCAGCACGGCTCGAACGCGGTCGTCGACTGGATGGTCGAGAACGGCCGCACCGCCAAGAAGGACGGCAAGGGCTTCTACGACTACGACGAGAACGGCAAGCGCACCCAGCTCTGGCCGGGTCTGCATGAGCACTTCAAGTCGGGCACCACGGAGATCCCGCTCGAGGACATGAAGGAGCGCATGCTCTTCGCCGAGTCCCTCGAGACCGTCAAGTGCTTCGACGAAGGTGTGCTCACCTCGGTCGAGGACGCCAACATCGGTTCGATCTTCGGCATCGGCTTCCCGGCCTGGACCGGTGGTGTCATCCAGTACATCAACGGTTACGAGGGTGGCGTGCCCGGCTTCGTCGCGCGTGCCAAGGAACTCGCGGGCAAGTACGGCAAGCACTTCGAGCCGCCGGCCTCGCTGGTCGAGAAGGCCGAGCAGGGTGTCACCAAGCTGACCAACGAAAACCTCGCTGCGAAGTAGGGATTTCGCTGGGTGACCAGCAGACAACAAGGGCCCCGGCCGGATTCGTTCCGGCCGGGGCCTTGTTGTGCCAAAACCGTTCCCGCGTGGCCATTTCCATCCCGCTGATCTGATCCGATCAGCGGGACGGAGACGGGACCGCGGGAAGGCTCAGTCCTCGGTCGCCACCTCGGCACCGCCGACGCTGAGGACGACGCGGGCGCCATACGGCACCGACTCGACGAGGCGCAGCTGGGCCAGTGCCGGGTGGGCATCGAGCAACCGGCCCGCGTTGGCCAGCGCGCGCAGCGCGGCGGTCTCCGCGCGTGCCGCCTCGAGCTTGGCCTGACCGCGGGTCTTCGCCGTGATCACCTCGAGGGCCGCGGTGCGGACCTCGGCCGGGACGATGACGTCGCGACAGACGACCTCGAGAACCTCCAGACCGACGGTGCCGGCTACCTCGGCAGCCGCGGCGCGGATCGGCGTGACGTCGACGGTGTCGCCGCGACGGATGAGGTCGTCCGAACCCACGCCGGCGCAGACCTCGCGCAGCGCGACCTGCGCGGCCAGGTAGACCGCGCCGATCGGGTCGGCAGACCGCTCGACGAAGGCTACCGCGTCGATCACGCAGGCGCGCAACGTCATCGAGACACGGACCGACATGGAGTCGGCGGTGAGTATCTCCTGCGGCGCGACGGGGATCAGTCGCTCGCGCAGGTCGACGTCGAACGTGGCGTCAGGCTTGCGCACACGGTGGCGGCCGGCGGGCAGTGCCTGGACGGCAGTACCCCGGTAGGCCAGCACGGTGTGGCCCGGCGGGACGGTGATTCGGTTGTGGAACAGCATGGCGATCCTCCTTCCGTTGCGTCGCAATGCTTGTCGGGTCGGGTGTGGGTTCGGATGGCGACACCGCTCGCGGGTGGACCAGCCGGTGGGGTTCGCCGCGGAGTCGCGGACGACTCGGACGACGACCACAAGACCGGCCCGGCCCGTGCTCCCGGGAGCGGTGCCGTGTCAGGACTCGAACCTGCTCGGGATGTATCCCACTTGCCATCTGAAGGCGGACGAGGATTCCGACGCGCAGAAACACTTTGCGGTACCCCGCTCCGGTCTGCTGGTCCTCGTGCCGAACGGGAACTATGCCAGCGTCGTGCGCTGGGGCGCAACGGAATAACGGCGAGTGCGGGGGTGACCCTTCGTGATGCGCCCTCCGCAAGCTCCGGGCGCTCCTCAGCTCAGGGAGCGGAGGGATCGCGGGCCCGACCGCTTACTCGGGGCGCATCCTCGGCGTCGGCCCCTGGGTAGGTCGTCACGCGCCCGGATGCAACGGAATGTCGGCCGTCACGAATCCCGATGGAACCGATGGGCGCCGAGGCACGTCCAACTGTTCGTGATCCCGATACCCACCGATCGTTCCGGCCTGATCCTGCGCGAGCACGCCGTGCGTGCCGGATTCTCCGAAGCCGACCTCGACGAGGCGGTGACCCGCGATCACCTGGTGTGTCTGGGTCCTGGCGTGTTCGCCATTGCGGTCGGGTACCTGTTGTGGTCGCGGGGGTGACGACGCCCGGCGGCGCGACTCGACCACAAGCAATCATCGGGCGAGGAAGGCTCCCACCGTCGCCTCGAAGGCGGCCTTCGCCTCGATCATCACCCAGTGTCCGCATCTCGGGAAGATGTGCAGCTCGGCGTCGGGGATCAGGCGCATCGGGACCATCGCCATGTCGGGTGGGCTGACGCGGTCGTCGCGGCCCCAGGTCAGCAGCGTCGGGCAGGCGACTTTGTGCATCGACGCCCAGTACGGCGGGTTGTCGGACGCGGCCATGAACTGCTGCTGCATCTCGAATGCCGCTGAGCCGTACATCATCTGCGCGGTTTTCTGCGCGTCGGGATTGATCGCCGCCTCCCAGCGCTCGGCGATGAGCTCCTCGGTGACCAGGGAGCGATCGAAGACCATCGAGTTCAGCCAGCGGACCAATTTGTCCTTGTCCGGGGCGTCGGTGAACTCCTGCAGCAACCGCAGGCCCTCGCTGGGGCTGGGGCTGAACACATTCGGGCCGACGCCGCCGATGGTCACGAGCTTCTCGACACGCTCGGGCTTCTTGATAGCGAAGTTGACGCCGACGACGCCGCCCATCGAGTTGCCGATCATCGCGGCCTTGTCGATGCCGAGCGCGTCCATGAACCGGATGACCGAACCGCCGGCGGTGAGCACCGGGTGGCCCTCGACGGCGTCGCTCACCCCGAAGCCGGGGAACTCGAGAACGAAACAGTGGTGCGTCTGAGCGAAGTGTCCGAGGTTCCCGCGGTAGTTGCGCCAGCCGGTCACGCCGGGGCCGGACCCGTGCAACAGGATCAACGGCGGCGCGTCGGCGTCACCGGCCTCGTGGTAGCGCAGCGTGCCCTGGTCGGTCGTCAGTTCCCGTTTGGTCGCATCGAAGGTGACATCCACGTCGACCAGACTAGAACGTGTTCTAATCCGTTGTCACCGGGTGGGCGTGATCCGGCCGATCCGCTGAGGTCAGATGCCCGACCCCGATGATGTCGTGCAGGATGCGGTGCACGATCGCGTCGCCGACGACCTCGTAGTGGACCGCCCGTCCGGATTTCTCCGAGCGGACCCACCCCTGGTCGCGCAGCTTGCGGATCGACTGCGACGCGGCGTTCTCGGTGACGCCGATGCGGGAGGCCAGTTCGGCGACCGTGGAACCCGGGCGCGCGTGCATCTCGGCGACGAGACGGAGCCGGTTCGGGTCGCTGAGCAGCATGAACCGCGCGGCCCAGGAATCCGCGTCGAAATCGGTCATCGGGCCTCCTGATGGTTCCGGCGACATAGCAATAGTTGTACGCCGATCGTTCACCGCCCTGTCGGGTGGCGGCAAACGTGTGTCTGGGAGAACATATGTCTGTGCGCACAGGTGTTGGGAGAACGACGTCGACGATCCGCGGGATCGCCATCGCAGGCGCGGCCGCGCTGATCGCGACCGCCGCGCTCGCCGGCTGTTCCTCGTCGGATGGGACAACGGCGACAGATCAGATCGTCCTCGGCGAAGGTCAGGACCTCGGCGACTTCAACCCCATGCTCGGGTATGGACAACTCGGCGTCTCGCCGATCTACGACGGTTTGCTGAGCCCGGCGGCCGACGGTGACGACCGGGTGCCCGATCTTGTGGCATCGCTCGCCGAGTCGGAGCCCGAACGAGTCGGGCCGCGCACCTGGCGGGTACCGCTGCGATCGGGTGTGACGTTCTCCGATGGCACCGCGTTCGACTCCGCCGACGTCGTGGCGACGTACGGCGCGGTCGTCGATCCGCAGGTCGCGTCCGACATCTCGACCGATTTCGCCCCGATCGTCGCGATCGAAGCAGATGGGCCGCAGGCCGTCACGGTGCGGATGAACACCGAGGCCGACCCGTCGCCGTATCTGCTCCTCGGGATCGTGCCCTCGGAGAAGGTGGAAGCGAAGCCTGCCGCCGAGTGGGCGCTGAACACGGCACCGGTCGGTACGGGCGCCTACGTACTGGACTCGCTCGAACCCGATCAGGCCGTCCTTGTGGCGCGTGAGGGCTACTGGGGTGAGCAGCCGTCGGTGACACGCCTGGTGTATTCCCATGTGCCCGATGACAACACACGGGCACAGCGCATCACCACCGGCGAGATCGACGGCGCCAATCTGCCACCCCGAGCGGCCGAGAGCCTGGCCGGCCGCGACGGTATCGACGTCGTCGCGGTGAAATCCGCTGACTGGCGCGGTGTCTCGTTGCCCAGCGCCAACGCGTTCACCGCCGACCCCGCCGCACGACGGGCGATGAACCTGGGTGTGGACCGGCGCGCCGTCGTCGACGACGTCCTGATCGGCAAAGGAGAAGCGGCCAGCACGCCGATCGCGTCGGTCTACGGTGAGGAGGTCTACGACCAGGGCGCGCAGTTCCCGTTCGACACCGACGCGGCTGCGGCGGCCCTCGATGCCGCGGGATGGCGCATCGGCGACGACGGCGTCCGCGCTCGAGGCGCCGATCGTGCGTCGTTCCCGCTGCTCTACAACGCCGAGGACACGCTGCGGCGCGACCTCGCGGTGGCGTTCGCGGCGCAGATGAAGGCCATCGGGGTCGAAGTCCTGACCCGGGGAACGTCGTGGGACGAGATCGAGACGAAGATGACCTCCGCCGGTGTGTTGCTCGGTGGCGGGGCGACGCCGTACAGCATCGACTCCCAGGTGTACGACACCCTGCACATCCGCGTGCCCGATTCCTCGCCGTACTCCAACCCGGGCAACTTCACCGCGCCTGGACTCGACGCGCTGCTCGACGAGGCACGCGAGAGTGCGCCCGGCCCCGAGAACGATGCCCGGTACAAGCGGATCCAGCAGATCTACGAGCAGCAGCCGTCGTATGTCTTCCTGGCCTTCCTGCACCACACGTACGCATCGCGAAGCGCGGGCTGGCAGCATGACGCCCCGATTCTCGAACCGCACTCGCACGGCGTCTCGTGGGGGCCGTGGTGGAACATGCCGTCGTGGCGTCAGCAGGGGTGACCCCGTCGGGTGGGCCCCGCCCGAGCGGAACCTCATGACACGGTCAGGCACACGGGATGCGGCGCTGCTGGGGACGGGTGTAACCGCAGCGGCCGGAGCCCGACGCCCGGATGTGGCGAAGACACCCGGGAAACCGCTGGGCGAGAGGCCATCGCGTCGCCGCTCGCGGGTGCGGGCTGTCGGCCGGCTGCTGGCGCGTCGTGTCGCGCTGATGGTTCCCACGGCAATCCTGGTGTCGCTGGGCATCTTCGCCATCGCCGCGGCGTCGCCCTTCGACCCCCTGACCGCCCATCTCGGTGACAACTACCAGTCCGCTACCCAGTCTCAGCGCGACGCGGTCACGGCCGCCTACGACCTCGACCAGCACTGGCTGCAGGCGTGGTGGAACTGGTGGGGCGCACTGCTGCACGGCGATCTGGGCTGGTCGTCGACACGAGGTCAGCCCGTCGCCGACGTCATCGCCGAGCGCTGGCCGTTCACGCTCGGGATGTCACTCGCGGCGCTCGTGTCGGCGGCGGTGATCGCTGTCCTGGGCGGGGCTGTCATCGGGATGCGCCGGGGCGGAATCCTCGATCGCGCGTGCACGGCAACGGCCGCACTCCTCGCCGCGACCCCGCCCTTCGTGGTGTCGCTCGTCCTGGTCAGCGTGTTCGCGGTAGGTCTGGGGTGGTTGCCCACCTCGGGCGCCCGTCGTCCCGGCGACGACTATTCGCTCGACGGTCTGCTGACCCACGCGGTCCTGCCGTACGTCGCGCTGACGTTGTCGATGATCCCGTGGTTGCTGCTCACCATGAGATCCGCGGTCGTCGACGCCGCGGCATCCGACGCCGTGAACGGCGCTCGCGCGCGCGGTGTCAGTGGCTGGGCACTGCTGCGAGGCCACGTTGTTCCGGTGTCGGTGCTGCCGACGCTGGCACTCCTCGGCACTCGCCTGCCGGAATTGATCGCCGGGGCGGCCATCGTCGAAACGGTGTTCGGCTGGCCGGGTCTGGCGCAGTCACTCGTGGATTCCGCTGTCGCGCTCGATTTCTCGTTACTTGCCGCGTTGGCGGTGGGATCAGCTCTGCTCGTACTGCTCGGCTCCGCGCTCTCCGATGCGGCCGCGGTGTGGGTGGACCCACGGATCGGCATGGTCGCATGACGGCATTGGCGGCGCATCAGCATTCCGCATCGGGCCGCCGCGCCGAGTTCGCGTTCCGACTACGGTTCCTCGCCCCCTGGATCGTGATCGCGGTGATGGTCCTCGTCGCAGTCGGCTGGCCGCTGATCGCCGGTGAACAGACCGCCGATTTCGCGAGGTCCCTCCAGGCTCCCGGTGGCGAGTCGCTGCTCGGCACCGACCACTCGGGGTACGACCTCGGGGTCAGAACAGCGGAGGGGCTGCGCATCTCGTTGCTGATCGCAGCTGCCTGCGCGGTTCTCGCGACTGCGCTCGGACTGATGATCGGCATCGGTTCGGTCACCGCGGGCGGTTGGGTCGACGCGATCGTGATGCGGGTCGTCGACGGCGTCAACGCACTTCCGCACCTCGTGGTGGGCGTGGTCATCGCGGCGATGTGGCGGGGTGAGCCGGTCGCGATCATCGCCTCCATCGCGTTGACGCATTGGCCTGCGGTGGCTCGCGTCGTGCGGGCCGAACTGCTCGAGGTCACCTCTGCCGGATGGGTGGAGGCGTCGCGGCTTGCCGGGGCGTCGCGGACATTCGTGGCCACCCGGCACCTCCTCCCGGCCGTCAGCGGTCAGGTGCTGGTGGCGATGACCGTGCTGCTGCCGCACGCGGTGTGGCATGAGACGACCCTGTCGTTCCTGGGCGTCGGCCTCTCACCCGATGCCGCGAGTCTGGGCACCCTTCTCGGACAGGCACGCGGCGACGTCCTGACCGGTGCGTGGTGGACGCTGGTGGTGCCAGGAGTCGCACTGATGGTCACCGCGCTGGCGTGCGCGGCCGCGGCGTCGACTCTGCGCAGGGCCACCCTGCCGCCGGCCGGCGGGGTGTGGCGATGAGTATCGCGGTCGAGAACATCACCGTCGACATCGCCATCCGTGACCGCTGGCGCCGGTCGTTGGTGCGGGTCCTCGACGCGGTGACCCTCGAGGTACCCGCCGGATCGATGACCGCGCTCGTGGGCGAGTCCGGTTGCGGAAAATCGATGATCGCCTCCGTGCTGACCGGACTCCTGCCTCCCGGGTCGACCGCGAGCGGAAGTCTGCGGATCGACGACGAGCAGTTCCGCGACGACGCGCTGGTCGACGACCCGCGCTGGCGCAGGTTGCGTGGGCACCGCATCGGGTTCGTCCCGCAGTCCGCCGCGACATCCTTCACTCCGGTGCGCACGATCGGCGCCCAGCTCGACGAGGTCATCGGCGTCCTGGGCGGCACGTCCGATGCCGTCGAGTTGTGCCGGCGCGTACACCTCGACCCCGATGCACTCCGGTCGTATCCCCACGAACTGTCCGGCGGTATGGCACAGCGCGCCGCAATCGCGGTGGCGCTGGCCGGAAACCCGGACATGATCGTCGCCGACGAGCCGACCTCGGCGCTCGACTCGGAGCTCGCCGCCTCCGTCTGGGAACTCCTCGCCTCCGCCGCTCGGGAAGGCGCTGCGGTCCTGGTCATCACACACGACGTCGAGACGATGCGGCTCGGGTGCGATTCGGTGGCCGTCATGCGTGCGGGGCGGATTGTCGAGCAGCGCCGGCTCGATCAGATCGCGGACTCCGACGACGCCTATGTCGCCGGATTCTTCGAGGCTGCGTCGTGAACACCGGCGAGCTCCTCGTCGGTACGGGGTTGAGCGCTCACTTCGATGACACGGTCGTGTTCGACGGCCTCGACGTCGCCGTCGGACCCGGGGCGGTGACCGGGGTCGTCGGACGATCGGGGAGCGGCAAGACGACGCTGCTGCGCATCCTCGCGGGTCTCACCGCCCCCGCGGGCGGGACGGTCGAGTGGCGCGGGGACCGCCGGCGGCCCGGGGATGTCGGTCTGCTGGCCCAGCATCCGCGCCTGGTCACCAATCCGCGCTGGACACTGCGCCGGATCGTCGCCGAACCCGCGACAATTGCCGGACGTACCTGCGACATCGAGTCGGTGGCAACCCGGGTCGGTCTCGACAGTTCGCTGCTCGACCGTTACCCCGCGCAGGTGAGCGACGGCCAGTTGCAGCGGGCATGCATCGGGCGGCTCGTGGTGCAGGGGCCGCGGATCGTGCTGTGCGACGAACCGACCGCGATGCTGGACCCCATGGCGACGCGCTCGGTGACGGCGCTGCTCGACGACCTCGTCGCCGACGGGGCAGGGCTGCTGCTGGTGAGCCACGACCGACGGCTCGTGGAATCCCGCAGCCGGGACGTCATCGACCTCGATCTGCGCTGACGGTCCGGCCGGCGTGCGGGTCGCCTTGTGGCTTCGACTCGGCGCCTCGACCTCGACGCGCTCCTTCGTCGCTTGCTCGGCCCGGCGGCTGCGCTCGGTGCCGGCTCAACCAGCGGTGGGGGGCTCGACCAGCGGTGGGCGGAGGGACTGTCACATCTGCAGGCGGATGGCGTCGTCCTCGCCGAACTGGTCTTCGAGGACCTCGGGGGAGTAGTCGAGGTCGATCTCGGTGACCGGGCGGCCCCGGGCGGACTCGATGGCCGACAGCCGGCGCTGGGCGCGGTCGGCGGCATAGGCCAGGAACTCGTCGTTGTCGAGGCCGAAGGGTTGGACCTCGAACTGCTGGTTGACCCACTCGATCATGCCCAGGGCGAGCGGCAGCAGCTCGTTCATGCGTTCGCCGACGGCGTCCCAGAGCGAGTCATCGGCGGCCACGTGCCGGCGGCACGTGAAGGTTCCCCACGCCATGTGCCGGCGCTCGTCGTCGCCGATGAACCGGATCAGCTTCTGCATCCCGGGGAAGATCCCGTGCTGGGTGCAGACCTTCTGCCACGCGTGGTAACCGGTGAGTGCCAGGCTGCCCTCGATCACGTGGTTGTAGGTGACGCTGGCGCGGATCTGGTTCCGTGGCGACGGGTCGTGGTCGAGGATGTGCAGGGACGCCGGCAGCTCCTCGTAGAACAGCTGGTGGTAGTACGGATTCGCGCTGACGAAGTTCTGGAGGTCGCCGGTGAGGCCGACGGCGTCCATCCATCGCCGGAACACCTGGGTGTGCTTGGCCTCCTCGAAGCAGAACTGGGACAGGTACATCTCGTCACCGAAGCGTCCCTCGGTCGCCATCGCCTTCATGAACGGCTGGATGTCCTGGGTGACCGCCTCCTCGCCGGCGATGAACTGACTCACCAGATAGGTGGCACTCCGCCGCTGCTCGTCGGTGAGCTCGGCCCAGTCCTGAGCGTCCTGCGCGAAGTCGATGGCGACCGGGTCCCAGAACCGGGCATTGCCTTTCACGAAGAGCCGCAACGGAAACGAGTCCCAGTTGAGACCGCCTTGTCGCAATGACGAGAAGTCCTGCCGGCCCTCCGCTTTGTGTTCGATGAGAGTCATGAGATCACCAGCCAGACACTTCGGAAGTGGAATACCCCGACGCTAACCCGTTCCTCGATCCGCAGACATGAGATCGGCCAACTCTGTTGTCGCCGAGGTACTTTGCGGTGTGATGCCGACCGTCCGGCGCCGTCGTCGCTTCGGACCCGTCGTCGACGGTGCGCCTCGTTCGTCGACTGTGCGTCTTTCGCCGTCGACTGTGCAGCGGTTCCCGGCCGCCGGGACAGCGGTCGCGCCCGCCACGAAATCCTCGGCTGGAACGTCACCCCCAATCCTGTGCCATGGATTGCGTGAAACGCCTGCGAAGGTGTCATCGGTGGACCACCATGTGATCTACGTCGCATAAGCAGACGGCGATATCTGACGCCCCGATTCGGGGTAGCACGAGCGAGGAGCACGAATGAAGACCAAAGGTGCAGTTCTGCGCAATCCGGGCGAAGAGTGGAAGATCGAGGAGTTCGAGCTCGGTGATCCGGTCGCGGGCGAAGTCCAGGTCAAACTCGTCAGCTCGGGTCTGTGTCACTCGGATCACCACCTGCGGACCGGCGACAGCCCGGCACCCATGCCGGTTCTCGGTGGTCACGAGGGCGCCGGCATCGTCACCAAGGTGGGCCCGGGTGTCACCCGCCTCAAGGAGGGTGACCACGTCGTCACCGCCTTCATCCCCGCGTGCGGCACGTGCGAGCCGTGCTCACGCGGTCAGCAGAACATCTGCGACGAGGGCGCGCGGCTCCTGACCGGTCTGTCCATCGCCGACGACACCAACCGCGCGTACACCCACGACGGGGTCCCCCTGGTGCAGATGTGCATGCTCGGCACCTTCGCCCCGTACATCACGGTCAACCAGGCGTCGCTGGTCAAGATCGAGGACGACATCCCCCTCCAGACGGCTGCACTGCTCGGTTGTGGTGTGGCGACCGGCTGGGGTTCGGCCGTCGAGATCGGTGGCACCCACGCCGGTGACACCGTGGTGGTCGTGGGCATCGGTGGTGTCGGTATCAACTCGGTGCAGGGTGCCGCGGCGGCCGGTGCGCGCAACGTCATTGCCGTCGATCCGGTGCCGTTCAAGTTGCAGATGGCCGAAAAGCTGGGTGCGACACACACGTTCCCGTCGATGGAGGCGGCGCTCGAGGCGATCGGTGACATCACCTGGGGCAAGATGGCCAACACGACCATCCTCACGGTGGGTGAGATCGACGGGTCGATGATCGCCCCGGCTCTGGCTCTCACCGGCAAGGCGGGACAGGTCGTTGTCGTGGGCATGGGCAACTTCGCGTCCATGGACGCCCAGATGAACCTCTTCGATCTCACCCTCATGCAGAAGCGCGTGCAGGGCGCCATCTTCGGCGGTGCGAGCCCCCGCACCCAGGTTCCGGCGCTCCTGAACGAGTATCGGGCCGGCAAGCTCAACCTCGACGACCTGGTGACCAACACCTACCGACTCGACCAGATCAACGAGGCCTACGACGACATGCTGGCGGGCAACAACATCCGCGGCATGATCGTCTACGGGGACGACGACTACTGAGACTGAGCCAGTAGCGACGCCAGGTCACCGTCCGGTGGCCTGGCGTCGCTGGTTCACCAGCAGGTTGAGGAAGCGCACGCCCAGACCGAGGAGCAGCAGGGTGCTCGCCATCTGGATCGACACCGCGACGCGCGCACCCTGCGAATCCGGCGCGATGTCGCCGAAACCCGTCGTCGTGAACACGGTGAGGCAGAAGTACAGCGCGTCGACCCGGGTGAGCGACGCGTTGAAACTGCCGGGATCGTATTCGGAGAACAGGAAGTACGTCGTCGCGAACGCGACGATGTAGAACCCGGCCAGCGCCACCAGCATCTCCATCGCGGTCGCGACGGGTCGGTCGGAGCCGGCGAACTTGCGGACCTCCCAGACACAGAACGCGATCAGCAACGCGGCCCCGACGACCAGCCCGAGATAGTTCAGGTCGCTCTCTTTGTCGATGGGCAGCAGGAAGTATCCGGCGAGCAGGACGACAGCGGCTCCGATCGGTCGCAGCAGGGCGACCGTGAGTTCGCGTCCCCGGACCAGACCCAGTGATGCGGCCGTACCCGGCGGACCCTCGTCGCGCGGACCGGGTCCGCCGGGCATGTCGTTCACCAGATCCGCACGCGTTCGGCGGGGTCCAGGTACAGCGAGTCCCCGGGCTTGACGTCGAAGGCCTCGTAGAACGCGTCCATGTTGCGGACGACGCCGTTGCACCGGAACTCCGGCGGCGAATGCGGGTCGATCGAGAGGCGTCGGATGGCTTCGGCATCCCGGGTCTTGGTCCGCCAGATCTGCGCCCAGCTGTAGAACACGCGCTGTGTTCCGGTCAGGCCGTCGATGATCGGCGGTTGGGCCCCGCTTGCCTCGTTCGCGATCTGATACGCGACGAGTCCGATCGACAACCCGCCGAGGTCACCGATGTTCTCACCGATGGTGAAGTCGCCGTTGACCTTGTGCTCGGGATCGAGTCCGGTCGGGGTGAACTCACCGTACTGGTCGATGAGTTTGCGTGTCCGCGAGGAGAACTCGGTCCGGTCGGTGTCGGTCCACCAGTCGACGAGGTTGCCGTCGCCGTCGTACTTCGCGCCCTGATCGTCGAATCCATGCCCGATCTCGTGACCGATGACCGCGCCGATGCCGCCGTAGTTGACCGCGTCGTCGGCATCGGGGTCGAAGAACGGCGGCTGCAGGATCGCGGCGGGAAACACGATCTCGTTCATGCCGGGGTTGTAGTAGGCGTTGACCGTCTGCGGGGTCATGAACCATTCGTCGTGGTCGACCGGTGAGCCGATCTTGGCGAACTCGCGGTCCTGCTCGAACGACGCGGACCGGGCGACGTTCCCGATGAGGTCGCCGCGGTCGACGCTCAACGAACTGTAGTCGCGCCACTTGGCCGGATAGCCGATCTTGGGGGTGAACTTGCCGAGCTTGACCAGCGCCTTCTCCCGGGTCTCGGGGGTCATCCACGGCAGGTCGGAGATGTTGCGGCGGTAGGCCTCCACCAGGTTGGCGATCAGCTCGTCCATCCGTGCCTTGGCCTCGGGCGGAAAGTGCTTGGCCACATAGAGTTTGCCGACCGCGAATCCCATCGCGGCTTCGACGAACCCGACGCCCCGCTTCCACCGGTCGCGGTTGGCCTCCGCGCCGGTCAGGATGCGGCCGTAGAAGTCGAAGTTCTCGTCGACGAACGGTGCGGACAGGTACGACGCGGCCGAATGCACGAGCCGCCAGGTCAGCCAGGTCTTCCACTCGTCCAGGGGGCGATCCGTGAGGAGGCCGGCGACGCCCGACAGGAACGACGGCTGCGCGACGACGACCTCGGCGAAGGTCGCGTCACCGCTCGTGCCCAGGCCGCCGAACCACTCCGAAAACGGGAAACCGTCTGCGGTGGTGCTCAACTCGTCGAGGGACATGAGGTTGTAGGTGAGCTCGGCATCGCGGCGTCGGACCACATCCCAGTGCTGAGCGGCGATGGCCGTCTCGAGGTCGAGGACCGTCGCGGCCCGGGCGGCGGCGTCGTCGAATCCGGCGAGCGCGAACATGCGCTCGACGTGCGCGACATACGCCGTCCTGGTCTCGGCGTGCTTGTCCTCCCGGTAGTAGGACTCGTCGGGAAGTCCGAGACCGGACTGCGTCAGGTGCACGAGGTATCGGTCGGACTGCTTCGCATCCGTGTCGACGTAGTAACCGAACAGGCCACCGGTGCCGTGGCGCTGCAACCGTCCGATCCGCCGGGCGAGCGCCTCGAGCGAGTCGATGGCCGCGATCTTCTCCAGTTCGCCGGTGATCGGGCCGATCCCGAGGGCCTCGATGTGGTCGGTGTCCATGAACGACGCGTACAGGTCGCCGATCTTCTGATCGTCGGAACCGCTCTCCGGGTTCGACGAGGCGCAGTCGGTGATGATGTCGCGCACGTTCTCCTCGGAGTTGTCGCGCAGCACGTGGAAGGCGCCGTCGACGGAACGGTCGTCGGGGATGACGTGCGACTCGAGCCACTTGCCGTTGACGTGAGCGAACAGGTCGTCCTGAACGCGGACGGAATCGTCGACCCACTCGAGGTCGAGTCCGGAGCTGAGGTCGGTATTCGATGCAGTCACGCGCTCCATCCTGTCACCGGATCGTCCGTTCGTCAGCCGCCTCCGCCGTGGGCGAAATCGGAGAACCGCTGGTCGATGCTGCTGGAGACCCTTCGTGACGGCCCTCCGCAAGCTCCGGGCCTCCTCAGGGAGCGGGAGGTGCTGTCCTCCGCAAGCTCCGGGCCTCCTCAGGGAGCGGGAGGTGCTGTCCTCCGCAAGCTCCGGGCCTCCTCAGGGAGCGGGAGGTGCTGTCCTCCGCAAGCTCCGGGCCTCCTCAGGGAGCGGGAGGTGCTGTCCTCCGCAAGCTCCGGGCCTCCTCAGGGAGCGGGAGGTGCTGTCCTCCGCAAGCTCCGGGCCTCCTCAGGGAGCGGGAGGTGCTGTCCTCCGCAAGCTCCGGGTGTCCTAGGGGAGCGGGGGGTACGACGAGTCCGGGGGCATTGTAAGCCGCTGAGCGGATCAGACTGCCCCGGACTCGATGCGGCGCCCGCTGCAATCTGAAATACGCTGCGAGAGAGCGGATCATGTCCCTCGAGCCGGTGGGAGCCTCGAGGCAATCTGTGCACTCGCCTACCCGGTTTCGAATCCGACCTACGCTGAACCCATGGATGCAACCTTCGACGTCGTCGTAATCGGTGGCGGTCCGGTGGGCGAGAATGTCGCCGACTATGCGATACGGGGCAGCGATCGAACTGCTGTCGTCATCGAGCACGAGCTCATGGGGGGTGAGTGCTCGTACTGGGCATGCATGCCGAGCAAGGCGCTGCTGGGTCCGGGGTCCGCGCTCGAGGAAGCCCGTGCCCTGGCGGGTGCGCGTGAACGGGTGAGCGGCGATCGTCCGGACGCCGACGCCCTCCTGGCGTGGCGCGACACAGTGAACGACCGACGGGACGGGCCCGGGGCGACCCACGACGACTCCGGGCAGGTGAAATGGGCCGAAGGCGCCGGGATGACGGTGATCCGCGGGCATGGGCGGTTGTCGGGTGAGCGGCAGGTGACTGTCGGCGACACGGTGGTGACGGCGCGTGAGGCGGTCGTGGTGGCGACGGGGAGCACTGCGTCGATCCCGCCGACACCGGGTCTGGCCGAGGCGCACCCGTGGACCTCCCGCGACGCGACGAATCTCGTCGAGGTGCCGGATCGGATTCTCGTCGTCGGCGGTGGCGTCGTGGCGTGCGAAGCGGTGACCTGGTTGCTCGACCTCGGTGCGGAGGTCGTCATGGCCATCCGCGGTGACCGGTTGCTGCCCAAGATGGAGTCGTTCGTCTCAGAGCGGATCGCGGACTCGCTGACTGCCCGCGGCGTCGACATCCGGTTCGGGACGACGATCGAGTCGGTCGACCGGCCCGGCGCCGCCGACACCGGCTACGGACGCATCCACGGCGGCCCCGCCACCGTGCGGCTCAGTGGTGACGGCGCAGGCGAGCTCGTCGTCGACGAAATCCTGGTGGCGGCGGGACGCTCGCCCGCGACGCGGGATCTCGGTCTGGAGTCGGTGGGACTCGAGGCGGGCGGCCCGCTGCGCGTCGATGACCATCTGACGGTGGCCGACCACCCGTGGCTGTACGCGGTGGGAGATGTCAACGGCCGAAATGCGCTGACACACATGGGTAAGTATCAGGCGCGGGTGGCCGGGGACGTGATCGCCGCACGCGCGGAGGGTCGGGACCTCGACGGTCCGCGGTACGTCGCGAGCTCCGACCACGGTGCCGTACCGCAGGTGGTGTTCACCCGACCGGAGATCGCATCTGTCGGGCTGACCGCGAAGCAGGCGAACGACGCCGGCATCGATGTACGGATCGCCGACGGGGACATCTCCGTGGCGGGGTCCTACCTGACCGATCCCGAGTACTCGGGACACGCCTGTCTCGTCGTCGATGCGAGCCGCGACATCCTCGTCGGGGCGACCTTCGCGGGGCCGCAGACCGCGGAACTCGTCCATTCGGCGACGGTCGCCATCGTCGGCGAGGTCCCGCTCTCGCGGCTATGGCATGCGGTTCCGTCGTACCCGACCATCAGCGAGGTCTGGTTGCGGTTGCTCGATCAGCTGCGATGAGCCGCGGCCCGGCGGTCGCCGAGTCGAAGGCCCCGCTCAGAAGCTCAGTCGCCGGATCTTGTCCGGCCGGATGACGATCCGCACCCAGTCGTCGGCGAGGATCTCCGCGAGATCCTGTGCGCGGGTGGGATCGTCGAGGTCCCAGTAGCGGTCGGCCAGTCGTGCTGCGAGTTCGCGCGCGGCCGCACCGTCGGTCTCGATGCGCGTGGCGCCGGAAACGGAGATCCAGCGCTCGCGTTCCTCGACCGGGGTCGCGACCACGATCGAGGCGCGTGGATCTGCCTTGAGGCGACGCACCTTCAGCGAATCGGGACCGGTGAAGAGCTGGATCTCGCCGTCCGCGGTCGCCTCGAACCACACCGGCCGAGGCTGCGGCGGCGTCGGGCCGGTCGCCGTCGAGAAGAAGCCGAGGAGTGGGCGGCTGAGAAAGTCCAGATCGTCGGCGGTCAAGGTGTTGGACGAAGGCGCGGCGATGTCACTCATGGTGGGTACAACCCGAGCGCCCACCGAACATTCCTCGGTGGACGATTGGTCTTACCACTTGACCACCAGTCCTCCTGGTTCTACGGTCGGTGCATGCCGTTCGAGCCCGTGTCCCAGCAGAGCGCCCCCGAGATCGTGTTCGACCAGATCGTCGAGGGCGTGCTGTCGGGTGACCTACCGGCCGGCGAGGCCCTTCCAAGCGAACGGGAATTGGCCCGCATCCTCGGCGTCTCGCGGCCCACCGTGCGGGAAGCGTTGAAGCGGGTGGCGGCGGCCGGTCTGGTCTCCATTCGGCAGGGCGACGGCGCACGGGTCCAGGACATCGCGCGGACGGGTGGCCTCGATCTGTTGCCGCGACTCCTGATCCGGGGCGGCGCGCTCGTGCCGAGTGTCGCTCGCTCGATCGTCGAGGCACGTGCCGCGGTCGGCCCGAATGTCGCCGGGCTGGCGGCGAGGCGGGTGACCGACGACCAGATCGCCAGGCTGACAGCGCTGCTCGCCGATCTCGCCGCCGAACCGGACCCGGTCGGACAGCAGGTCGCGGCACTCGAGTTCTGGAGCGCGATCGTCGACGCGGCCGACTCGATCGCATTCCGTCTCATGTACAACTCGCTCCGCGCCGCGTACGAACCGGCGCTTCCCGCGCTCGCGTCGATGCTGGAGCCGGAGGTCGGCAACATCGACGGCTATCGCGCGCTCGTCGACGCGATCACGTCTCGCGAACCCGGCCGCGCCGAGGCCGCTGCCCGTGAACTGCTCGCGCCCGCGACTGCGGCATTGCTCGAACTCTGTCAGGCACTCGAGGGTGCGGAGTCTGACATCGGAGAGGGGAACTGAATGTCTGCCGAGAGCATCGACGCCGACCACATCGACCACAGAGCGCGCCGGCAGGTGGCGGCGGAGGAACGGCGAATGCGATCACGGCGGTCGACGACCCTGCGTGCCGCATTCGCCGAGTTCCTCCGGCACCCGTCGCCCTGGATGATCGCCGCGTTCCTGGTGACCTCGTCGGCGGCGCGAATTTGGCTGGGCGGGTGGGGAATCGCCGATCTGGTCGTCCCGGTCGTGATGATCGCGAGCTTCCCGCTGGCCGAGTGGCTGATCCACGTCGTCGTGTTGCACTGGCGGCCGAAGCGCCTGGGACCGGTCACCATCGATCCGCTGGTGGCGCGTAAGCACCGCGAGCACCACTCGGACCCGCGGAACATCCCCCTGGTGTTCATCCCGTGGCAGGTGCTGGTCACGGTCGTCCTCGCGGCCGTCGCGGTGGGGCTCCTCGTCTTCGCCAGTGCCGAGCGCGGTCTCACGTTCATGGCGACGCTCGCGGCGATCGGACTGGTCTATGAATGGACGCACTATCTGATCCACTCCGATTACCGGCCGCGCCACGCCTACTATCGCCGGTTGTGGCGCAACCATCGATTCCACCACTACCGCAACGAGCACTATTGGTTCGCGGTCACCACCGCGGGCACCGCGGACCGGTTGCTGCACACCTATCCCGATCCCGACACGGTCGAGAAGTCGCCCACCGCAAAGGATCTGCACGCTCTATCGCAGCCCGGGGACTGACCGGCGAAACACATGACGGTGCGGTTTGTCCCGGTAGCCGGGACAAACCGCACCGCGATCCGGGATACTCGCCCGCATGCGGGTATTCGTCACCGGCGGTACGGGGGCCATCGGGGGATACGCGGTGCCCGCATTGGTCGCCGCGGGACACGACGTGCGTGCGCTGGCGCGCTCGGATGCCGCCGCTTCCGCGCTGCGTGCCCACGGCGCCGCCCCGATTCGGGTGTCGCTGTTCGATCGACACGGACTCGCCCAGTACTTCGACGGCTGCGGCGCGGTCGTCAATCTCGCGTCCTCCCTTCCGGGGACCGCCTCATTCGTCCGGAAGTCGGCCTGGGCGGACTGTCATCGCATCCGGCGGGAGGGCTCGGCCGCGGTGGTCGACGCCGCACTCGCCGCCGGCGTGCCGCGGGTGGTGCAGGAATCGGTTGCCATGGTGTACACCGACGCCGGTGACCGGTGGATCGACGAGGATTCGCCGGTCGACCACTATCCGATCGCGGTGGGCAACCACGCCGCCGAGGCCTCGGCCCGCCGGTTCACCGATTCGGGTGGGGTCGGCGTGGTGCTCCGGTTCGGGTTGTTCTACGGCGTCGGCGCCGCCCACAGCGAGCAGCTCATGGCGCTCGCCCGACGCCGGATCGGTTTCCGGGCCGGCCGACCCGGTGCCTACGTCTCGTCGATCCACCTCGCCGATGCCGCCGACGCCGTGGTGTCCGCACTCGAAATCGGTTCCGGCACCTACAACATCGTCGACGACCTACCGGTCACCAAGAAGCACCACACGGCTGCCCTGGCGGGTGCGGTCGGCAAACATCCGTACGTGACCGGTCCCGGCCGGGCCGCCCTCCTGCTCGGCGAACGCACCACGTCGCTGACACGTTCGCTTCGGGTGTCCAACAGACGGTTTCGGTCGGCGGCCGGTTGGCGACCGCGGTACGCCTCGGTGTGGGAGGGGTACGCGCAGATGGCGCGGGACCTCGTCGCGGCCTGAGTTCGTGACGTTCCGCCCTCACTGCCAGACCTCAAACTCGACCGCCAGACTTCGGTCGAAGTCTGGCGGTCGAGTTGAAATCCATACGTCGCCGGCCGGACCACGGGAGGGGCTGGTGTCCGGTTCACGCACCACCCAGCCCGGCGGCCATCGACCACACCAGCACCTCGGCGTCGGAGTCGTCGCCGGCGCGGATCGGGAACGACGCGGAGTCGACGCCTCGGAGGGCGTCACCCGGGCCCAGAACGCCGATCTCCCGGACGCCGACCCCGTCGTCCTCGATCTGTCCGTGCACGACGAACAGGTGGGTGAACCGGGAAGCGGGTACCTCGACGGTCTCGCCGGGGCGGAGTCGCGCCGCGAACAGGGTGGCGCCCGAGTTGGCGACGGAGACCGCGGCGTCGACATCGGCGACGCCCGACGCGATCGGTACGAGTCCGCCCGCGGCGAGTCGGTCGCAGACATCGGCCTGCGCGTACGACGGCGCGAGGCCGTGGCGGTCGGGCATCAGCCACATCTGGACGTAGCGGACGGGCTCGGTGCCGGCGTCGGGCAGGTCGGGCCATGAGTCGTTGCGCTCGGAGTGTTCGACGCCGGTGCCCGCGCTCATCCGCTGTACCAGGCCGGGGTACAGGACACCGGAGTGCCCGGCCGAGTCGCGGTGGACCAGCGTCCCCGTGACCACCCATGTCACGATCTCGCTCTCCTGATGGGTGTGGAGATCGAAGCCCGCGCCGGGTGCGACGACCTCGTCGTTGACGGCGAGCAGCGCGCCGAAGTGCGTGTTCGACGGGTCGTAGTGGTCGCCGAAGGAGAAGCAGTGTCGTGAGGTCAGCCAGCCGGTGGCGGTGACCGGACGATCGTCGCCACGGAAGACGGTGAAAACCATGCGGCCATTGTCGCAGTGCGGCAAGGTGAGGGCGGTCGGGGACGGCCGGGTCCGGGATCTGTCGACGTCGGTCTCGGACGGCGATCGCGCACGCCGCGGAGTGTCAAAAGTCCCGTGGGCGAGATGAGTTCGTGACCGGCTTGATCCCCGAATGGAAGCTGGCGGCGTCGATTTCGAGTGTTACACGAGTGAAAATTGTCGTCATGAAGATCTGGGTCAAGCGCGCGACGACAGCCGCTTGTGCCGCGGTCACGTGCGCGGTCATGGTGAGTTCCTGTGGGTTCGCCGGTTCGACCGACACGGGCGCCGCTGCCGCCATCGACGCATTCGCCGACGCCCTCAGCCGCCAGGACGCCGGCGGGGCCGCCACGTTCACCACCGCACCGGGACAAGCCGGTGACAGTCTCACCACCACTCTGAGACAGATGGATGCCCAACGCGTCGACGTCGACGTCGAGAATCCGGTCGAATACAGCGACGGGACCGCGACCTTTTCCGTCACGACCACGTGGAACTGGGACATGGGCCGTGTGTACGAGTCGACCAGCGGCGGTACCGCGCGCAAGTTGTCGTCGGGCTGGAAGGTGACCTGGGACCCTGCGATCCTGCACGCCGGCCTCACCGCCGGTGGCACGCTGCGCGAGATCCGCACCGACGCGAAGCCGGCGCCGACCGTGCGCAGCCGGACCGGCCGGGTCTTCATGTATGCCCAGCCGGTCAACGAGATCGTGCTCGACCCAGCCCGCACCTCCGACCTGAACGCCTCGGTCCGGGCCCTCGCCAGGGTGATCGCGCCGATCGCACCCCTGATCACCGGCCAGGTGATCCGCGAGAAGCTCGACGCGGCGCCGGGCAGGGCCATCACCGCGGTGGGTCTGCGCGACTCCGACATGGAGGTGCTGGCCGGCGACCCGCGTCGGGTCCCCGGTGTCGTGGTCAACCGGTCCGACCAGCTGGTGATGGCCGACCGGCGCCTGTCCTCCCCCCTCGAGGACGGGCTGACCAACTACTGGCAGGCCATCCGCGACGCCACCGCCGGGTGGCAGGTCGAGATGCTCGGTCCGGGTGTCGCGCCCCGCAAGTTGGCCGGTGAGCAGGGTCCTCCCGGACCCGACGTCCCGACCACCATGGACCAGGGCGTCCAGCTGTCCCTGGGCGACGCGGCCGTCGAGGTCGGTCAACCCGCGACGATCATGACCCTCGACGCGCAGACCGGTGCGATCACCGGGATGGCGCAGAACTCGTACGCGATCGACAGCGGCGTCGACCTCGATCAGCCCTATCCGGTCGGCACCACCCTCAATCCCGTCTTCGATGCGATCGGGCGAGCCGTCGGGTCGGACCAGCAGCGTGGCGACGAACTGCTCGACCGGCTCGGGCTCGGCGTCCAGTTCACGGTGCCCGGTGCGAGTGTTCCGACCGCTGACCGTCCCGGGATCGCGACCATCGACTACCGTCCCGGCTCGAGCATGATGTCGATGACCAACATGGCCGCCTTCGGTGTCGCCATGGCGCGTAGCGCCTCCGGGCAGTCCTCGTCGGTGCCGCCGTTCGTGCTGAAAAACGTGCCGACGAAGATCGCGGGCGGCGAGCTCGGCGGGCTCGATCCGGCCGTCGTCCGGCCGGTGCTGCAGGCGATGACCGCCACTGCCGCCACCGGCGACGCCAGTGACCTCACTCGCGCGCCGGGACTGCGTGCCCTCGTCGGCACCAACGGCCCCGAGGGGCCCGGCTGGTTCGTGGGGCTCCAGGGCGGTCAGGTCGTCGTCATCTACACCGAGGGGCCCAAGTCGGGGACCGCCGCACTTCAGGTCGCGCAGAAGTACTTCACGATCAAGTAGGTCCGCGAACGCTCGCGACCCTCGTCGTCAGGCGGCGGCGCGACGACCGAGGTAGGCGAAGACGGCTCGCCAGCCGAGCAGGAAGAGCGCGAGCACCACGGCCGCGACGATGACGAAGCTGACCGCCACGCCCTGGCTGAGGATGAAGCGCAGGATCATCGCGACGGTCACCGTGCAGAACCAGATGACGAGACCGACCGGGACGACCCGGTCCGGCCGGAAGTCGTGACCGAAGAAGTCGCTCGACCGCACATGCGCGTAGACGTAGGTGATCGACCAGCCGGCCGCACAGCCGGCGAGGAACGGCCACAGCGTGTGCAGCACCGAGGTCAGCGCATAGCCCTCTTCGTGACTGGCCCGGCCGATGAGGACGAAGACCGTGATCGCCACGGCGTCGAACAGGGCGGCGACGGGACCCGTCGCCGTTCCGCGCGCCGGCGAGGACCCCGTCTCCGCCGTCGCGTCGGAGCCCCGGTCCGTCTTCGAGCTCAGCATGGTGGATTACCGTACCGGGTCCGACGGCGGATCGGTGTCGGACGTTCGTGCGGAGTCCCCTCGTTGCGGGTTGTCGGGTCCGTCCGTGGGCGGTGCCCCCGGGCGCGGCGGTTCGACACCATCCGGCGGCGGGATGGGGAGCGCCGTACCGTCGGGCGTCGTGGGCGACGGGTCGTCGGCCGAGCGTTCGAGGGCGTCGGCGTCCCGCTCGACCTCGTCGATGAACGTGTCGTCGCGCTTGATGCGGTTACGGAACATGAGACCGATGACCACCCAGCCGATGGCCGAGACGATCACATAGCTGATCAGCCGGTAGATGAGGACCGCCGTGATGGCGTCGGCGGCGGGCATCCCGGCGCTGGTCAGCGCGGGGACGAGCACCGCGTCGACGACGCCGATGCCGCCCGGCAGCAGGGGGATCGCCGAGCCGACCGCCTTGCCCGCCGCGTAGGCGACCATCAGTCCGGAGATGCTCGGGTGGGCGTCGACCGCCCAGCAGGCGAACATCAGACACCCGACGTCGGCGACCCAGTTGAACAGGCTCCAGCCGAATGCGACCGAGGTGTCGCGCTTGGTGAGTTGCACCGCCCGGAGCTGTTCGAGGGTCTCGAACAACTTCTCGGTGCCGTGGTCCTCCGGCTTGTTCCGGAGTTGATTCACCCAACCCAGGACTCGAATCCCGGTGCTCTTCAACGATTCCGGATGACTGGCCAGGTACTGCAGGACCACCGCGACCGCGAGGAACCCGGCGACGGAGAAGACGACCGAGAACGGGCTGGTCTTCGCTCCGGCCAGGAGGGCGCCGCCGAACCCGAGCACCGCGAGACCGATGCCGGCGAGCAGGCCCGACATGACGACCTGCCACGACGCGATGACCGGTGTCGCACCCCACTTGCGGGTTTCCCGATAGGTGAACGCGGGGGCGAGGACCTGGCCGCCCGGCATCGTCTGGCTCAGCGAGTTGGCCGCGAGGATGACCGACAGGGACTTCCACTGCGTGACCCGCAGGCCCGCCGAGCGCAACAGTGCGCGCTGGACCTGGGCGAAACTGTCCATCGACAGCATCGCGGCGACGAGACACGCCGCGACCCAGTGCCACTCGATCTCACCGATACGCAGCCAGGCGCCCCGCAGTTCGGGCCAGATGAGAACGACTTCGACGGCGAGGATGACCAGGACGACGGTGAGCAGGACCCATCGGACCCACCAGAACCGAGGACGGGTCACCGGGGCTGCCGCGCCCCCCGGCGAGCCAACATCCTCCGACGACATACGTGCCACCCTAGGGTAGGGGGGCCGGTGTCGGTGACGACCCCCGTCGGCGACCTGCGCAATCGGGGGTGTGTACGGACTCCTGTCACCGAGGCGCAGCACTAGTGTGACTCTTGTGACCGAAGCCGAACGAGCCGACCGGCCGCGCGACGTCCGGGACCTCGCGTCCATCGACCGGGCGAAGGTTCATCCGCAGGTACGCGCGGCGGCGGAGTGGGCGTGGCGGCTACTGCTCCTGGTCGCGGCCGCATACGTCGCGACCAGGCTGTTCCGGGAGTTCGAGGAAGTCCTCGTGCCGGTCGCCCTCGCCATCCTGATCTCGGCGATGCTGGTTCCCGGGGTCGACGCACTCGACCGGCGCGGTCTGCCGCGTTCGCTGGCGGTGATCGTCAACCTCGTCGTCGCGATCGGGTTGCTCGCCGCCGTCATGACCTTCGTGGTCCGCGAGTTCATCGACGGTGTTCCCGAACTCGCCGAGCAGGTCACCGTGACCGTCGAGAAGACCAGGGAATGGCTCATCAACGGGCCCCTCGGGCTCGATCGCGACCAGGTGCGCAACTTCGGCACCGACACGCTCGACTTCATCCAGCACAACCAGGACCGTGTCACCAGCGGTGCGCTGGCCACCGCCACCACGGCCAGCGAGATCATCACCGGCGCCCTGCTGACGTTGTTCCTGCTGATCTTCTTCCTCTACGGCGGTGGTCAGATCTGGCAGTTCTCGGTCAAGCTCATCCCACAGACCAATCGGAATCGGGTGTGGGAGGCGGGTATCGCCGGTTTCGGCACACTCGTCGGGTACGTCCGGGCGACTGTCGCGGTGGCCTTCGTCGACGCCTGCGGTATCGGGATCGGACTCGCCATCCTGCAAGTGCCCCTGGCGCTTCCGCTGGCCTCGCTGGTCTTCCTGGGCGCCTTCATCCCGATCGTCGGTGCCCTGGTCACCGGCACGCTGGCGGTGCTCGTCGCCCTGGTGACCCAGGGCTGGATCGCCGCGGTCGTCGCCCTCGCCATCGTCGTCGGTGTCATGCAGCTCGAAAGCCATGTGCTGCAACCGTTCCTGCTTGGGCGGTCGGTGCGCCTGCATCCGGTTGCGGTGGTGCTCGGGATCGCGGCCGGCCTGGTGTCGGCCGGCATCATCGGTGGTCTGCTCGCGGTGCCCCTGATCGCGTTCTTCAACACCGCGATCCGACGCCTGAAGGGGGACTCGACCGAGCCCGTGGACGGGCGCCCGGGGGTCGTCGCCGAGCCGGATTCACCGGCGTGGGACACCGACGATCCCGACGCCGCGGCCGAGACGCTCGCGCACGAGGCCCCTGGCACCCCCTCGAAGGCCGGGAACCCAGGATCCGAACGCCCGGCGAATGGTCGCCGGGACGAGGTCGAGACCGACCGCGAGGGCAGGGACCGGGACGGGGACGGCCGGGGCGCGGGAACGTGACGCGCCGGTGGCCGGGGCTCGCGGTCGGCCCGCCGGACCGGGACACCGATCCGTATCGTCTGGCACGTGTCGTCGACGACGACCCGGTCGGTCCGCTGTGGCGGGGCGCCCAGATCTTCCGGCTGCTGTCCTATCTGTACGCACTCGGCTTCCACATCGCCGTCAACCCCGACCTCGACCGCGGCGGCGTCGCCTGGGTGCTCTTCGGTCTGCTCTCCGCGTGGACGCTGGTCAGCGGGATCGGCTACTTCGTCGGGTTCGCGCGCAACCGGGTGTGGGTCGGTGCCGAGGTGCTTGTCGTCTGCGCGCTGATGTTGTCGACGTCGTATGTCGCCGGCGCGGAGTGGGCGTGGAACAACCAGACCTGGCCGACGACGCTGTGGGCCACCAACGCGGTCATCTCGGTTGCGATCCTCACCGGCCCGGTCGGGGGGATCGTGTCGGGGCTCGTCATCGGCGGCACCAGCACCTTCGTGAAAGGCGAACTGAACCTCGACTTCGGTCGGAACGCCACCATCATCGTCATCGTGGCGACCGGTATGGCGGTCGGGCTCGCGGCTGCGAACGCGCGTCGGGTCCAGGACCAGCTGTCCCGGGCGGCGCGGATCGCTGCGGCTGCCGAGGAACGCGAACGGCTCTCCCGTGAGGTGCACGACGGGGTACTCCAGGTGCTCGCGCTGATCGCGCGTCGCGGACGCGAGATCGGCGGTCCGACAGGTGAACTCGCCACCCTCGCGGCGGAGCAGGAGCGTACGCTGCGTCGGCTGATCTCCGACACGGACGAACCCGTCGCCGCCGATACCGATGCGCAATGCAGCGTTGATCTCGCCGCCGCCCTGCGCGTCTTCGCCGACGCGCGGGTGTCGGTGAGTGCTCCCGCGGACCCGGTCATGGTGTCAGCGCAGAGGGGCGCGGAGATCCGCGCGGCGGTGGTCAACGCGCTCGACAACGTCGTGAACCACGCCGGTCCCGGTGCGCGTGCGTACATCCTGGTGGAGGATCTGGGGCGGGACATCGTGGTGAGTGTGCGGGACGACGGGATCGGCATCCCGGACGGCCGGCTCGCCGAGGCGGTTGCGCAGGGACGCGTCGGGGTGTCGAAGTCGATCGTCGGACGGATCGAATCCCTCGGCGGCGCCGCGCGCCTCGACACCGAACCGGGTGCGGGTACGGAATGGGAGTTCACCGTCCCGCGGTACGAGAGCTGAAAGGCGAAGGGGAGCATCGAGTATGAGTGCAGGCCGGAGTGACGAGGGGCGGGCGCCGCTGCGGATCATGGTCGTCGACGACCACCCGATCTGGCGAGAGGCGGTGGCCCGCGATCTCGCCGACGAGGGATTCGACGTCGTCGCCACCGCGGACGGCGTGGGCAGTGCCGGTCGACGTGCGGCCGCCGTCACCCCCGATGTGGTCCTGATGGACATGCAGCTGACCGACGGGACCGGTACGGAGGCGACGACGGCGGTCCTGGAGGTCTCGCCGAAGACCCGCATCCTCGTGCTGTCCGCATCGGGTGAGCGCGACGACGTTCTCGAGGCCGTGAAGGCCGGGGCCAGCGGCTATCTGGTGAAGTCGTCGTCACGCGAAGAACTGGTGGACGCGGTCCGGGCGACGGCCGACGGCCAGGCGGTCTTCACCCCGGGTCTCGCGGGGCTGGTGCTGGGCGAGTACCGGCGCATGTCCCAGCAGCCCGACGCCGCACCCGCCGCGCCCGCGCTCACCGAGCGTGAGACCGAGGTGCTGCGTTTGGTCGCAAAAGGACTGAGCGCCAAGCAGATCGCGCGGCGCCTCGACCTGAGTCACCGGACCGTCGAGAACCACGTCCAGGCGACGCTGCGCAAACTCCAGCTCGGCAACCGCGTGGAACTGACCCGCTACGTGATCGAACACGGCCTGGACGAGGACTGAGTCCTCGGCCAGGCCGTGTTCGACGGTGGCGGGTGCCGCCGGGTCACTCGCTGACGGCGAGCCCCGAGGTCGTCAGCGAACCGCTCGCGGGCGCGTCTGCCGGCTTGGGTGACTTGACCAGCATGACTCGCGATCAATCCGCTTACGAGACCCGTGGCCGCGAACGGGGGTCCGAGCGGTCACTTCTGTGAGCGACTCCGCTTCAGCAGTTCCTGGACGCTGATCTGGCCGTCGTCACCGGTCTCGTCGGACCGGGCGTGCCGGTCGGTACGCGGGCGACGGCGGCGGTTCGACTCGTCGGCCGGGCGATCCTGCTCACCCGAGGCGGGACCGGCGTCGGACCGCGCGGCGGCCGGGGTCGCATCGGCGCTGAGTCCGCGCTCCATCGGCGACGGACCGTTGCTGCGACGACTCCGAGACGACGGGGTCGAGGTCTCGGGGCTGACCGAGGCGGCCAGGGGGCGACGACCGGTCTCGTCGAGGGTGGGCCGGCGTCCGAGCGGTGAGCGCTGGCCGGTCGGCTCCGGCGTCGGCCGGGCGGTTCCGGGATTCGGCCGCCCGGTCTCCGGCACCCGTGGCGGGGCGGACGGGGGAGTGACCGCCGGACGGTCCCCGTTCTCCGAGCGAGGTGCGGGGTCACCGAGTCGGATGCCACCCTCGCCGAGGCTCCAGCCGCCGGTGTCGGGACGATCACCCTTCGACACGGTGGAGCGGCGGTAGGGCGTCGCGGGACGGCGTCCGGCCGGTTCGGGGGCCCGGGCACCGGGCACGGGCGTCGGTCCGACGCGCGCCGGCGGAGTGCGCGGCGGGGTCGGCGCAGTACCCGGGCGGCCGGTGGTGGTCGGCGGCGGACCCGAGGGGGACGGCGGAGTCGGGGTGGGACCGGGACCTGTGCGCTGGTCGGGGGCCTGACCCGTCGGGCGACCGTTGGTGAGCGGTCGGTCCGGGGCGGGCCGTGCCGGTGCGGCGGGGCGACCGACGGCGCCCGGGACACGACCTCGGGCGGGGACCGCGCCGGCGGCGACCGGTTGCCTGCGTGCCGCGGCCATCACCGAGGTCGGCGCCTCGGCCACCACGGTGCCCGCACTCATCGGGCGGGCGCCGGCACCGGCGTCGCGCTGTTCGTCGGGTTCGTCGTCGAGGACGGTCTCGCCGAGGCCGATCTTGCGCTGGACCACGCGCATCCACCGCGGTGCCCACCAGCAGTCGTCCCCGAGCAGCTTCATCACCGACGGGACGAGCAACATGCGGATCACCGTGGCGTCCAGGATCAGCGCGGCGATCATGCCGAACGCGATGTACTTCATCATCACGATCTCGGACAGGCTGAACGCGCCGGTGACCACGACCAGGATCGCGGCGGCCGCGGTGATGATGCCGCCGGTGTGCGCGGTGCCGCTGCGGATCGCCTCGGTGGTGCTCGCGCCCTTCTGTCTGGCCTCGACCATGCGGGAGAGCAGGAACACCTCGTAGTCGGTCGAGAGGCCGAACACGATGGCGATGATCAGCACGAGCACCGCTGCGAACAGCGGGCCGGGGGTGAAGTTGGCCAGCTCGGCGCCGTGACCGTCGACGAAGATCCACGTCAGGATGCCGAGCGTGGCACCGAGACCCAGGGCCGTCATGAGCGCGGCCTTGATCGGCAGGACGATCGAACCGAACTGCAGGAACATCAGCAGGCCGGTGATGAGGACGAGCATGACCGCCATCAGCGGGAGCCGTTGCATCAGCGCGTCGATCGAGTCCTGGGTGAGGGCCGGGGTACCCGAGACGTACATCGTGAGGCCCTCGGTGTCGATCGCGCGTAATTGCTCGATCGCCTGGGCGGCGGTGTTCCGGTCCACCAGACCAGCCGACACCTGGTAGACGCCCACGTTCGGGTACCGCTCGGCGTCGAACGACCCGAAGTCGGACTTGTCGGCGTCGCTGAACTTGTTGGTGAAGCCGGGCACCGCGTCGGCGCGTTGCGCGATGGCGTCGAGCTTGTTCTGGTCGGCCTGGCTCGACTCGTCGTAGATGATGACGAGCTTGATGGCCTCGGTTCGCTCGCTCGGGAAGTATTCGTCGAACTTCTCCTGCGCGACCCGGTTGGGGTTGTCCGGCGGCAGGAACTTCTCGCTGATCCCGCCGAACTGGATGCTGCCGAACGGGATGATCAGCGCGAGCAACAGGAGCACGGTGGGAACCGCGGTCTTGACCGGGTGCTTCATCACCCACGTCGCGAGTCGGCCCCAGAAGCCGTTCTCGACTTCCTGGCTGGTCTTCATGCGACCGCTGAAGCGGTTCTGGATGGCCGCTGCGCGTTCCTCGCCGGAGAAGCGCCGGGCCAGCGGAACCGCGGTGTACTTCATGACCGTGCTGATCGACAGCATGTTCACGCGGGGTCCGAGGATGCCCAGGATCGCCGGGAGGACGGTGATCGACAGGATCGCGGCCAGCGAGACCGACGCGATCGCGCCGTAGGCGACGGATTTGAGGAACCCCTGCGGCATGATCAGCAGACACGCCAGGGCGGCGACGATGATCGTCGCGGAGAAGACCACCGTCTGACCGGCGGTCATCACGGTTCTTCGGACCGCGGCCTTGGTCGAATAGCCTTCACCGAGTTCTTCGCGGAAACGCGACACGATGAACAGGCCGTAGTCGATCGCGATGCCGAGACCGATCAGCGTGACCACCGACTGCGCGAAGATGTTGAGCTCGGTGGTGAGCGCGAGGATCTTCATGATGCCCAGCGAACCGGCGATGGTCAGACCACCGATGAGGACGGGCAGGCAGGCGGCGACGACGCCGCCGAACACGAAGAACAACATGATCGCCACCAGCGGCAGCGCGAGGACCTCGGCGCGGTGGATGTCCTTGTCCATGCCCTCGGCCATCGATCCGGCGACCGGTTGCAGGCCGGCGAGTTCGAAGGTCGTACCGGGTAGATCGAAGCGTTCGGGGATGTCCTCGAAGAACGGTTCGATGGTCTTGTAGTTGTTGAGGACCGTCGTGTCGTCGTTGCCGGCGACGCCGATGCTGATGAAGGCGTGTCTGCCGTCCTCGGTGAACAGCCGCTCCTGCAGCGTGCTCTGCGCGGGCTGGACGAGGAACGGGTCGTACAGACCGGGATCGGCGCGTCCGACGATGTCGGGGTGCGTCGCGATGAGGTCCTCGACGAACGTCTCGACCTTCGCGCCGAACGCCTTGTCGTCGACGCGGGTGCCCTCCGGCGGGGTGACCAGCAGGATGATGTCGGACGTGTGGTCGCGCCCCAGCGCCTGGTCGGCGTAGCGCGCACCGGTATCGGACTCCGACGTCGGATCGAACCAGCCGCTCTGACTGAGGTGCTTGCCGAGATCGAGACCGTACAGCCCGAGTCCGGCCATCATCGCGATGAGCACCGCGATGACGAGGAAGCGCATTCGGTAGACGAATGTGCCGATGAACCGGAACACGCGATGTCCTTTCGTGTACGACTGGTCGGGCCTGTTCGGCGCCGTCGTTTCGGGGCGCCGGTGGCGATTCTGTCAGTTTCCCGGAAGATCCTGACAGTGCTGCCTGAGTGATCCCTGAGGCGTGGGCCTCGGGGGCACGTGCGGGCACACCCGTGTCGGCGTCGGATGCCGGGTCGCGGACCGCCGCCCGACGACCTCGGCAGGGCCGCGACGCCGCAGTCAGCGCAATAGTGCGCTGAGCGGGCGGAAGGGTGTGAGCCAGGCGCCCTCGTCCGGCAGGGAGTCCAGGCCGATGCGTGGCAGCGGCTCGCGGAACACGCCGGGGATGTCCTCGAGATCGATGAACTCCAGTTCTTCGGTGCTCAGTGCCCAGCTGGCGTGCTCGCGGAACCCGATGACGGTGACGGGCACCCCGTCGCCGACCACCTCGAGCAGCGGTTCGCGGAATGCCTGACCGTCGGCGGACGCCACTATCACGCCGGCTAGTCCAACAGTGTGCCTGCGAAGTTCGATGTGGTCGAGCATGTCGGAGTCGACGTCGCTGTCGTCGGACAGTTTCGGCTTGGCGAACACGGCGAAACCGACATTACGGAGAGCGTCCACCCACGGCCGGACGACGTCGGCGCTACCAGGGGCGATGTTGGTGAACACGGTGGCCTCGGGCTCGACCGCGCCGCCTCCGTCGGTGAGAGCGGACACATCTGCGGTCCGCTGCAGCAGCCACCGGCCCAGGGCGTCGAACCGGGGACGGTGCGCGGCGGTGGGGCGTCCACCGAGCAGGGCGCCGAGGCCCATGTCCATGTTGGGTGCGTCCCACACCAGCAGCATGCGGCGCGTCCCCGTTTGGCCGGAGATGGTGTCGGCGAAGCCGGTCGGGCTGTGGTCACTCATGGCGGGCTCCCGTCGGGGTGTCGCCGGTCGAGGTGGCCGGCGGGATGGGCCGCGTGTAGACGAACTCGCTGACGTAGCGGCCCTCGCGTTCCGCGCGTCCCTCGAACTTCGTCGTCGGCCGCTGCAGCGAGATCGGCGACTCCCGCGTCAACTGCACGACGTGGGGGCGGTCGGCGTCCTGGGTGGCGAGCGCCTCCGCGATCCACTCCGCATAACCGGCGTGATCGGTCGCGATGTGCAGCACCCCGCCCGGGACGAGCCGGTCCGCGATCAGTTCCAGTGTGCCGGTCTGGACGAAGCGTCGCTTGTGGTGACGCGATTTGGGCCACGGGTCGGGGAAGAACAGCCGCACACCGGTGAGGCTCGACGACGGGATGAGCTCGGTGAGGACGATGGCCGCGTCGCCGCGGATCAGGCGGACGTTGGTCAGGCCGTTGCGGTCGACGAGGCCGAGGAGCTGGGCCAGGCCCGGCTTGTAGACCTCGACGGCCACGACGTCGACATCCGGTTCGGCCTCGGCCATCGCGGCGGTCGAGATGCCGGTACCGCTGCCGATCTCGAGGACCTTCGGGGCCTCGCGCCCGAACAGTTCGGTGAGGTCGAGTTGCGGCTCGGGGACCCGCTCCGGCCCGATCTCGAGGTCGCGGCCCAGCACCGGCCACAGGGTCTCCCAGTTGCGCTGCTGACCGGTCGTCAGCGTGCCGCGGCGGAAGCGGAAGCTCGTCACGCGGGGGTACAACCGGGACCTGTCGGGGCTGTTGTTCACGCGTCCATCGTTGCGCATCGTGTCGTTGCGGCGAAGTCGCGGGGGAACGGCGGCCCGGACGGCAGCGGTGCGGACGCGGACCCGTCCGGCCCCGCGAGGGGATGTGGAGCCGTCTCCGCCGTTCGCCCGGATCCCGATTATTCTCGGCCCTGTCGCGGTTCACGTGCGCCGATGCCCGGGGTGGCGGTGCGGTGGACGCGGGTCGTGGGAGGCGCAGGGGTCGGATGGCGAGGAGGCTGGGGTGGGGGCACCGGTGAACGGTGGCCGGCGTGGCGTGCCCGCCGGGAGCGAGTTGTGGACGGCCGCCGAGCAGGGACGACTCGTCGACCTCGTCGACCCGGTGTCGCCGCTCGTGCCCGTCCTGGCCGGTGCGGGCCGGCGTTTCCTCCGTCCGTTGCACGTCCAGGTCGTCGGCCGGCCCGGGACCGGTCGGGACACGATGGCCCGTGCGCTGCGAGAACGGCTGTCGCTCACCGTGATCGGGCCCGGTGAGGACGAGCAGGGGGCCGCCGACACCGATCTGTGGATTCTGGTCCTGGCGGGGCCGCCGCGGCGCGCCGACCGCGAACTCTTCGCGTCCCTCCCGGCCGACCGGCTGCTCGTGGTGCTCGGGAAGGCCGACACGCACGGCGACTGGGATGCGGCGGTCGCGGTGGCGGCGTCGTGTGCAGGGCGTCTGGACACGCCGGTGTACCCGGTCTCGCAGTTGCTGGCCTGCGCCGACCTCGACGATGCCGAGTTCGCCGCGCTGGCGACGATGGCGGCCGCGGGCGTCGGCATGCCGTCGATGGCCGGCCGATTCCTCGTGGGACGTCCGGGTTCCGACGAACGGCTGATGCGGCAGGGGTTGCTGCGCCGGCTCGACGCCTTCGGCATCGACACCGCGCTCGCGCTCATCGAGTCCCGTTCCGCCGTGGCCGCGAACGCCGAGGCCCTGAGCCGGGCGCTCCGCGACGCCAGCGGCGTTCCTGATCTCGCGGGACCGATCGGGGAGCGGGTCGACCGGATTCGACAGTGGCGTGAGGTCGAGTTGCGTGCCCGGTTGGAGGAGGCGGCCGCGGCGGGCGTCGACCGCGCCGGTGCCGAGCGACTTCTGGCCGGGGCAGGAGCGGGCGCATGACCGACACGGCACTCGCCGCCGCGCGGGAGCTGACCGGCTTCGACGCCGTCGGGGTCGACGCGGGCACCGACGTGCTGGTCGTCGGGACCGACGGGGTGGGCGTCCGCACGCTGGTCGAGGCCTGCCGGGCGCTCGCCCCGGACCTCGACATCGTCGCCCGCGGCGGGCGCTCGCGTGCGTCGGCCGGTGCGGCGGTCGTGGTCGTCGACCCGTCGTCGTCGGTCGGTGAGGAGGAACGTCTCCTCGTCGAGCAGATGCGCGCGCAGGTCGGGATCGTGGCGATCGTGTGCACGAAGATCGACGCGTTCTGGGAGTGGCCGCGGACCGTGCGCGCCCACCGGGCCGTCCTCGACCCGTTCGCGACGCTGCCGTTGTTCGGGGTGTCGTCGGTCGCGGCCCTCGAGGGTGCGGTGGACGAGTCGGGGATCGACGCCCTCGTGGAGTGGCTGCGTGAGACGACTGACGCGCCGGGCGTGCTCCGCGCCGAGCGGGCAAGGCTCGCGGCGGGCCTCGGGGCGGTCGAGCATCTCCTCGGCGCGCCGACGGGCGGCGTCGACGAAGCGGCGTCCGCACAGGCTGCCGTCGACGATCTCCTGGCCACGCGTCGCGAACTGGTCGCCGCACGTGACCGCGGACGCCCGGACCGGTTGGCGGCGGTACGCGCCGGACTCGCGCGCGTCCGTTCGCAGACGTCGGCGGAACTGCACGCCGGGGTGCGCGATCTGGCGGCGTCCGCCGCCGGCCACGCTCCCGCCGCGGATTCTGCGTACGGCGCATGGGCCCGTACCGGCTGGGCCGCCCTCGCCGACGGCGTCCGTCGTCGCGCCGACGAGCGCGTCGACGCGGTCCGGTCGACCGCCCTGGTGGGCCTGGACGCGGAGCCGTCGGCCGACGAGAACTGGCCCGCGGTACCCCTCCACACCGAGCGGTCGCGCGGCCGGGCGCGGCGCGCAGGCGCCGAAGACGCGTTGGTGGTCGTCCTCGGGGCCTCGACCGGTCTGGGTGTGGGACGCCTCGTCGTCGCACCGATGGAGTCGGTCCAGACGTTGCAGTGGGTCAGCATGCCGCTCGCCCTGATCCTCGGAGTCGCGGTGGCGGCGTGGGTGATCCGTGTCCGGCGCAGTGCTGCGGAGCGTTCCGATCGCGAGGCGCGCACCGCCGAGCTCCTCGCCGAGGCGCGGGCGACGCTCGATCACCAGCTCGCCCTGCGCGTCACCGCGGCCGAGACCCGGATCGCCGGCCAGATCGCCCGGGCGCACGAACGCCGGAACCGAGAGGTGGCGGCCGAGGTCGCGCGCCTCGACGAGGAGATCCGCCGACTGCGCAGCGGGGTCGGGGTCCGCGACGCTCGAACCCGTCGCGAGCGCGCGGCGGAGATCCGCCGTGAGTTGGTGGCGCGGTCGGAATCGCTCTGGGCGGACGCCTCCCGCACCGACGACCCGGGTGAGGAATCCGATGATCCGGCGGGACGTCGGGGTGACCGAGGGCATGACGACGGAACGGCCGGGGTCGCCCGGGCCGGCCACGACGACGGGAAGCAGTGATCTCGATGGACCCGATGTTCCCCGACGACCTTCCGGACCCGGCCCGCCCGGAGGAGGACTCGCTGTTCGGCGCGGCCGAGGGCGCCGACCCGCACTCGGTCGACTCGGTGGCCGCACTGCACGAGACACCGGCGTCCGACGATCTCGACGATCACCTGTGGATGCACGACGACGGCCGGATCTGGGATCTCGGACCCGCCGAGGTGGACACCGACAACGACGGCATCAACGATTCGCTCACCCGCAACGGGCCCGACGGCTTTACGGTGTACACGGACAGCGATCGGGACGGGCAGGTCGACAAGATCACCGAGATCGGTGCGGACGGCGAGTTCCGTTCCGCGGTTCTCGACCCGGACACCGGCCAGTGGATCTCCGGCGGATCGGGACGAATCGGCTGACACGTGACCGGCGCCCGACCCGGACTGCTCCGCGCCGAGACCGAGCGCGCGCGATCACCAGGGACTTTCGTCACCTGTCCGTCGGGTGTGGGATAGACCGCACCTGGCGAACCCCGTGACCTAACGCCCGCTCGGTGGACGTATCCTTGACCGCGAGACGACCTGACAGGTGGCCATTCAAGCGGCCACCACCTCGGAGGAGGCCCCAACGATGACCGCAGCCACCATTCCCGGACTGGACCCGAGTAGCGCTCCGACGAAGCACGCGGGACTGCTGGCCTGGGTGGCCGAGGTCGCCGAGCTGACCCAGCCCGACCGGGTGGTGTGGTCCGACGGCAGTGACGAGGAGTGGGAGCGCCTGACCGCCGACCTCGTGAAGGCCGGCACCCTGGTGAAGCTGAACGAGGAGAAGAAGCCGAACTCCTTCCTCGCCAACTCCGACCCCGCCGACGTGGCCCGCGTGGAGTCGCGGACCTACATCTGCTCGGAGAAGGAAGAGGACGCCGGCCCGACCAACAACTGGGTCGATCCCGCCGAGATGCGTTCGACGATGACCGAGCTCTACCGGGGCAGCATGCGCGGTCGCACGATGTTCGTCATCCCGTTCTGCATGGGCCCGCTGGACTCCGACGATCCCAAGCTCGGTGTCGAGATCACCGACTCCGAGTACGTCGTGCTGTCGATGAAGATCATGACCCGCGTCGGCCCCCGCGTCCTGGAGATCCTGGGCGAGGACGGCTTCTTCGTGAAGGCGCTGCACTCCGTCGGTGCGCCGCTCGAGGACGGCCAGGCCGACGTGCCGTGGCCCTGCAACACCGAGAAGTACATCACCCACTTCCCCGAGACCCGCGAGATCTGGTCGTTCGGATCGGGTTACGGCGGCAACGCGCTGCTCGGCAAGAAGTGCTACGCCCTGCGCATCGCCTCGGTCATCGCCCGCGACGAGGGGTGGATGGCCGAGCACATGCTGATCCTCAAGCTGACCAGCCCGGCGAACAAGGTGTACTACATCGCCGCGGCGTTCCCGAGTGCCTGTGGCAAGACCAACCTCGCGATGCTCCAGCCGACGATCCCCGGCTGGAAGGCCGAGACCGTGGGCGACGACATCGCCTGGATGCGCTTCGGCGAGGACGGGCGTCTCTACGCGATCAACCCCGAATTCGGTTTCTTCGGTGTCGCTCCCGGCACCAGCTACGACTCGAACCCGAACGCGATGAAGACCATCGAGGCCGGAAACACCCTCTACACCAACGTCGCTCGCACCGACGATGGCGACATCTGGTGGGAGGACATCGACGGCCCGGCGCCCGCGCACCTCACCGACTGGCTCGGCAACGACTGGACGCCGGAGTCCGATCACAAGGCTGCGCACCCGAATTCGCGCTACTGCACCCCGATCTCGCAGTGCCCGTCGCTGGCCGACGAGTGGGATGACCCGAAGGGCGTGCCGATCTCGGCGATCCTGTTCGGCGGCCGCCGCAAGACCACGGTGCCGCTGGTGACCGAGGCCCGCGACTGGCAGACCGGTGTCTTCATGGGCGCCACCGTCGGCTCCGAGCAGACCGCCGCGGCCGAGGGCAAGGTCGGCACCGTGCGCCGCGACCCGATGGCGATGCTGCCGTTCATGGGCTACCACGTCGGGGACTACCTGCAGCACTGGGTGAACATCGGCAAGAACGCCGACGAGTCGAAGCTGCCGAAGGTGTTCTACGTCAACTGGTTCCGTCGGGGCGACGACAAGCGCTTCCTGTGGCCCGGATTCGGCGAGAACAGCCGCGTGCTGAAGTGGATCATCGAGCGCATCGAGGGTGAGGCCGAGGGTGTCGAGACCCCCATCGGCATTGTCGCGAAGCCGGAGTCGATCGACGTCAGTGGTCTGGACGTGCCTGCGGAGGACGTCGCGGAGGCGCTCGCCTTCAATCCCGACGAGTGGCGCGAGGAGATCCCGTCCATCGAGGAGCTGTTCGACTTCGTCGGCGAGAAGCTGCCGAGCTCGTTGCGCGACGAGCTCGACGGTCTGAAGCAGCGCCTGGCCTGACGCGGCCTTGCTGCGCGGTTCCGGGGCTGAACGTACGGATGGGTCTGAAGTGACGGTTGAGGTATCGTGCCCCTCATGAAACTACGTCTGTGGGGCGCCTCGGTCGCCGCTGCCTGCGTGCTGGGACTGGCGTCGTCGGTCGCGGTCCAACCGGCTTCGGCGACACCGTCTTCCGGGGCCGGGGTCACGGCGTTCTTCACGGATTCGACGACGATCGGGAGCGGGCTTCCCACCGTCAACCGGATCTCCGGTATCGATCGGACCGGTAACGGCAACTACGTGATGATCGCCGAGGACGTGCTCCCGGCTCGCTTCTTCACGGCGTCGATCGGGTACACCTCGGTGACCGCGTCCTTCACCGGGCAGCCGCGGATCAACGGCGGCGGCACGGTCCTCGGCCCGTGGTTCCTCCCGTTGCTGCCCGGACAGGCCCAGTTCGAGGGCATCCGCCAGTCCGCGGGCGGTTACACCGTCGTCAGCGGCGGCAACAACCAGTTCGTCCGGCAGATCGGGCCCATTGGACAGGTCCTCCGCGACCTTCCGCTCCCGTCGGTGTGGCGCCCGTCGTCGAAGTCGGGTCTGGCAGGCCAGCGCGGACTCACCGGCGTGGCCGTCGGACCCCAGGGTCAGGTCAGCGTCCTGACCGCCGGCGGACTCCGGCAGGACGCCGCACGATCGGCCCGTCTGCTGACCTTCGGCAAGACCAATCGCGAGTTCGTCTATCGCACCGACGCCAACAAGGTGGCCGCCGATGTGCTGGCCATCAACTCGACGGACTTCCTCGTGCTCGAACGTGGCCCGGGCAAGCTGTCGAACATCTTCTGGACGACGACCCGGGGCGCCACCTCGGTGACGAACAAGAAGAAGCTGAGCGGACGCGAGAAGGCGATGACCAAGCGCCGCATCTTCTCGACCACCGCGACGCCCCACTTGCTCACCGGCAACATGTCGGGACTCGCCTGGGGCAACTGGCACCCCGACAACCCGTTCGCGAAGACCCGCACCCGCACCCTTCTCGTGGTGTCGGACAACGTCGGATCGCCCAATCGCCTCCACTCCTTCGAGGTCCAGATCCCGAAGTAACCCCGCTCCCTGAGGAGTGTCCGGAGCTTGCGGAGGACACGTCTCGAAGGGTCAGCAGTGCCCCACGTCACTGCCGTCAGGGTGGGGTCAGGGTGTTACCTGATGGCCAACCGGCGCAGGATTTGGCACCGTTGAGGGCATGACGACGACTGATGTGGCCGCTCGAGACGACGGTGGCGATGATTTTGGGACGCCGAAGCACGCGGTTGCTGCCGGGGCAGACAACCTTTCCAAGCGGTACGGCGTCGGCGACACCGCCGTCGAGGCCCTGAAGAGCGTCTCCATCTCGTTCCGGGAGGGCGAGTTCACCGCCATCATGGGGCCGTCGGGGTCGGGTAAATCCACCCTGATGCACTGCCTCGCCGGTCTCGACGTCGCGAGCGACGGCAAGGTGTTCATCGGCGACACCGATCTGACGGCGTTGTCGGACAAGGCGATGACGATGCTGCGTCGCGACCGCATCGGTTTCGTGTTCCAGGCGTTCAACCTCGTGCCGACGCTGACGGCCAAGGAGAACATCACACTGCCGGTCGACATCGCCGGCCGCACCGTCGACACCGAGTGGTTCGACGCCGTGGTGGCCCGGCTCGGGATCACCGACCGGCTCGGACATCTGCCGAGTGAACTGTCCGGTGGTCAGCAGCAGCGCGTGGCCTGTGCTCGTGCGCTGATCGGCAAGCCGTCGATCATCTTCGGTGACGAGCCGACGGGCAACCTGGACTCCCGCTCCTCGGGCGAGGTGCTGTCGATCCTGCGGGCGGCGACCGACGAGTTCAAGCAGACCGTCGTCATCGTGACGCACGATCCGCGCGCGGCGTCGTACGCCGATCGAGTGGTGTTCCTGGCCGACGGCCAGATCGTGCAGGAGCTGTCCCGGCCGTCGGCCGACGATGTCTTCGAGGTCATGAAGAACCTCGACAACGTGCCTGCGCCCGACACCGCCGAAGCGCTCTGAGCCGTGGCGTCCTCCACGGTGATGCGCCGGGTCTCGCTACGGAACCTGCGCGCCCACAAGCTCCGGCTGTTCCTCACCCTCTTCTCGATCGTCCTCGGCACCTCGTTCGTGGCCGGGTCCATCGTCTTCACCGGGTCCATCTCGAAGGCTTTCAACGACATCTTCGACAGTGCGGCGCAGGGTGTCGCGGTCGAGGTGACCCCGGCCGACCGGCAGTCGCCGGGTGTGCCGAACACGATCGTGGACCAGCTCCGCGACCAGCGTGCCCAGTTCGGCATCGACAAACTCGTCGTCAACAACAACGGCCTGGTCACGGTCGCCGACTCCGACGGCAAGGCCATCCAGACCGGTGGCGCCCCGAGCGTGGGCAGCACCTACATCCCGCCGGCGGAGGCGCTCGACCCGGACGAGTCGCGGATCCTGCCGGGTGGACGCGGGCCCGAGAACGCCGGCGAGATCGTCTTGAACACCTCGGCGGCCGAGGCCGCGGGGCTGAAGGTCGGGTCGAAGACGAAGATCGTCGTCGGGCAGGGCAACTCGGAGCCGCTCGAGGTCACCGTCGTCGGCCTCGTCGACGCGCCCAGCTCGACGGGTGGTTACGTGAACGCCCAGTTCGACGCCGCGACGTCGGCCCGTCTGTTCACCGACGGTGAGCACGTCGGCGTCGTCGACATGTCGGCCGTCGCCGGGGTCACCCCGGAACAGTTGCAGGAACGGATCATCTCCGCGCTCGGCGCCGACGCCGATCTCTACGACGTCCGCACCGGCGACCAGGTCCGCGAGGACCAGAAGGCGCAGGTCAACGAGTTCCTGCAGATCTTCCAGTACATCCTGCTGGCGTTCGCCGCGATCGGTTTGGTCGTCGGCACGTTCATCATCTACAACACCTTCTCGATGATCGTTGCGCAACGGAATCGGGAGTTCGCGCTGCTCCGGGCGGTCGGCGCGAGCCAGCGCCAGGTCTCGCGCTCGGTGCTGTTCGAGGCCTTCGTCGTCGGTGTCCTCGGCGGCGCGCTCGGTCTCGCCATCGGCATCGGGCTGGCGGCCGCCTTGAAGGCCATCACCAGTGCGACATCGGGCCTGCCGGACGGTGAGTTGGCGATCGGTCCGGATGCCATCCTCGCCGGCATCCTGGTCGGCGTCGTGGTGACCATGGTCAGTGCCTGGGTGCCGGCGGCGCGAGCCGCCCGGGTGCCGCCCGTGGAGGCCATGCGCGCATCGGCCGCCGAGGGGTCGGCCTCGTTGCGCAACCGCACGATCATCGGCGCGGTCATCGGTGTCGCGTCGATCGTCGCGATCGTGGTCGGCGCGATGGGTGAAGGTGCCGGCCCGGCGATCACGGTGGGTGCCGGCGCCGCGGGCGCGGTCCTGTCGGCCGTCCTCATCGGCCCGGCGATCGCGCGTCCGTTCGTCAGCGTGCTCGGCCGGGTCATCGGTGCGCCCTTCGGCATGATCGGGCGCCTCGCCCGGACCAACGCGGTCCGCAACCCGCGGCGTTCGGCCGCGACGGCGTTCGCGCTCACCCTCGGGCTGATGCTGGTCGCGATCATCGGCACCCTCGGACAGTCGTTCAAGGGCACGGTCGACGACGCCGTCGACGCCGGCATCACGGCCGACTACATCGTGGCCGGAACCAACCAGTCGCCGCTGCCGCCCGCGGTGACCGGGGCGATCGACGGTGTGCCCGGCGTCGCCGAGGTGGTGTCGTTCGGCATCGTCCAGGCCAAGGTCGAGGACAAGTCGGAGACCGGGTTCTCGGCGCTCGGCGGTCCGCTGAACAGCGTGACCGTGATGGACATGCAGGACGGCGCGTCGTCGGATCTGCCCGCTGACGGGATGCTGATCAGCGAGCGGACCGGAAAGGCGAACGGCTGGCAGCGTGGCGACGTGGTCACGTTCACCTCCGCGACGGGCGAGCAGGTCCAGGTCCCGATCGCCGGCGTCTACGCGGACAACGAGGCGCTGCAA
This sequence comes from Gordonia sp. IITR100, assembly GCF_002009645.1. Lineage (NCBI taxonomy): Bacteria > Bacillati > Actinomycetota > Actinomycetes > Mycobacteriales > Gordoniaceae > Gordonia > Gordonia sp. IITR100. Next base: position 69,633 of record NZ_MVKV01000011.1, on the reverse strand, counting down.
CCGTGGGTCGTGGGTCCGGACGTCTACGAGAAGCTGGTCCCGCCCTTCGCGCGGGTCAATGTCACGCTCTTCGTGAACGCCGCGCCGGGCACCGACCTCGAGACCCTGCGCACCGATCTGGAGAATGCGACGTCGGACTACCTGACGGTGCAGATCCAGGACCGGGATCAGTTCAAGGGCCAGATCTCGTCGCAGATCGATCAGATGCTCGGCACGCTGTACGCGATGCTCGGGCTGGCACTGCTGATCGCCGTCCTCGGCATCATCAACACGCTCGCGCTGTCGGTGGTCGAACGCAAACGCGAGATCGGGATGTTGCGGGCGATCGGCATGATCCGAGCCCAGGTGCGCCGCTCTATCTACCTCGAATCGGTGCTGATCTCGATCTTCGGCGCAGTGCTGGGTGTGCTCCTCGGGACCGTCATCGGCGTCGCGTTGGTCCGCACGCTCGCCGAGTGGGGCCTGGGCGCGCCGGTGATCCCGTGGTCGCTCATCGCGATCACGCTGATCGCGTCCGCGGTGGTAGGGGTGCTGGCCGCGTTGTGGCCGGCCGTCCGCGCGGCGCGCACCGGACCGCTCGAGGCGATCGCCGACATCTGACGCAGGTTCGTGGTGGTCGGGTCGGGGATCGGTCCGGGATGACAGAATCGTCCGCATGACCCGACCACCAGAGGGCGATCCCAACGATCCGCGGAACGATCCGCCGGAGACCCGTCAGTTCGATCCGGACTTCGACCCGTCGGCACCGCCGTCGCAGGCCTACACCGAGCAGCAGCCCGGGCAGCCGTATCCGGGTCCCTACACGGAACCGCACCAGGCCGGTCAGCCCTATCCGGGTCCGTACACCGAACCGCATCAGCCGGGACAGCCGTATCCGGGTCACTACACCGAACCCCAGTATGGCGACCCCCAGTACACCGGCGGGTCGCCCTACGGTGCCTCGCCCTACGACGCGCCCGCCGGCGGCGAACCGCCCCGCGGTTCCGGGTCGAAGGGCCGGACCATCGGGCTGGCGCTGGTCGCCCTGATCGCACTCGTGGTACTGGGTCTCGTCGTCGTGCTGGTCACCCGCTCCGGCGACGGCGACTCCACCAGCGCGGCGTCATCGTCGACCACCGAATCGAGTGATCCGGCGACGACGAGCGAGACGACGTCGTCGAGCACCCCGACCACCGAGGAGACGACGTCGACCACGACGACGACTCAGCGCTCCGGAACCATCACCTACCAGCTGACCGGCAACGGGGACGTCGTCGCGCTGACGTTCACCCGCGGCCAGGGATCGCCGACGGTGATCCCGGCGATCGGCTCGCCGTGGTCCCAGCGGGTGCAGCTCGAGGGAACCCGCGCGAGTATGTCGGCCATCGTGATCCGCGGACCGGTGTCGTGCGCCATCCTCGCCGACGGTGAACAGCTGGCCGCCGCGACCAGTCAGGGCGGCACCCTCAACTGCACCGCGGACCTCGCCGCCGAGTAGTTCAGGCCGCTGGGTGCGGAGGTGGCTTCGACTCGGGGCTTCGCTTCGCTCAGTCCCGGCTCAACCAGCAGTGGGCTCAGCCAGACGCAACCGGACTCCGAGCACTTCAGCGTCGACGCAGGACGAGCACGAGGTTGGTGCCCAGGACGTCCCGGAGCACCGGTACGCGCATGACCCACCACATCCAGCGCGGGATGTAGCGGGGGAACGCCGCGACGAGGTCGGCGCGCCCGGCACCGGTCGCCGATCGGGCCCAGCGCAGCCCGTCGGCGGCGGAGACCGCGAACAGCGATGTGCCGTACAGGTTCTTGGGCGGATGACCGTGGCGTCGGGTGTACAGCCGGGCCGCCCGATGGCCGCCGAGATAGTGCGTCAGGCCCATCTCGTGACCACCGAACGGTCCCCACCACAGTGTGTAGCTGATGATGACGACGCCGCCGGGACGCGTCACCCGCAGCATCTCGTCGGCCATCTCCCACGGCGTCGGTGTGTGCTCGACGACGTTCGACGACAGGCAGACGTCGACGCATCCGTCGGCGAAGGGCAGGGCCTGGCCGGAGCCGCGGACCGATCCGCGATGCTCGAGCCCACCGGCGTGCATCTCGGTGGGATCGGGTTCGACGGAGACGTAGTGCGCGCCGCGGTCCCGGAAGGCGTCGGCGAAGTATCCGGGACCGCCGCCCACGTCGAGGACCACAGATCCGCCCATGTCGGGGACGAACGCCTCGACCATGTCAGCGGTGTCGCCGGCGAGCGCGCCGTAGAAGCGCGCGGGATCGGATTGTTCGTAACGGAAGTCGTTCAGCAGTCCCGCGGCGCGTCGCAGGGTGGCGAGCCGGGCCATCCGCGCGCCGCCGGGAAGTGAAGTCGTCATCGTCGGGTCACTCTAGTGGGGTGTCTCGGCGACAGGTTCCTCGCCGGGCGGTCGCGCGGCGGATTCCGGCGCTCATGGCCTGGTCGGTAGGCTGACGGACAACATGCGCACACCGTCGAACATCCTGCTCCTGTGCTGGCGGGACACCCGCCACCCTCAGGGCGGCGGCAGCGAGACCTACCTGGAACGGGTGGGCGCCGAACTGGCTCGACGCGGCGCGAACGTCACCTTCCTCACGTCCGCGTACCCGGGGTCGCTGCGCCACGAGCACCGGGACGGCATGCGGTTTTTCCGCGCCGGCGGTCGGATCAGCGTGTATCCGCTCATGCTCGCAACCATCGTCGCGGGCCGGCTCGGGTTCGGCCCGCTGTCGGGGTGCCGCCCCGACGTCGTCGTGGACACCCAGAACGGTGTCCCGTTCTTCTCGTCGCTCGTCTCACCGGCTCCGACGGTCGTCCTCGTCCATCACTGTCATCGCGAGCAGTGGCCGGTCGCCGGCCGTCTGCTCGGCCACATCGGGTGGTTCCTCGAGTCGCGGGTCTCGCCGCGCGTCCATCGGCGCAACCGATACGTCACGGTCTCGACGCCGTCGAAGTCCGAACTCGTCGCGCTGGGGGTCGATGCCGGGCGGATCGCGGTCGTGCGCAACGGGATCGATCCGGTACCTCACGGTATCGAGGCGCCCGCGCGCACCGGGGCGTCAACTCCCGGTGTGCCGGTACGACTCTGCGTGCTGTCGCGGCTGGTGCCCCACAAGCAGGTCGAGGACGCGTTGACCGTACTCGCCCGGCTGCGTCGCGACGGTGTCGACGCCCGTCTCGATGTCATCGGCGGTGGCTGGTGGTCGGACGAATTGCACCGCGCCGCAGCCGACCTCGCGGTGACCGATGCGGTCACCTTCCACGGCCACGTCGACGAACGCCGCAAGCACGAACTGCTCGCCCGGGCCCGGGTCCACCTCATGCCGTCGCGCAAGGAGGGATGGGGCCTCGCGGTCGTCGAAGCCGCCCAGCACGGTGTCCCGACGATCGGTTACCGCAGTGCCGCCGGACTCGCCGACTCCATCGACGACGGGCGCACCGGGCTCCTCGTCGACGGTGTCGACGAACTGGCCAGCGCAACGAGGAAACTCATCGACAATCCGGACGAGGCGCATCGACTCGGCCGGAACGCGCAGACCACGGCCAGCCGCTACTCGTGGTCGGCGACCTGCGACGGGTTCATGGCGACGTTCGACGCCGTGCTGTCCGACTCGCGCCGCTGATCACACCGACGCCGAGACCGACGAGGCCGGTGATGAGCAGCGCGGCCCATACGAGGTGCGCGCCGAGGGCGATCGCACGGTCGGTGGCGTCGGCGGACCGATCCACGACGTCGCCCACCTGATACAGCCTCAGATCCGGCCCGTCGAACACAAGCCGTCCGGCGGCCGCGAGTTGGCCAGGCGGAGAACCGTTCTCGACCAGCACCCACCCGACGCCGAGCTCGGCGAGCGCTGCCGGTGAGCCGCCGGACTCCAGCACCCGCGTCACCGCTGCGGCATGCTCCCCGGCCGGGTCGATCACTTCGCCGTCCACCCGGAGTTCCCCGGATTCGACGACCGGTGCCCGCAGCATCCGTGCGGCGGGATCGAGCGACGGATCGCGCGCGAAGGGGTACTCACGCACCGTGCCGGGAGGCCACAGGGCGACCGAACCCCGGTCCGGCGGCACGATCTCGGCGACCTGCCGCCACTCGTCGGGATAGTCGATCGCGCGCACCGCACCGCCGACCCCCCACGCCAGGTCGGGGAGCGGCGCGACCGCGAGCAGTGCGACCGCGGCGAACGCGAAACCCGACGGGACCCGACGCCTCGCCGCTGCCACGGCCGCGGCCACACACACCGCGACCGCCGGGACGAGAAGTGCGGCGAACTTCTGGGTGTCGCGGAGGAGCCCGCTGCCACCGACGTGCTCGACGACGAACCCCAGGCCGGTGCGGACCGGTCCGAAAGTGCTCAGCATCAACGCGATCGCGGTCACCGACGCCAGCACGGTGATGGCGGGTACCAGCGGATCCAACTCTGCGCGACGACGCCACAGGTGACCGGCGCCGACCGCGACGACGAGGAGCAGGCCGAGGGTGGCCACCGCGGCCCACCCGATGCTCCGACTCGCCGGCACCGCGTCGGCGTTCCAGATCCCGCCCAGCGACAGGGCCGTACCCACGGGGCCGAGCCACGGCTCGGACCGCAGGCCGAATGCCTCCACCCCGGCGGCCGCGGACGTGGTCGCGGCGTCGGTGATCATCGACGTCAGCAACCAGGGCACGGTGCTGAGGAGCCAGAGCGCAACGACGGCCATCGTGGGTCGCAGACCGATCGGACGGGCCACGAGCGCCGTCGCCAGCACGACTCCGGCCAGGACGGAACCGGTAGGTGTCAACCCCGCGACGGCGAACAGCCCGCCCAGCTGCAGAATTCGGACGGTGTCCGCTCGAGCGTCCGGTCGCCGGGTGGCTTCGACTCGGCTCCTCGCTTCGCTCGGTGCCGGCTCAACCAGCGGGGGGACTCGGCTCCTCGATCTCGATGCGCTCCTTCGTCGCTTACTCGACCCGGCGGCTTCGCTCGGTGCCGGCTCAACCAGCGGGGGGCGCCCACGCAGATCCATGACCGCGACGAGAATCCACCCCAGTGCCGCATAACCCGCCAGCAGGCTCCAGTGACCCTGGAGAAGACGTTCGGCGACAAACGGATTCCACACCGAGACGAGCGTGGCCGCCGCGGCGCCGGTGCGCCCGCCGCCCGGGACCAGGCGCGCTGCCAAACGTCCGTACCCGACGCCTGCGCAGACCAGGGCCGCGGCGAGGACCGCCAGCACGACGATCCCGCCGTCGACGACGGTGCTCACCATCGCGAGGAACCAGTCCTGCGGCACGGCGCGAGGCGGCAGGTCACCGATCCCGAGCGTGGTGTCCGTGACATGGGTGCGCGGCGTGGACACCGCATCGCGATACAGCAGGTACTGGTCGCCGGCCCCGATCAGGCCCGGCAACAGCGGTGCCAGGATCACCGCGGCCGCAGCGACACCGGTGCCGTACAGAACCGGCAGCAGTCGTCGGGGGGTCACCGCGGCGAGCCGATCAGAAGTGGTGGGTGTCCGAGGGTGCGGGGGCGTGCACCGGGTCGTCGTCGTAGTCGGACTCGGTGATGCCGTACGACCGGGCCAGATCCAGGATCTTGGTCGCCCGCGCGATCCGCGGCAGGTCGGAGCCGTTGCGGATCTCGCCGCCGTCGCGCTCGAACTCGGCGAAGAACTCGCGCGCCCAGGTGATCTCGTCCTGAGAGGGGGACAGTCCCTCGTTGACCTGCGCGCACTGGCCCGGGGTGAGGCAGATCTTGCCGGTCATGCCGAACTCGGCACTGACCGCGGTCGCCTCACTGAGCTTGAGCGCGCTGGAACCGACCGTCGGGCCGTCGATGGCGCTGGGCAGGTGGGCGGCCTTCGCGGCGATCGTGAAACGCGAACGGGCATAGGCCAGGGTCTGTGGGTTCTCGCCGAAGCCGGTGTCGCGGCGGAAATCCCCGATACCGAACGCGAGACGGAACGTGCCCTTGGTGGCCGCGATCTCGCTGATGCGTTCCAGCCCGCGTGCGGTCTCCACGAGCGCGACGATCGGCAGGCCGGGCAGTCGCTTGGCGGTCTCGGTGACGTGGTCGACGGACTCGACCATCGCCAGCATCACCCCGCCGACGGCGGTCTGCGACAGCGCCTCGAGATCATCGGCCCACCACGGTGTGCCGAATCCGTTCACGCGAACCCAGTCTCCGGCGCCGGGGCCGGCCGTGCCCTCCTTCTGCCCGAGCCAACGGACGACGTTGTCGCGCGCGGAGACCTTGTCCTTGGGAGCCACCGCGTCCTCGATGTCCAGCACGACGATGTCGGCGCGCGAACGCGAGGCCGGCTCGAACTTGGCGTAGTGGGAGCCGTTGACCAGCAGCCAGCTCCGGGCCAGCACCGGGTCGATGCGCGAACCGATGTCGGTCGACTCGGCGTCGTAGGTGGGGTTGTCGTCGTACATCACGGTCTCTCGGTCCGGTGGACACGCGCGATCGGGGGGACCCGCGCTCGGCAACAGCCTTCCCATCGTTGCCTATGCCCGACTGCCCGTGCAAAACCCGGCACGCGTACCTCGTGCCCGCCCCGCGCGAGACCGCCGCGGTGCGATCGGCACACTTGGTCCATGCAGCAGACGCGTCGGACGACGGGCACGGTCGGCGCCGTCGGGTCGGTGGCGATCGGGTCGATGGTGGCCAACGTCTGCATGTACGTCGTGCACCTCGTCGCGAGTGCGCATTTCCTCGACGTCAGCGAATACGGCGAGTTCGCGGTGCTGCTGTCGGCGATGCTCGTGCTGGGTGTGCCGGCGATGGCGCTGCAGAACGTCATCGCCCGGGAGGTCGTGCTCGGCGGTGACGAGGGACGGCTCCGCGCGCTGGGTGTGGTGACGACGTGCTGGGTCGTCGTACTCACCGTCGTCGCCACCCCGCTGGTCGCGCTGCTGCTGCGCACCGACGTCGCGACGACGGCCGCGGCACTCGCCTCGGCGCCGCTGCTGGCGCTCATCGCCGCAGGTCAGGGGATTCTGCAGGGGCGCGGCGAGTTCCGGGCCCTGTCCTGGGTGCTGGCCGTTGTCGGAGTCGCACGATCGATGCCGATCGTCGGGGCGTTCGCCGCCGGCGCCGGACCGGCCGGTGGGCTGCTGGCCGGGACGCTGGGTGCCGCCGCGTCGGCGGCCGTCGTCTGGCTCGTGGTCTGGTCGATGTCACGGGCCGGACGGCCGGGGCGGGTGCCGTCGGGAGCCGCCGGGGTGCTCAGCGTGGTCCGCGCGTCGCAGGTCCAGTTGGTGTTGATCGTCGCGTCGTCGATCGACCTGCTGCTCTCGCCACGGGTCCTCGACGCCGAGGAGGTCGGGGTGTACGCCCTCGGCGCGATCGCGACGAAGGTGGCCTTCTGGCTCCCGCAGGCGATCGGCGTCGTCTTCTATCCGCGCCTCGCCGACCCCGCACGGTCGTCGGCCTCGTTGCGTCAGGCGGTGACGGTGGTCGCCGGGATCGGGGTCGTCCTGACCGTGCTGGCGGGCGCGGCCGGCCCGGTCGTCCCGTTCGTCTTCGGGGACGGCTACGACGCCTTGGTGCCGATCCTGTGGCTCTTCGCCTACATCGGCGCCGCGCTCGCCGTCCTGCAGGTCGTCTTGCTGTCGGCGATCGCGCGCGACCGGACGCGCGTGGCACTCGGCACCTGGCTGGTCGTGGGCGCCGAGGTGCTGGTCATCGTCACCCTCACCGGCTCGGTGGTCGGGGTCGCGGGCACCGCGGCCGTGGCCGCCACGATCGCCGCGCTGGGGACGTGGGCGGTCGCGCGCTGAGTTGAGGTCGGACGTTGCCGAGTGCCCGAAGTTTCGGCAGTGTTGTGTCATGAGCGACAACGAGAGCACACAGGTCACTGTCCAACGCACGATCGAGGCGCCCGTCGACGCGGTGTTCGACGTCCTCTCCAATCCCGAACGGCACCAGGCGCTCGACGGTTCGGGCTTCATCCGCGGCGTGGACCACGCCGACCGCATCCAGCAGGTCGGTGACGTGTTCACGATGAACATGTCCGGCGACCACATGGGCGGCGACTACAAGACCGACAACCATGTCACCGGTTACGCCAAGGACAAGCTGCTGGCATGGCAGACCGCCCCCGCCGGCACCGAGCCGCCCGGGTGGGAATGGCTGTGGGAGTTGGAGTCCCAGGGTCCGAACGAGACGCTGGTGCGCCACACCTACGACTGGTCGAAGGTCACCGACAAGAAGCTGCTCGAGAAGGTCAAGTTCCCGCTCGTCACCGAGCACCAGCTGAACGACACCCTCGGCAGGCTCGCCGCCGAGTCGACCTCCTGACGCCGGTCTCCGTCACTCCGGTTGCCCGCCAACGGTTTCCGCGCCACTCCGGCGCCGGAACCGGGCGGGCAACCAGGCCGGGTTGGTGAGCACCAGCCCGGCCAGCAGCGCCACGACCCCGAGGACCCCGGTGCCGATCGGTACGAGCCGGCCCCAGATCAGGATCGGGGACGCGAGATCGTCGGCCAGGTCCGTCATCCGGGCCTGCGTGTCGTCGTCGTAGCCGAAAGTCGCACGCAGATGCGGCAATTCGAAACCGGTCGGGACGCCGGGGATGCCGTCGGGGAAGCGGTACGCCTCGTCGACGGTGATCGTGGCGTCGACAATGGTGCCGGTCCGGGTGTCGACGGCGAGATCCCACGAACTCCGGTGATGGAGGCTCGCGGTCAGCGGCCGGCTCAAGTCGCCGAACCCGAACCACGACGCCGGACGCGTGATCGACACATTCGTGCCGACCGGTCGACCCAGCGCTTCGCGGGCGAGGTCGGTGTCCGGGACCTCGGCGCGGAACCGCGCGACGTCGCGACCCTGCACCTCGGTGTCACCGTCGTGGACCAACGGCACGGTGGTGCGGGTGATCGGGTCGAAGAACTCGCGGTCGGCGGTCGCCGTGTCGAAGGGCAGCAGATAGGTGACGCCGCGACGGTCCGGGACGAGCACGGCGGCCTGACCGCTGTCGTACTGGATCTCCGACGCCCCGCGGGCGGCGAGTCGGGGCAGCGCGTTCTTCCGGTCCAGCGTGACCCGATCCTTGATGGCGTTGACGGTCGCCTCGTTGCACGGTTGTGCCGGGTCATCGGCATCGACACCGGGGCGCGGATCGCCGGGGTCGACCTCGCGATCGTCGATGCGCAGCTTCTCGGCCTGGACCGACGTGCCGGCCTGCAGCGTCACCCGGTGTTCGTCGGACGGCTGCACCGCCACGACGCGCTGCTGCCGGACGAGGTCGGCGCCGACGGTACGGGCGCTCCGGGTCTCCAGAGAGCACCGGTCGAAGATCGTCGCGTCGTCGGCCGTGGCGACGGTGGTGAAGTCGGTGCTCAGCGGGATCGTGCGGAACCCGCCGACGAGCAGGGTGGGCAGCGCGATCGTCACCGCGAGCAGGAACGCGCCGACGAAGATCAGCGTCGGTCCCGCGAGGTCCGCCGTCGACCAGCGATGGGGCTCCGGGTGCGACGACGAGGACGGCGAGGACATGGTGGCGAGGGTACGCAACGCCTCCCGGCTACCCTGTCAGCAGCATGACCAGCACCGACCCCGGCCCCACCAGCCCCGCCACCGCCGAACCCGCAACGGGTTCCGCCCGGCGGTTCTATCCGCAGCTCGAGGGCATGCGGGCCATCGCCGCGATCGGGGTCCTGGTCACGCACGTGGCCTTCCAGACCCGCGCGGTCGAGATCCCCGTGCTGGGACCGGTCCTCGGTCGTCTCGACCTCGCGGTCGCCTTGTTCTTCGCGCTCTCCGGCTTTCTGCTCTGGCGACCGTGGGTCGACGCCGCGCATCGCGGGACCGGTCATCCGTCGGTGCCGCGGTACTTCCGCCATCGCGTCGTCCGGATCTGGCCGGCCTACGTGGTCGTGGTGACGCTGGTGATCCTGCTGCTCCCCGAGGCGCAGGGAGCGGATGCGCAGGTCTGGCTGGCGAACCTCACGCTCACGCAGGTCTTCGTGCCGCTGACACTGACCGCCGGTCTGACCCAGATGTGGAGCCTCTCGGTCGAGATCGCCTTCTACGCACTGCTGCCGCTCATCGGCTTCGCTCTCCTGCGGCTGCGCGGGAGCCGTCTGCGGGCGCGGGTGCCGGCGCTCGTCCTCCTCGGTGCGCTGAGCCTCGGCTGGGCCTGGGTCGGCACCTCGCTGCCCGTGGCCGACGGCGTGGAGACCAAGAACTGGGTGTTCGGCCACCTCCCGTGGTTCGTCGCGGGTCTGGTCCTGGCCGAGATCGCCGGAGTCCTCGAACGTGAACCGGAATCGGGTTCTGCATCCGGGACGTCGGGGACGGGCCGCTGGATGGCGGGAACGATCCGCCTCAGCGCGAACCGCCCGCTCATGCTGGGCGTCCTCGTCGTCGCCTACGCGCTGGCATGCACCAGGATCGCCGGTCCGACCGGTCTCGGCGACGTCACCGAGATCGAGTTCGCCACCAAGATGGTGCTCGGCGCGCTCTGCGGTTATGCGCTGCTTGCTCCGCTGGTGTGCAACGACGGACCGTTCCGCATCCTCACCTCACGGGTGATGCTGGCTCTCGGCAGATGGTCGTACGGGATCTTCATCTGGCACGTCGCGATCCTCGCGGTGGTCTTCCCGCTGTTCGGCATCGTGCCGTTCAGCGGCGACACCCTCCTGGTGCTCGTGATCACCCTCGGGCTGTCGATCGGCGTCGCTGCGGCCAGCTATGCCTTCATCGAAGAGCCGGCCCGGAACTGGTTGCGCAACCGTGAGAATCGTCGTCGCCACCGTTCGCGCCACGACGCGGCCGACGCCTTGTCGTCGTCAGGCCCGTCGTCGTCAGGCCCGTCGTCGACGGCCGACCAGAACACCAGCCACGCCGTCATCGACACCGCCACCAGCGCCGGTAGCTGAACCCACCATTGCGACCCGTGGTACCCGCCCGAGGCGTGCCAGGGGCCGGCCGCCAGCCCGATGGTCGCGGTCATCATCGCCACGAATGTGATTGTGACGCCGGCCTTCTGCGGTACCGCTGCGGCGAGGGTGCCGACCACGACGGCGGCCGCGAGTCCCCACCAGCCGGACACCAGCCACGCCGCGGCGAACACCGCACCCCCCGCGGCGAGCACGCTGCCGCGCCCGGACGGAACCACGATGGGGTCACCGGCCCGGGTGCGACGCGCCGACGGCCACCACGCGGCGACGAGCAGCAGCGCCATCAGCGCGAGCCCGATCACCAGCGCCCACCGGTACAGCGAGTCGAATCGGAAGGTGAGTTCGATGGTTCCGCCTGCACCGGCGGGGACGACCCACCCCTGTTGCCACCCGTCGACGACGACCGGCCGTAGCTGTGTGCCGTCGAGGTGCGCCTGCCACCCCGGGTTGGTGCTCTCGGGCACGACGAGCAGTCGTTGCGCACCGGCGTCGACCGTCACCGCTCGCCGCGCCGGCGACCACTCGGTCACCTCGGGGGACGTCGACGCGGGCGCCGAGACCGGATCACCGTCCACCAGCGACAGGGCGTCGACGGTGAAGGCGTCGCCGGGATTGACCGACACCTCCTGCTGGCCGGCGGGCAGTACGAGCCGGCCGTCGCCGCACGGGCGCCCGACCACCGGTTGTCCGCTGCGCAGCTCGGACGCGGTGGCGCGCACGGACATCCGGACGACCTGACCCGCGACGGTCAGGCCGATCCCGGCGTCGCAACCGATCTCGACGATCCGGTCGGCGTCCGTACCGGTCGCCGGCGACGGGAACACCTGCACCTCGGCGATCCCCGGTGGTGCGGGACTGGCGAACCCGAGGCTGTTGACGTCGATCAGGTCGGACTGGGCGCGAATGGTGATCTCGATGCGGTCGGTGACCGCGGGATCGAGACGGACGATGCCGCCGTCGTCGACCTCGCGGACCTGCTCGCCGGTGCCGAGGTCCACCGCGACCTCGGTGGGAGCGGCGGGATAATTCCGGGGGGCGACGATGGTCAGCGCGTCGACCCGTTGTGCCCGTGGGAGATCGAGGACCAGGGTGGGACTGTTCTCGTTCGCTGCCGCGTCCTCGTCGGCCGGGGAGTCGTCACCCGCTCGCGACGTCCGCTCATCGGGGATCTCCGGTGCGGTCCAGGATGTTCCGGGGTCGCCGTCGACGGCGGCCGCGGGCCCGCCGCGGGGATCGGTCACCGGGCGTGGCCCGCGCGCCGTGACCCGGTCGTCCTCGGCGAGAAGCCGATCCAGAGCATCGCCGGGTCGGGGTCGAAGGATCGCGGTGGGGGAGACGGTGACATCCGACGGCACCGAGAGTGCGCGCCCGAACACCGCCGAAGTCTCCGGCGAGAGTGCGAGACCCGGTGCGCACCTGGTCATCTGCCGCTCGGGGTCGGAGACGCACGACGCCCGCCCGGACAGCTCCTGGTACAGCAGCCACTGGGCCACGTCGGTGCCGGCCTCGAGTTCGGGCAACACCACGCGGTGGCGGATCCGCAACGGCGTCGCGGTTCGCAGATCGGAGACCGTCACCTCACCGAGCGCGAATTGGTTTCCCGCCGTGCCGTCGTCGGTGCGGAGCGCGCGGATCTGGAGCCAACCGGTGGGGCCGCTGGGGGCGGTCACGGTGACCGGTTCGCCGGGAGCGAGACCGGAGACCACCGTGCTGCCCGCCTCGGTGGTGATCAGCGCACTCGTGACGTCGGGTCCGAGCGCCTTCGCGGTCGTCAGGGTCACCGCGAGATCGGTGCGCGGCGTCGTGAAACCGATGCGCATCCATCGTCCGACCGCGGTCTCCAATCCGCCGCTCACCCAGGCGCTCTGCGGGTTGCCGTCGAAGGCCGCGGCCGCCGAGTTGGCCGGCGAGGTCTGCCCGGGCTGGACCGCGTCCGCCGCCGATCCCGACGTCGACACCTCGACTTCGCCGCTCTCGTTGTCCAACAACCATTCCCCGTGGACCAGTGGTTGGCCGTCGACGGGGTAGTCGGCGACGGCGTTCTGTGTCCGACGCGGGTCCGACGGCGACCTGATCGCCGAACTGTGGTCGTCGACGCGGCCGAAGTCGGTCTCCCGGTCAGCGGGTGTGTCGGTCACGATCAACGGGCCGTCGACGATCCCGGCGCGGCGGGCGTCGGCGTCGAGCACGACGGGTCCGAGCGGGGGAAGTCCCTGGCGTGCGCGGACGTCGGCCAGTTCGGCGATCGCCTCGGGCCCGCCGGCAATGCGGGGGAGCCCGGTGGTGTCGACGAGTCGCGGACCGGTGCCGGTCGTCGGCGCGCCCGGTTCGCCGACGGCGTAGATCTGCACCGCGGGCATCGGCGGCCGTAGTCCGTTGTCGCGCACCACTCCTCGGACGCTGGGTGGCCCGATCGGCGGACCGAACTCGGCGACGCGACGGAGCCCGGGCGACTCGTCGAGTGCCTGTTGCGCGAGCAGCGGGCGGGCCGACCGCGAGGTGTCGGGGTCGAGATCGGCTCGGAGGACGACGAATCCGATGCCCTGCCCGGCGAGGGTGGCGGCGAGACCGGGGGAGCCACGGCCCGCGGCGATCTCCCGTTGTACGGAGTCGAGGGCGCGGATCGCGCCGGGCGGGGTGAGCGGGATCGCGTCGCGGACCGCCCACGGGGTGTCGGACAGGGGTTGCAGCGGTTCGTCGCGGGTGAGCCCCCAGAGTTGGTCGGCGAACGGGGCGCCGGGGACGACCAGCGCGCGGGCGGGCGGGGCGCCGTCGTCGCGTTCGCTGTGCTCGGTCAGCCAGTCGGCGGTCTGCTGCCAGTGGCGTGGAATCGCCTGGTACGTACCGTCCGGCGCGAGCTGACCGGTCCACATCAACGACCCGGCGCCGATCACGGCGACGAGCAGGACGATGGTCGCGGCGACCGGTCGCGACCGCTGGGGCTGGGCGAAGGCGGAGAGCGTCTCCCGGCGACTCGCACTCCCCGGCAGCGGAACCCGTGCCAGGAGATGTGCGACACCGAGGACCAGCGGGATGCGGAGCAGCGGCTCGAACTTGTGGATGTTGCGCAGCGGGGCGCCCGGGCCGTCGAGGAAGACGCGTACCTGCTCGGCGACCGGCGACCCGAGTTCACCCGCGTAGCCGACGCACATCAGGACGAGGCCGACGCCGAGAATCGCGACGAGACGGCCGCGGAACGGCATGTGCCGCATGCACAATCCGGCGAGCCCCGCGGCCGCGATGGTCCCGGTCGCCAGTACCGCGGCGGGCTGGGTGACGAGCACCGCCCCGGCGACGCGCTCCGGCGACACGAACGGCGTCCACGAACTCGCCCCGCGCAGCACCTCGGTGAGCGAGGTCCACTGCGTGGTGACCCGGGACGATTCGATGTAGTCCAGGAACGGCGGACTCACGCGCGACAGGATCAGCAGCGGCACGACCCACCACGCGCATGCCAGGGTCAGGCCGGCCGCGGTCCAGGCGCCGAACCGCCACCAGCGTCGGTCGCGCGGACTGTGCAGCAGCCACCACAGAGCGGCGACGCCGAGCGCTGCCAGCGTGGCGACGGCATTGACCGCGCCCATCAGCGCGACCGCGGCCGACGCACGCGCGGCCTCCCGCCACAGCGGGGCAGCGTTCTCGGCCCGCGTGTCGAGTGCCCGCACCACCGGGATCAGCACCCACGGGGCGAGCATCATCGGCAGGGTCTCCGATGAGATCGAGCCGAGGGTGGTCAGGACCCGCGGGCTGAGCACGAAGACGGCGGCGGCGATGATCCGCGAGGCGGGCGAGCCCAGCCGCAGCATCTCGGCGAGGCGGACGATGCCGACGAAGCCGACGGTGAGCAGCACCGCCCACCAGAGGCGTTGCACGATCCACGGCGGAACGGCGAGAAGGTCACCCAGGGCGAAGAACGCCCCGTGGGGGAAGAAGTACCCGTAGGCCTGGTTCTGCACCTGCCCCATCGGTGCGTTCGGCGTCCACAGATGCGCGGCGCGCGCGAGGAACCCGAGCGGATTCGCGGTGAGGTCGAGTTTGGTGTCGGCGGCGATGCGGCCCGGTGACTGCAGCAGGCAGATCAGCAGCGAGATCGCGCCGACGACGGCGATACCGCGTCGGCTGAGTACGGACTGATCCGGTGGCGGAGGCGGAGTACTCAGTTGCGGCTGCTGTCGATCAGGAGACGCCGGGACCGGCGGCGTCGTGGATGGGTCAGTTGGTCTCGCCGGCTCCGCCGCGCGAACCGTAGTCCACCGAACCCTGGACGAATCCGTTGTTCGGGCTGATGTTGTTCAGATCGGTGGACGGGCTGTTCTCGGAGGCCAGGAACCCGCCGAGGAACACCGCGCCGAGTCCCACCAGGATGCCGGCGACCCCGGCGACGGCTCCGGCGACAAGGCGGTTGTTGGTCATGGCGATGAAACTACCATCGCCGAAGTCCGATTCCGGGTGACACCCGCTGACACCTGCGGATCGATGCGGCCGCGGTCAACGCCGAGACCGCACTTTCGTCAGGGTGCGATCCCACAGCAGCCGCGCACTCGTCTTCAGCAGTTCGGGCTTGTCGACGTCGTGGCTGAGCAGCATCGTCGACGTCGCGATCGTGCCGGCCGACGCCTTGGACCGGTGCCCGGAATCGAGATGCGGTTGCGGGTCGTATTCGATGACCAGCTGGATCGCCTCGGCTCGTGCGCGCCCGGCGATCTGCTCGGCCAGCCACAGCGCGAGGTCGATACCGGCGGACACGCCCGCGGCGGTGACCAGGTCGTCGTCGGGCAGCGCGCGCACGATGCGCTCGTCGGACACCGCATTCGCCCCGTGCAGGGTCAACGCGGCCATCGACGACCAGTGCGTCGTGGCCGGCCTGCCGTCGAGCAGACCGGCCGCGGCCAGGACGACCGAACCGGTGCAGACCGACGTCGTCCACTGCGCGCCCGGTCGTACCGCGCGCAGCCAGTCGAGGACCTTCTCGTCCTGTGACGCGGCGAAACAACCGGGGCCACCCGGCACCAGGACGACGTCGGGCGACGGTGTCTCGTCGAATGAATGCGTGGCGCCGACGACGAGCACGCCCGAGTCGGCGACGACCGGTCCCGGCTCGTGCCAGACGAATCTGACCTCGGCGTCGGGCAGCGCGCGCAGTACCTCGTAGGGACCGATGAAGTCGAGAGCGGTGAACCGCGGATAGAGGACGATCGCGATCTGGGTCATGGATGCCTTTCGGGTCGTGGGTTCTCGGGTGTGCGGCTAGCGAAGGTGCGGCGGTACTGATCGGGCGGCACGCCGAGCCGGCGGACGAAGGTGCGCCGCATCGTCTCGGCGGACCCGAATCCGCACCGGGTGGCGATCGCCGGCATCGTGTCGTCGCTCTGGGTGAGTGCACGACGGGCGGCGTCGGTCCGGACCCGTTCGACATAGGCGCCCGGCGCCTCACCGGTCTCGTCGGTGAAGACGCGGGAGAAATGGCGTGGGCTCATCGACGCGTCGCGGGCGAGGTCGTCGACGCGGTGCACCCGGCCCGGCTCGGCCTCGATACGTTCCTGGATCTCGCGGATCGCCGTGCGCCGGGCCCGGGGCATCCACACCGGCGGGGCGAACTGGCTCTGACCACCCGGGCGCCGCATGTAGAGGACGAGCCACCGCGCGACGAGCTGTGCGAGCTCGGTGCCGTGGTCCTCCTCGATGAGGGCCAGCGAGAGGTCGATACCGGCGGTGACGCCCGCGGAACTCCACACGCGGTCGCTGCCGCGCACGAACAGGGCCTCGGCGTCGACCTGGATCGACGGGTACCGCTCGGCGAGCAACCCGGTCACGGCCCAGTGCGTCGTCGCGCGTTTGCCGTCGAGGAGGCCGGCCTCGGCGGCGAGGAACGCGCCGTTGCACACGCTGACGACGCGTCGTGCCCGTTGCGCCGCCCGTCGGATCCAGTCGACGAGGTCGGGGTCGCGGGAGGCGTCGTGGACGCCGGTGCCGCCGGGGAGGATCAGGATGTCGAGCGGCTCGGCCGGGTCGGGCAGCGGCTGCGCGACGAACTCCAGCCCGACGCCGGTGCCCACCGACAGACCGGTCGTCGACACCAGCCGCAGGTCGTAGCGGACCTGCGCGCCCTGGTCGGCGAGGGCGTACGACGCGGTGGTGAACACGTCGGCCGGTCCCGTCACGTCCAGGGCCTGCACCCCGGGGTATCCGAGGATCAGCACCGATCGAGTCATGAAGACATCGTTTCCGACCCGCACCGTGGCGTCCAGGCCATGCATCCCACAGATCAGGACACAGCTTTGCTGGTTGACCCGGACCGACCCACTGCTGGTTGAGCCGGCTCCGAGCGCAGCGAGGCGCCGTGTCGAAGCCACTTGGTGACCTCGACAAGCTCGGCCGTCAGGTGGGGACGCTCGGCCCGGCGGGTGTGCCGCCCCCGCTGGTTGAGCCGGCTCCGAGCGGAGCGAGGCGCCGTGTCGAAGCCACTTGGTGACCTCGACAAGCTCGGCCGTCAGGTGGGGACGCTCGGCCCGGCGGGTGTGCCGCCCCCGCTGGTTGAGCCGGCTCCGAGCGGAGCGAGGCGCCGTGTCGAAGCCACTTGGTGACCTCGACAAGCTCGGCCGTCAGGTGGGGACGCTCGGCCCGGCGGGTGTGCCGCCCCCGCTGGTTGAGCCGGCTCCGAGCGCAGCGAGGCGCCGTGTCGAAGCCACCCCCCGCTGGTTGAGCCGGCCCCGAGCGAAGCGAGGCGCCGTGTCGAAGCCACTTGGTGACCTCGGCAGAGATCCCTGCCCGGCAGAGATCCCCTACAACGTGACCTGCGGTTCTTTCTCGCACTTCGCGGGCACGATGAACACCGGCCGATGGCAATGTTTGAGGACCCTCTCGGCGACGCTGGACCGCAGCAGTGCCTTGAGTCCCGACGCCCCGCGCGTTCCGGTGACCAGGAGATCGACGTCGAGCGCTTCGGCGGCGGCGACGAGCGCACCCCACACCGTCGACTCCACCTCCACGAGCGATCCGCGCGCGGCCAGTCCGCACTCGGCGGCGAGTGTCACGCCGCGCTCGTTGATCGAGGCGGCCTCGTCTTCGAGCGCCTGGTCGACGCCGGCGTCGAGTTGGGTGTCGATGAACGGCTGCATCCCGCCGGCGAGGGTGGACATACGTGCCGGCGTCATGCCGCCGGGCTGCCAGGCGGTGACGACCACTGCAGATTGCGCGCGGAGAAATTGTCCGGCGTAGCGAATGGCGCGGTCGGCGTTCGGTGACCCGTCATAGGCGATCATCAGTGTTTGTGCGGCACTGTTGCCGCCGCTACCGCGCCCGGCGGTGGCGGACCCGGACGAATCGGACCCCACGTCCATTGGCTCAGACTACATGCCAGACTCGTGCCATGGGCCCAACTCGCAGACCCCGACGGATTCGTCGCGAAGGGATCCGTGACAACTGGATCCGGAATGCGATGACGACAGGGACGGTCGCCGTACTGTGCGCGGCGCTGGCGGCGTGCGCGTCGTCGACGCCGGACTCACCGCCACCGACTCCCTCGTACTCGGCGTCGTCGCTCGCTTCGACGTCTTCGTCGGCGTCGCCGACGACCGTTCCGGTCGCAAACAGTTGTGGTGCAAGCGAACTCGCGAAACTGTCCGTACGCCAGAAGCTGGCGCAGCTGATCGTCGTCGGCGTCACCGGGGCGGCCGACGCGCAGCAGATCGTCGAGAACGAGGAGATCGGCGGGATCTTCGTCGGGAGCTGGACCGACAAGGCGATTCTGACGAGCGGTGCGGCAGCACGTATTTCGCAGAACTCGCCGATCCCGCTGATGGTCACCGTCGATCAGGAGGGCGGGCGGGTGTCGCGCCTGTCCGCGCTCGGCATCGACCACGCCTCGGCCCGTGAACTCGCCCAGACCAAGACGCCCGAGCAGGTGCGCGCGATCGCGGCGGATGTGGGCCGCAAGCTCAAGCGCCTCGGTGTCACCGTCGATTTCGCGCCGGTCGCCGACGTGAGCGACGAGTCCGACAACGAGGTGATCGGCGACCGGTCCTTCAGCAACGACCCGGCGGTCGTGACCGAGTACGCGGGCGCCTATGCGGCAGGACTGGCCGACGCGGGAATCACGCCGGTGTACAAGCACTTTCCGGGACACGGGCACGGCTCGGGTGACTCGCACCTCGGTGTCGTGACGGTCCCGTCGCTCGCCGAGCTGCAGGACAGCGATCTCGTGCCGTTCCGGACTCTCCTGCGCGACCCCGGGACCGCGGGCGCGATGGTCGGCCACCTGATCGTCCCGGGTCTGACGAAGGGGTTGCCCGCCAGCATCAGCCGACCCGCGATCCAGATGCTGCGCACCGGTGTCGGCTACGACGGTCCGCGCTTCGACGGCGTCATCTACTCCGACGATCTGTCGGGCATGGCCGCGATCAGCGCGCAGTACCCCATCGAGCAGGCGGTGGAGAAGTTCATCCTCGCCGGTGGCGACGTTGCGCTGTGGCTGTCCACCGACCGTGTCGGTTCGGTGCTCGACAACCTGGAGCGTGCGGTGTCGTCCGGTCGCCTCGCGCCGGCCCGCCTCGACGACAAGGTCGTGCGCATCCTGCGGTCCAAGGGTGTGGTGAACTGTTGACCTGCTGAGACCCCGCGTCGACGGGGGTTTCACCTTACCGATTGGTAAGTTGTTGATATCGTCGGGTCGGAACGGTTGTCGTGAACGGAGGTGGCGGTCATGTCGGGCGGAACGAAGCGCCTGCCACGCGCGGTGCGCGAGCAGCAGATGCTCGATGCGGCCGTCAAGGTGTTCGCGCAGAACGGCTTCCGCGAGACCTCGATGGACGCCATCGCCTCCGAGGCGCAGATCTCCAAGCCGATGCTCTACCTGTACTACGGCTCGAAGGACGAACTGTTCAGTGCGTGCATCGCCCGTGAGTCCGGTCTGTTCATCGACGCGATGAGCGTCGGTTTCGACCCGTCGCTGTCGCAGCGTGAGCAGGCCGTCACGGTGATCCGCGAGTTTCTCCGCTTCGTGCACGAGCACCGGCAGTCCTGGCGGGTGCTGTACCGCGTCGCCATCGGCACGGCCGGTTTCGCCGGCATCGTCTCCGAGAGCCGCCAGCGGGTCACCGAGATGGTCGCCCAGCTGATCAAGGCGGGCACGACCGTCGAGGTCGACAGCGACATCGACTTCGAACTCACCGCCGTCGCGATCGTCGGTGCCGCCGAGGCCGTCGCCGACCGCATCACGGAGGGTGACGTCGACCTCGAGAAGGCCACCAACCTCCTCGTCGGCATCACCTGGCGCGGCCTGAAGGGCGTCGGTACCGACGCCTGAAGTATCGACACCTGAGGTGCAACGCAATCGCTCCCGCGGCCCCGCTTCCCATCCGCTGATTGGATCCAATAAGCGAGACGGAAACGAGACCGCGGGAGCGAAAGGCGAGGGCCCTCAGCCCTCCCGAGTCGTCGCGGTGAGGTGCGGGAATCCCTTGCGGCGATCGCGGATCGCGATGTCGAAGCTGCCCCTGCCGTCGATCCGGCGGGTGTAGAGGTTCACCTTGGCCGGCAACAGGATCGGCTTGCCGAACTTGACGTCGTAGGTGACCGCGTCGGGCAGCTGCGCCTCCACGTTCGCGACAGCCGCTGCGGCACTCCACATCCCGTGGGCAATGGCCTTGGGGAAGCCGAAGGCCTTCGCCGGCAGGTTGCCCATGTGGATCGGGTTGCGGTCGCCCGAGGCTGCGGCGTACTCGCGGATCCGCTTGAGGTCGACGGCCAGGATGGCGTCCGGCGGCGGCGGGGTCTTCGACTTCGGTTCGGGACCCCGCGGCTCGTCGGACAGGCTGGTGCGCTGCTGCTTCAGGAACGTCGCCGTCTGGGTGGTGACGAGTTCCGATCCGACGCGGATCTCGCTGACGACGTCGATCAGGATGCCCTTGCGGTGCTCGCGCAGGTTCTGTGCATGCGTGACGATGTCGAGCGGCTCACCGACTTCGATGGGCCGCGTGCGTTCGATGGTGTTCGTCATGTGCACCGAACCGACGGCGCCGAACGGGAACTCGTCGGACGTCATGAGCTTCATGACGACCGGGAACTGCAGCACGAACGGGTACGTCAGCGGCAGGGTGCCGCCGAACCGCTGCCCGGTCGCGTGGCAATACGCCTGCAGCGCAGTCGAATCCACCCGCACGCCGTCGAGTCGGTAACGCGTCTCGGGTGCGGTGGCGTCGGCCGGCACCCGTGGCGGCTTGCCGATGCCGGGCAGCAGCGCGGTGACCGCCTTGCCGTACAGCTCGGCGGTGCCGGGTGCGGACGGGAGGGTGATCGTCTTGCCCATCAGGCCCCCAGGAATCCCTGGCCGCAGACGCGGACCACATTGCCGGTGATGGCATTGCTCGCCGGGTTGGCGAAGTAGGCGACGGTCTCGGCGACGTCGACGGTCTCGCCGCCCTGCTGTAGCGAACTCATCAGTCGCCCGGCCTCACGGGTGGCGAGCGGGATGGCCGCGGTCATCTTGGTCTCGATGAAGCCGGGTGCCACCGCGTTGATGGTGATGCCCTTCTCGGCCAGGATCGGCGCGTAGGCGTCGACGAGACCGATCACACCGGCCTTCGAGGCGCCGTAGTTGGTCTGACCGCGATTGCCCGCGATGCCGGCGATCGACGACACGTCGACGACGGCGCCGCCCTCGCGCAGTGCGCCCTTCTCGAGCAAGGTCTCGACGAGGGTCTGCGGCGCGATGAGGTTGACCGCGATGACCGCGTCCCAGCGGGCGTCGTCCATGTTGGCGAGCAGCTTGTCGCGGGTGATGCCGGCGTTGTTGACGATGATGTCGATGCCGCCGTGGCGCTCGAGGGCGTGTTCGGCGAGTTTGGCGCCGGCGTCGGCCGCGGTGACGTCGAGCGGGAAGGCGGTGCCGCCGACCTTGTTCGCGGTCTCCGACAGCGCGTCACCTGCTTGCGGGACGTCGGCCGCGATCACGTGGGCGCCGTCGCGGGACAGGACCTCGGCGATCGTCGCACCGATGCCGCGTGCGGCGCCGGTGACGACGGCGACCTTGCCCTCGAGCGGGCGGTCCCAGTTCTTCGGAGCGGTCGCGTCGACACCGCCGACCCGGATCACCTGGGCGTCGACGAAGGCCGACTTCGCCGACAGCACGAAGCGGACGGTCGACTCGAGGCCGGTCAGCCCGGTCTTGGCGTCGGGGGAGACGTAGACGAGCTGGACGGTGGAACCCTTCAGGAGTTCCTTGCCCAGCGAGCGGGTGAAGCCCTCGAGGGCGCGCTGCGCGACGCGCTCGGAGGGGTCGGTGATCAGTTCCGGCGTGGTGCCGATGACGAGGAATCGTGCGCAGGCGGCGGTCGATCGCATCGCGGGCTGGAAGAACTCGAAGAGCTGACGTAGCTCGCCGGGAGAGGTGATGCCCGTCGCGTCGAAGACGAGTCCGCCGAACTTGTCGGCGCTGCGACCCGTCGTGGCGTTCTGGATGAGGTCGTAGTCCTCGGTCGAGAGCATCTCCCGAAGCGGTTCGACGAGCCGGCCGGACCCGCCGAGCAGAACCGGACCGGGCAGCGGCGGCTCGGATGCCTTGTATCGGCGCAGCGGCGGCGGGACGGGCAATCCGGCCTGCTTGGCGATGAATGCGCCGGGCGCGGAATGGACGAAGCTCGAGTACAGGCCAGTGTTTCCGTTGGCGGCCACGTTGATCTCCTCTGACTGTCGTTCGACAACGAACTTACTGATGAGTAAGAATACGCTATAGATACCGCACCCGACCCTTGGGAGATCGACGTGGCCGAACAGTCCAACCCCACCAGCAAGCCGAAGACCCGCAGCGATCGTCCCGTCGCGATCCTGGGCGGCAACCGCATCCCGTTCGCACGCCAGGACAAGGCGTACGCGAAGGTCGGCAACCAGGAGATGTTCACCGCCGCGCTCGACGGCCTGGTGAGCCGCTTCAACCTGCAGGGCGAGCAGCTCGGCATGGTCGCCGGCGGCGCCGTGCTCAAGCACGCCCGTGATTTCAATCTCATCCGCGAGTCGGTGCTCGGTTCGGCGTTGTCGCCGTACACCCCTGCCTTCGACATCCAGCAGGCCTGCGGCACCGGACTGCAGGCCATCACGACGGTCGCCGACGGCATCGCCCGCGGCCGCTACGACGCCGCGATCGGCGGTGGCGTCGACACGACGTCCGACGCACCGATCGCCGTGGGCGAGGGCCTGCGTCGTCAGCTGCTCGAGGTCAATCGCGCGCGGAGCACCAAGGACCAGATCCTCGGCGCCGCGAAGCTGCTGACGAAGCTCGGCATCGAGATCCCGCGCAACGGCGAGCCCCGCACGGGCATGTCGATGGGCGAGCACGCAGCCGTCACCGCCAAGGAGTTCGGCATCAAGCGCGCCGACCAGGACGAGTTGGCCGCCCGCAGCCACCAGAACATGGCGGCCGCCTACGACACCGGCTTCTTCGACGACCTCATCACCCCGTTCCTGGGCCTGACCCGCGACCAGAACCTGCGCGGCGACTCCACCGCGGAGAAGCTCGCCAAGCTCAAGCCGGTCTTCGGTGTCTCGCTCGGCGACGCGACGATGACCGCGGGCAACTCGACGCCCCTCACCGACGGTGCGTCGACCGTGCTGCTCGCCAGCGATGAGTGGGCCGCCGACCGCGGACTGCCGGTGCTCGCCTACTTCGTGGACAGCGAGACCGCGGCGGTCGACTACGTCAACGGTCCGGACGGGCTGCTCATGGCCCCGACCTACGCGGTGCCGCGTCTGCTCGCCCGCAACGGGCTCACACTGCAGGACTTCGACTTCTACGAGATCCACGAGGCCTTCGCGTCGGTGGTCCTCGCGACCCTGCAGGCCTGGGAGTCCGAGGAGTACTGCAAGGAGCGCCTCGGCCTCGACTCGGCACTGGGTTCGATCGACCGCAGCAAGCTCAACGTCCACGGTTCGTCGCTCGCGGCGGGTCACCCCTTCGCGGCGACCGGCGGCCGGATCGTCGCGCAGGCGGCCAAGCAGATCAAGGAGAACGGCGGCGGTCGCGCGCTGATCTCGATCTGTGCCGCGGGCGGCCAGGGCGTCACCGCGATCATCGAGGGCTGACGACCCGAAGCGGACATCATCGAGAGCTGGAATCCCGATAAGTGAGACGGATCGGGGTACTTCGTCACATATTCGACAGAATCGGCCGTCCGGGGATGCCTCCGGCCGAAAAGTAGCGTAAATATGTCTATAGCTCCGGCTGCGCTGTCAGACCCCCGACCCGACAGCTCGGCCGGAGCGCCTGCTTTCCCGACCGTAGTTCTGCGGCCACCCCCTGATTGGTAAGTCGTCAGCCCGCCGAGCTGCCAGCCCCGATGGATGGAGTTGTGACCCCAGGCTCTCGCCGAGCACGATCCGCGCTACGCGCCGTGCTCGCCGTCGTCGCCGTGATCACGCTCGTCCTCGCCGCGGAGTTCGTGGCCACCCGCTCCGATTCCCCACGCAACGCCGTCGTCGGCGGTATCGATGCGGGCGGTCGGAACTCCGCCGAACTCACCTCCGTACTCGACGAGCTGACGGCGCGCTCGCGACAACCGGTCGTCTTGCGGACGCCGGAGGGCTCGGCCGAGGTCGCGCCCGCCGAGCTGGGACTCACATACGACGCCGATGCGACGCGGGCTCGTCTCCTCGAGCAACCGCGCAATCCGCTCGTCCGTCTGGCCGCGCTGTTCGGCCGCGACTTCGACGTCGAGCCGGTCGTCACGCTGGATCGGAAAGCGATGAACGCGGCGCTCGACGCCCAGCGCGCGTCACTCGAGAAGGCCGCGGTCGAGGGTGGTGTGCACTACGACGGCACCGAGCCCGTCGGGGATCAGCCCGCCAAGGGTGAACGCATCGCGCGAGACGCTGCCGCCGCGACCCTCCTCGACCGTTGGCTGGACGGCGCCCCCGTCGACCTGCCCATGGAACCCTTCTCGCCGACGGTGAGCGCCGAGGTCGTGGCCGCGACCGTCGCCGGACCGGCCGAACGGGTGGTCGCGGCTCCCGTGAGTCTCGTGGACCGCCGCAAACGGACGGTCGAGGTGCCCGCGGGAGACCTGGCGTCGATGGTGACCTTCGGGCCCGACGGCCGCGGCGGGCTCACTCCCCGAGCCGACGAGAAGGTGGGGCGCGAGATCCTCGCCCCCGACCTCGACGCCTCGCAACGGGCCCCCGTCAGCGCGACGTTCAGTCTGGCGTCCGGCCGTCCGCAGGTGGTGCCGGGCGTCGACGGCGCCGCGATCAACTGGCCGAAGACCCTCGCCGCCGTCGCCACGAGTGCGGCGGCCGACGGTGGCGATCGCAGGGTCGAGGTCGTCTACGACGGCGTCGAGCCGAAGCTCACGACCGATGCCGCGCGCAAGCTCGGGGTCACCGAACTGATCAGCGAGTACACCACCGGTGGCTTCTCGAGCGCTTCCGGGGAGAACATCCGGCTCGTCGCCGCCGAGGTCGACGGGGCCCTCGTCCTGCCCGGAAAGGTGTTCTCGCTCAACGGGCACACCGGGCCGCGCGGTTCAGAGCAGGGGTACGTGGAGTCGACGATCATCGACCATGGTCGGGCGTCGAACGCGGTCGGCGGCGGGATCTCCCAGTTCGCGACGACCCTGTACAACGCGACCTATTTCGCCGGGCTCGAAGACGTCGACCACACCGAGCACGCGTACTACATCTCGCGGTACCCGGAGGCGCGGGAGGCGACCGTGTTCGAAGGCGCCATCGACCTGAAGTTCCGCAACAACACGCGGCACGGCGTGCTGATCGAGACCGCCTGGTCGCCGTCGTCGGTGACGGTTCGGCTCTGGGGAACGAAGGCGTTCGAGGTCGAGTCGGTCACGGGTGAGCGGGTTGCCCCCACCGATCCGCCGCGAGTCCGCGTTCCGCGCGGGGACGACTGCATCCCGAGCAGCGGGAGCAAGGGTTTCACGGCATCGGACACCCGGATCATCAAGGACGCGCGTACCGGACGGGAGATCGATCGGTCCACCCGCACCGTCCGCTACGCGCCCGAACCCATCGTGAAGTGCGTCTGACCCCGGGGTGGTTCGGCGCGGGGTGATCTGATGTGGAGGATTTCGATGCGGGGTGTTTCCCCGAAGGGCTTTACCGAGCGATAGAACGCTCGATAGGCTCCGGGGCGTGGATATCAATGGAGCTAGTGCAATCGTCACGGGTGGCGCGTCCGGCATCGGCGCGGCTGCGGCTCGCCAGCTGGCGGCCAAGGGTGCAAAGGTCATCGTCGCCGACCTGAACGCGGACAAGGGCGAGGAACTCGCCAAGGAGATCGGCGGACAGTTCGTCGCCGTCGACGTGACCTCGACCGAACAGATCGAAGCCGCCGTCAACGCGGCCACCGAACTCGGCCCGCTGCGTGCGCTGGTCAACTCGGCCGGCATCGGCTGGGCACAGCGCACCATCGGTCGCGACGGTGAGTTCGGGTCGGCCCACAACCTCGACGCCTACAAGAAGGTCATCGCGATCAACCTGATCGGCACCTTCGACTGCATCCGTCTCGCGGCCACCGCCATGAGCCGCAACGAGCCGCTCGACGGCCACGGTGAGCGCGGCGCGATCGTCAACATGGCCAGCGTCGCAGCCTTCGACGGCCAGATCGGCCAGGCGTCGTACTCGTCGTCCAAGGGCGGCGTCGTCGGCATGACCCTCCCGGTCGCGCGCGACCTGGCCGCGGTCGGCATCCGCGTCAACACCATCGCCCCCGGTCTGATCGACACCCCGATCTACGGTGAAGGCGAAGCGGCCGAGGCGTTCAAGGCCAAGCTCGGCGAGTCGGTCCTGTTCCCGCATCGCCTGGGTGCGCCCGACGAGCTCGCCTCGATGGTCGTCGAGCTGGTCACCAACAGCTACATGAACGCGGAGGTCATCCGCGTCGACGGCGGCATCCGGATGCCACCGAAGTAGATCCGACACACCACTGGGGTAACCGCGCAGACCCACCACCGGCCCGATCCGGTGGTGGGTTTGCCGTCTGTTCACCGGTTCTTTCCGTGAAAGAACTTTCATTCGCGCCTCATGAAGGTGTCACGCCGGCACCGCAGAGTGGTCGCCATGAACGTTCCGCACACGATCGACCGAGGCCCGGGACACCCGGGGCCGGTGACGATGTACGCGACGCGTCCACCGGTGCGCACGGTGACGCCGTCATCGCCGCCGCGGCGCCCCCTCCTCGACGCCGTCGGCAGCGTGCTGTCCCCGTGGGCGGCAGCCGGTCTCGTCGTCGTTCTCGGCGCCGGCGCGTTCGTCGGACATGCCGGGTGGACCGGGGAGTTGCCGTTCGACGCCGTCGTCACCCTCCTCGTCTTCCTCGTCGCGGTGTGGGCGTGGATCTTCTCGCCGCTTGATGACACCTATGTCGCGCTGGGTGGCGGTATCGCTCTGGTGGTCTTCGGCATCATCGACGCCAACACCTTCGCGGGCACGCTCGGCTCCGGCGTGATCTGGTTGCTGATCGGTGCTTTCGTGATCGCAGCCGCGGTCACGGCGTCAGGTCTGTCGGCTCGTGTGTCGGCGCGGGTCGTCCGCCGGGCCCGGACGCCTCGTCAGTTGGTCCATCTGATCACCGCGGCCCTGTTGCTGACCACGTTCGCGATCCCGGCGACGTCCGGCCGTGCGGCCCTTGCTCTTCCGATATTTCTCGCGCTCGCCGCGGTCCTGCGTGACCGGCCCCGCCTGGTGCTCTGCCTCGCGCTGGTCTTCCCGATGGTGATCCTCTTCTCGGCGGTGGGATCGCTTCTGGGTGCCGGTGCGCACCTCATCACCGTCGAGATCGTCTCGGCCGCAACCGGTGGCGGTATCGGATTCCTGCACTGGGCGGTCCTCGGCATCCCCCTGGCGCTCGTGTGGTCGCACCTCGCGGCCGAGTCGGCACTGTGGTTGATGACCGATCGCGCCGAGCGGGCACGTCCGCTGTGCGTGCCGCCGACCGCTCTCGCGACGACCGGGACGGCGACCTCCGGCCCGCTCACGTCTGCACAACGACGGGTGTCCGGCATCCTCGGACTCGTTGTGGCGCTGTGGTGTTCAGAACCGCTGCACGGTGTCGACCCGGCCATCGTCGCGGTGCTCGGCGCGCTGGCCGCGTCGGCGCCGGCGGTCGGCGCGACGACGCTGGGCGCGGCGCTGAAGACCGTCCCGTGGACGCTCCTGCTGTTCATGGCCGCCACCCTCGCGCTGGGGATGGCGCTCAACTCCAGTGGTGCCGCGGAGTGGCTGGCGGATCAGGCTTTCGGGTCCATCGCCGAGACCGGGCCGGCGGCGGCGATGGTGTTCGTCGTCGTCGCGGCGATCGTCTCGCTGCTCGCGCATCTGGTGATCCAATCCCGTTCGGCCCGTTCGGCGGTACTGATCCCGATCATCGTGGTGACCGCCCCGGCCGTCGGGGTCGACCCCGTCGCCGCGGCCTTCCTGTCCACCGCGGCCGCCGGGTTCTGCATCACCCTCACCAGCTCGGCCAAACCGGTCGCCATGTTCGCGGCGAGCGACGACGTCCCCGGTTACGAACCCCGACATCTGCTCACGATGTCGGCGCTGCTCGCGCCGGTGTCGCTGGTGCTGCTCATCATCTTCGCGTTCTGGGTCTGGCCCTACCTGGGTCTGCCCCTGCTCTCGTCCTGACCGTCGCATCGCCGCGACTGTCCCGAATGTGCCTCCGGGCGCCAGTTCCCCTCCCGTCAACAAAACCTTGTCCGATAGATCAACAGGAGTGCCGATGTCTGTCCGAGTTCCGCAACGAATCCTGGTCGCCCCGAGTGGTTTCAAGGAGAGCCTCGACGCCGTGTCGGTGGCGACCGCCATCGCCGCGGGGGTGCGGCGCACGCTCCCCGGGGTGCGCGTCGACATCGCACCGATCGCGGACGGCGGGGAGGGAACGGCACGCATCCTGGCGGCCGCGGGCAACGGGCGGCTCCACGAGCTGACCGTCCGCGGTCCCACCGGTGAGCCGGTGCAGTCGCACTGGGCCGAGGTCGGCGTCGGTCGGAACCGCATCGGCGTCGTCGAGATGGCCGCCGCAGCTGGATTGGCACTCGTTCCGGCGGAGCAGCGAGATCCCGGCGCCACCACCACTTACGGAGTGGGACAACTGATTGCCGCGGCCCTCGACGCGGGGGTGTCGGCGATTCTCGTCGGCTGCGGCGACTCGGGCACATGCGACGGCGGCGCGGGTGCGCTCCAGGCGCTCGGTGCGCGCGTCCTGGACCATGACGGTGACGAGATCGGTCGCGGCGGAAACGAACTGGCGCGCGCGGCGTCGCTGGATCTCACCGGCCTGCATCCGCGGTTGCGTGAGACCGAGGTGGTGGTCGCGGGCAACCCGCACAACGTCCTCTGCGGACCGAGCGGCGTCGCCCGCGTCTTCGGGCCGCAGAAGGGGGCGACGCCCGCACAGGTCGACTCGCTGTCGGCGGCGCTCGACGTCTGGGCGGACATACTGCAGCGGGATGGGCTGGCCGACATCGACTATCGGCAGGGGGCCGGGTCCGGCGCGTCGGGTGGACTAGGTGCGGGCCTGGCGGCAGCCGGCGGGAAACTGCGCTCGCGGTTCGACGCACTACTCGATTCCGGGCTGTCCGGCATCGACCTCGATCATCGGATCGGCAAGGCGGATCTGGTGATCACCGCAGAGGGTTCGATCGACTTCCAGACCCCTCGCGGCAAGGTGCCCGCGGAGGTGGCCCGCCGCGCCCAGTTGCGGGGTGTGCCCGTTGTCGCGCTGGCGGGTTCGCTCGGGCACGGTGCGCCCGCCGTCCACGACGTGGGGATCGGGGCGATCGCGTCGATCATCACGGTACCGATGCCCTTGTCGGAGGCAGTCGCCAATGGCGAGCAACTCCTCGCCGACGCCGCCGAGCGCACCATGCGGATGATCCTCCTCGGCGCCGCGGTCTCCGCCCGGGCCGGGCAGCGGAAGCGGAAGAAGGCGGTCTGATCTCCTCGCCCGCGGATGTGCGGGGACCGATCCTCCAATCAATCGAATGGGCCTCGAATTCGACCCACTTGTCCGATTTGCCACACGCCGACCAGGGTGTTGCCAATAGGTTGGCGAGGTGGAGCTTCGTGAGCTGTCCAAGGGTGGAAACGTCTCTGTCGACGAAGTCGCCGGCGAAAACTCACCGCGGCTGGTGGTCGTCATCCAGACCGAAGCGGCTGCGGGCAAGGAGATCGGGCTCGACGCCGGCATCCTCATCCTCGGTGACGACGGTCAAGTGCGGTCCAATGACGACCTGATCTTCTACAACCAGCCCACGGGGGTGGGAGGCGCTGTACGGCTGGTCTCGCACGAGGTGCATCAGCAGGACCCGGACGGCAGTTCGTTCAGTCAGAAAGATGCCGTGGAGGTCGATCTCGCGCGCATACCCGATTCGGTCGCGCGAATAATGGTCACGGCCAGCACAGACCCTCGGACAGATGCGAGCTTCGGAGACGCCGAGCTCGTCAACATGTACGTCGCCCATGCAGACGAGCCAGATGCTCCGTTCGTCGTGCACGCAATGGAAGGTCTGTCGTCGGAACGCGCGCTGATCTTCGGCGAGATATACCGACGCAACGATGCCTGGAAGATCCGAGCCGTCGGTCAGGGTTACGACGGAGGGCTCGAGGCCCTGGTTTCCGACCATGGGATCGAAGTCGACGACACAGAGTCTGTCGACGGCAGCCTGGATTCGACTGGTGAGGACGAGGAACCGGACGCGGAACAGGACATTTCCGAGTCGGTCCCTGACACGAGTTCGGCCGAGGCGGCTCTTGCCGCCGACACCGGAGTGCCGGGTGCCGATGACGCCGTGCAACAAACCGCATCTTCACAGAGTGAGCCCGGTACGAAGGTCTCGATCGGTCGAAAACGACGCCCAGCGCCGTTGCCGAAAGACTGGGCGTCGAGAACTCTGGCATATCTACCTCGACAGGTTGAGTCGGAGTGGAAGCGGGCGCGCCTCTTTCCATCTGCGGGCATCAAGTCGGCCGCCGAACAAGAGATGCGCACGACGTCCATTCTGTTGGCCACAATGGAAACGGTCCCCGAGTTCGGCCGCGCGGTCCTCAGCCAGACCGGAGCGCCGCGAGGACGTATCGAAACATTCACCGAAGTTCGATTCTCGATGTCGGGTGAGGATGTGCGCCCGGATGGACTGATCAAGGTGAGTCGCGGTAGCAAAGTGTGGCGAGCACTTGTCGAAGTGAAAACCGGCCGGGCGGAGCTGACCGGGGATCAGGTCGGAACCTACCTCAAACTGGCCAAGGCGAAGTCGTTCGACGCAGTGATCACGATCAGCGGCGACCTGATGGCCTCCCCAGATCTCCACCCTTTCGCTGTCGAGGGTCGGCCCCCGAAGAACACTGTGCTGAAACATCTTTCGTGGGAGGAGGTCCTCGCCGAGGCAATGATCGTGCACGAGCATGTCGGCGTCGACGACAGGGTGCGAGCTCGTCTTCTTGAGGAACTCCTCTGGTACGCCGCCGACAGCCAGTCCGGTATGCGGACCTTCGACGACATGGGCAAGCAGTGGGTCAAGATCCGGGAAGCGGTCAAGAACAAGACCGTCGGCGCGTCGGACGACTCGACGTCGGACGTGTGCGACCGATTCGATCGTCTGGCCCGCCACGTCGCGCTCCGGCTCAGCGCACTGACCGGGCAGCGCGTGACTGCACAAGCCCCGGCGAGTCGAGTCGATTCGGTCAGCCGCGCTCGGCAACTGGCCGATTCAGGGGAGCTCTTCGCGTTGTTGCGAGTATCCGGAGCGGCTGGACCGGTGGCGATGCACGCAGACCTTGGCCGCGGGCGGATCGGCTGCTCGTTGAAAACCGCAGCCCCGCGGTCAGGGCGAACGCAGACCAAGATCAACTGGCTGGTCCGTCAACTTTCCGGCGCGCCCGACGATCTGCGGATCACGGCGCATCACGCGGGAAGTCGGGTCGAGTCGACCGCGGCGTTGCTGAAGGACATTCGCGCAGACGCGACCTCTGTCATGCCCACCGACGGCCGCGACATCCGCGAGTTCACGGTGACCATAGAGTCGTCCATGGGGTCGAAACGGTCTGGCAGCGAGGGTGGATTCGTGACGGCCATGGTTCTCCTGACCACCACCTTCTATGCGGAAGTGGTCGAGCGGGTGCGGTCGGGAAGGGATGCCTGAGCCGCAGACGAATTCACGACGCCTGGGCTGCCATCCGGTCACCGCGCCCCACTGACGAACCTCAGCTCGACTGATGGACCTCGATCGAAGTCCATCAGTCGAGCTGAGGTTCGTCGGTGACTCGATACGCCGATGCCCCATCGGTCACGGATCGACAGGTGGATACGAAAGTCCGTGATCGGGGGGTTCGGGATAGTGTTCGCGCGTGACCAATTCGCCATATCAGTCGGGGGACCCGCGAGTCGGACCACAACCCCCACCCGGGCACTATCCTCCGCACCCGGGCTTCTATCCGTCGAACCGGCCGTACGCGGCGCCGCGTCCCTACGGCAGTCCGATGAGGCATGTACCCACCAGGCCCGCCGTTCCCGCCGCCGCAGCGGAAGAAGAAGCGCACCTGGTTGTGGGTTTCGCTCGGTGTTGTCGGTCTTGTGGTTTTCGCGGTCGGGGCCTTCGGGTTGAACCGGTTCATGGAGTCACTACCGTCCAGCCCCAGGCTGTTCGACAGCGATGACGTCGCCGTCGGTGAGTGCATCCAGCTGTCACCCAGCGACGGGTACCTCAGCGCGGAGCGAGTGCCCTGTGCAACGAAAGACTTCCACTTCGTGGTGGCGGACAAGGTGGTCAACGAATCGAACTGCGGACCGGAGTACTCGTTGTTCTGGTTTGTGAACGCACGGCCGGGTACAACGGAGGTCCTCTGCGTGGCGCAGGTATATCAACAGGCCCGGTGCTACTACGAGCCGAGCGCGGTCGGTGGGAATGCACTCGGTGAGATTCGAGAGATCGACTGTGGCAGGCCGGTGTTGAAGCCTGGTGCAACCAACTTCCGCGTCGACACGAAGATCTCGCGGGAACCCACCTGTGAGCCTGCCCAAGGGCAGTACTACGTGCCGAAACCGACTCCCACCGGTTACTGCATCACTCTCCTCGACTGAACGGTCCGCTCACCCGTACTGCCGCCCGACCGGCGAACCTCACCTCGACTGATGGACTTCAATCGAAGTCCATCAGTCGAGTCGAGGTTCATCGGTGCCCTGGACGAGGCGGCAGGTGGCGGTAGTCTTCGCGGCGTGACCAACTCGCCATACCAGCCGGGGGACCCGCGATTCGGGCCACAACCGCAACCCGGGCAGTACCCGCCGAACGGCGGGTATCCGCCACCGAATCAGCCCTACGGTGCTCCGCCACCAAATCAGGGGCCTTACGGCGCGCCGCAGCCGTACCCGGGGCCGATGCCGGGCGGGATGTACCCGCCCGGGCCGCCGTTCCCGCCGCCACCGAAGAAGAAGCGCACCGGTCTGTGGGTCGCGCTGGGAATCGTCGGGGTGCTGCTCTTGATCGTGATCGCCGGTGGCGTGGCGCGGGTGCTGGTGTCGTCGGCGCAGGGAGGTGGGGTCACCGACACCAGTGACGTCGACGCCGGCGAGTGCATCGTCGTGACGGCGGAGCCGGAGACCCTCAAGGCCGACGAGGTGTCCTGCGGCGACACCGACTTCCACTACGTCGTCGCGGAGAAGTCCATCACGCAAGGGCTCTGCGGTCCCAACTACTCGCGCTACTGGGTCGCGGGCGAGGAGGGCGCGCTCTGTCTGGCGCCGGTGTACCAGGAGGGTCGTTGTTACTACATCCCGTCCGCGACCGGTGGTACCGCGCTCGCCGACATTCGTGAGATCGACTGTGGGTCGCCGGTTTCCGGCGGAACGAACATCCGCGTGGACACCAAGGCCGCGGGGGAGCCCGAATGTCCCGACTCGGACGGGACCTACTTCGCGGAGAAACCGCGCCCGGTCGGTTACTGCTTCAGCGTGATCGAGTGACGATGCCGCACCGCGGGGTCTGAGCCGCGATGTGCGCCGACTCGACGCAAAGAAGAACTCCCACCGGCGGATTCGCCGGTGGGAGTTCTCGGTTTGGTCGGGCTCAGAAGGCCGCTTCGTCGAGTTCCATGATGTCCCTCGGCGGGCGGCCTTCCGTCTGACTCTGATTTGTCTCAGAAGGCCGCTTCGTCGAGCTCCATAATGTCATTGTCGATGTTCTCGACGGTGACGCGGACCGAGGTGAGCAGCGGGAGCATGTTCTTCGCGAAGAAGCTCGCCACGGCGACCTTGCCTTCGTAGAAGGACTTGTCGGCGTCGGAGGCCCCGTTGTCGAGAGCTGCGAGGGCGACCTCGGCCTGGCGGAGGAGCAGCCAGCCGATGAGCAGGTCGCCGACGGCCATCAGGAAGCGGACCGAACCGAGTCCGACCTTGTACAGCTCGGTCGAGTTCTCCTGTGCCGCCATCAGATCGTTGGTCAGCGAGGCAGCCATCGCCTGCACGTCGTCGAGCGCCGTCTTCAGCAGTGCCCGCTCGGTCTTCAGCCGGCCGTTGCCCGCCTCGGAGTCGATGAAGCTCTGGATCTGCCCGGCGACGTGCGCGAGCGCCTGGCCCTTGTCGCGGATGATCTTGCGGAAGAAGAAATCCTGGGCCTGGATGGCGGTGGTGCCCTCGTACAGCGAGTCGATCTTCGAGTCACGGATGTACTGCTCGATCGGGTAGTCCTGGAGGAATCCCGACCCGCCGAGCGTCTGCAGCGACTCGTGACCGAGGGTGCCGTAGGCGCGCTCGGAGCCGACGCCCTTGACGATCGGGAGCAGCAGATCGTTGACGCGGTGGGCCATCTCGGCATCGGCGCCGGACACGATCTTCGCGGCGGCGGTGTCCTGGTGCGACGCGGTGTAGAGGTAGATCGCGCGCAGACCTTCGGCGTAGGCCTTCTGTGTCATCAGCGAACGACGCACATCGGGGTGGTGGGTGATCGACACGCGCGGTGCGGACTTGTCGGTCATCTGGGTCATGTCCGCACCCTGGATACGCTCCTTGGCGTACTCGAGCGCGTTCAGGTAACCGGTCGACAGGGTCGAGATGGCCTTGGTGCCCACCATCATTCGCGCGTGCTCGATGACCTCGAACATCTGCGCGATGCCCTTGTGGACGTCGCCGACGAGCCAGCCCTTGGCGGGGGTGCCGTGCTGTCCGAAGGTGACCTCACAGGTGGCGGACGCCTTGATGCCCATCTTGTGCTCGACGTTGGTGACGAAGACGCCGTTGCGCTCGCCGAGTTCGCCGGTCTCGAAGTCGAAGTGGTACTTGGGTACGAAGAACAGCGACAGACCCTTGGTGCCCGGGCCGGCGCCTTCGGGGCGGGCGAGCACCAGGTGGAAGATGTTCTCGGTCATGTCCTGATCGGCCGAGGTGATGAATCGCTTCACACCGTCGATGTGCCAGGAACCGTCTTCCTGCTGCACGGCCTTGGTGCGTCCGGCGCCCACGTCGGAACCGGCGTCGGGCTCGGTCAGCACCATGGTGGCGCCCCAGCCGCGCTCGGAGCAGATGGCGGCCCACTTCTTCTGCTCGTCGGTGCCGTTGTTGTAGAAGATGTTCGCGAAGCCTGCGCCGGCGGCGTACATGAACACGGGCGGGTTGGCGCCGAGGATCATCTCGCCGATGGCCCAGTACAGCGAGCGCGGGGCCGGCAGGCCGCCGAGCTCCTCGGCGATGCCGATCTTGTCCCAGCCGCCCTCGACCAGGGCGTTGTACGACTTCTTGAACGACTCGGGGATCGTGACGGTGTGCTCGTCGGGGTCGAAGACCGGGGGATTGCGGTCGGCGTCGACGAAGGACTCGGCGATCGGGCCCTCGGCCAGCGCACGGACCTCGCGCAGCATGTCGACGGCTGTCTCGTGGTCGAGGTCCCCGAAGTCGCCGGACTCCAGTACCTTGTCGAGCTCGAACAGTTCGAAGAGATTGAACTGCAGGTCGCGCATGTTGCTCTTGTAATGGCCCATGGTTGTTCCTTGTCTGGTGTGGCCGTCTGCGATGGCGTCCTCGACCCGGTCCGATCGCTCGCGGTTGTGCGCGTACCGGCCGGATGAGGGGGCTGTTCGGTCTGAGCTATGTTACTCGCCGGTAACCCTAGAGTAGCCGCATATCCCCGCCGGATCAATCAGAAGATGTGTGATCTGCGCCGGTTGGCGCACCCGGAGCGCCGAGAAATCCGCAACGCCGGCGCAGGAACCGCGAGTACGTTCCAATGAAAGGATGCGCAGACTGGTGATCGGACCCGCACGTGTCAGTGCGACAGGTTTCGTGAGCGTCGTGATCTCGATCGTCGCCCTGGCCGCCGGACTTCTGGTGGCTGTCGCCCCGGCAGACGCCGCGGCGACGCCCTCGTGGGACGGCGTGTATTCGTTGAAGCGGTTCGCCGCCTCGAAGACCGGAACGAGCCTGGCGGCCCGGCAGGCGGAGCCGGACTTCTCCGACGACTACACCTTCAGGACATCGTGCGACGGCGGTACGTGCGTGGCGACGGTGATCGACGGGCCGAAACCCGCGAATTCGACGCTGCCGCAGCCGCCGCGCTACACCTGGGAGGCAGGATCCTGGGTGCATCGCTATGACTGGGAATGGGACTGCTGGCAGGGCGCGGGTGTGCCGAAGGTGTGGCGCCCGGCGACGTCGATCGCGACCTACACCCCGCAGGGCGACGGCACGCTGAAGGGCGTGTGGCGGACCACGATCGACGGCGGGCCCTGCGACGGGACGGTCGTCATGAACGTCGCCGCATACCCGGTGACTCCGCCGGCGCCCGCCTGGAATCTGTCGTGATCGACGTCTTATAGCGCCGAGCGCAGGTACTCGAGATCATCGGGGATGCCGTCGCCGGGCGTCTCCAGGATGACCGGTGCGCCCGCCGCCTCGGCGACGGCGACGAGCACCTCGGGGTCGATGTGGCCCGACGCGAGGTTGGCGTGACGGTCGCGGCCCGAGTCGAACTCGTCGCGAGAGTTGTTGAGGTGCACGAGATCGATCCGGCCGGTGATCTGACGGACGCGCTCGACGAGTCCGACGAGATCCTCGCCGCCGGCCCAGGCGTGGCACGTGTCGAGGCAGAAGCCGGCCTGGTCGAAGTCGCCGACCGCCTCCCACAGACGGTCGATGGACTCGAGCGTGCGTGCCATCGCGTGGTCGCCGCCCGCGGTGTTCTCGATGAGGATCGGGACGCCGAAACCGCCCTTGTCGGCCTGGCGGTCGAACAGCTTGCGCCAGTTCGCGAATCCCTCGGCGCTGTCCTCCCCGTCGCGCAAATGTCCGCCGTGCACGACGAGACCGAAGGCGCCGAGTTCGGCGGCGGCCGCGGCCTGCTGCTCGACGGCCTTGCGCGACGGCATCCGCAGCCGGTTGTTCAGACTGGCGACGTTGATCTGGTAGCTCGAGTGCACGACGACGTCGATGTCGGACTCACGGAACTCCGCCGCGCGCGGGTTCGGCTGCGGCTTCTTCCAGCTCTGAGGATCCGTGACGAACATCTGGAAGACATCGATCCCGAGCTCGGCCGCAGTGGCCAAGGGGTCGGCGTCCTCGCGAAGATGGGCTCCGATGCGCATGCGACAACGATAGTGGCCCGCCCTGACACGCGGACGCGCCCGTCGTCATGGATCACGGGGACACGCCGGGGCGGTCACCTGCTTCGTCCAACCGGCTCTCCGCGGCGACGGGAGATCAGTCGCCCAGACAGGGCTCGGTCTCGATGGTGATCGGGACCCCGGGTGCGATGAGGAGTCGACACGGTGCCGCGCT
Source organism: Gordonia sp. IITR100 (assembly GCF_002009645.1). Classification (NCBI taxonomy): domain Bacteria; kingdom Bacillati; phylum Actinomycetota; class Actinomycetes; order Mycobacteriales; family Gordoniaceae; genus Gordonia; species Gordonia sp. IITR100. The sequence goes on along the minus strand of NZ_MVKV01000011.1, from coordinate 31,992 downwards.
GTCGTGATAGAGGTTCAGCCACTCGTGACCGCGGGTTCCGTCGGCGTACACCGCGTCGAGGGTGCGGTTGAGACGGGCCTCCGCCTCCTTGTTGATGATGTAGCGCTGGTCGCCGTAGCGCAGGTAGCGATTGGGCACCGAGACCTCCTTCAAGGGATCGACGCCCTCCAGTGTGATCCACAACACCCTGATCGGCGAGGTGTCCGGCGAAAACCGCTGGCGGAGACCGTTCGCCCTGGGTCGCGGCGCCGGAAATGCTCAAATCCGACATGCCTGGCCGTCGGCTTGGCTCGCGAACAACAGATGGCCATTACACTGACGGCAGTTTAAGTGGGTGGTTGCCCTGCGGGGTGTGACGGGCGGGGTTGTGTCGGGTGAGTGTCGACGAGACGGTGGGCGTCCCGCAGCCGGGCAGACCCTCCAAGCGCGACGAGCGCGAGAGCGCCGAGGCGACCACCTCCGACACCAAGGACTCCGTGGTGGTCACCGGTCGTGAGGACACCGACCGCGACGACACCGGGCGCGCGGGTGTGGAACCGATCCTCGACGACCTGGCCGCCGCCGCCGAGATGGAAGCCGATCCCGAGAGCCGTCGCGATCTGACGATGGTCCGGCGCATCGCGATCGGCGCCTGGATCGTGCTGATGGCGGTGCACGTCGCCCTCTACGGTCTGGCCTTCGACCGCACGCGCCTGATCATCCTGATGTGTCTGGGACTCGCGGCTGCCTGTATCGGCCGGCGCAAGTTCATCACGATCCTCATCGACTGGGCGCCGTTCGCGCTGATCCTGATCCTCTACGACTGGACCCGGGACGTCGCGCGCATCGTCGACATGCCCACCCACTGGCATCTGGCGATCGATTTCGATGCTTGGCTGACCGGCGGGGTCAATCCCACGGCATGGCTGCAGGAGCACCTCAAGCAGGCGAGTCCGCCCTGGTGGGAGGTCATCGTCAGCATCGTCTACATGTCGTACTTCATCATCCCGTACGCGGTCGCGGCCGTGTTGTGGCTGAAGGACCGCGCCGCCTGGCGACGCTACGCGGCGTGTTTCGTGGCGACGACCTTCCTCGCCCTGGTCGGTTACACCCTCGTCCCGGGCGCCCCGCCGTGGGCCGCCGCGCGATGCACCGCGGCCGAGGTCCAGGACTTCCCGCGTGACCCGATCTGCATGTACTCGCCCGAGGCCGAGGAGCCCGGCGGTCTGCTCGGGACGCTGGACAACGAGTATCCGGACGCCAACCCCTACGTCGAACGGATCTCGGCTCGCGGCTGGGGGTACCTCAACATCCATGCGGCGTCGAACCTCGTCGAGGTCGGGCAGGGCAAGTCCAACCTGGTGGCCGCGATCCCGTCGCTGCACGCGGGTCTGACGATGCTCCTCGCGCTCTTCATGTGGCCGCGGGTGAAGGCGCTCGGCAAGACACTGTTCATGGGCTACGCCCTCGCGATGGCGTTCGCCCTGGTGTACACCGCCGAGCACTACATCTTCGACATCGTGCTCGGGTGGCTGCTGGCCGCCGCGGTGGTCGCGACCTACCAGATCATCGATCGCAAGATCTTGATCCCACGACAACGACGCCGAGCCGCCGAGGATGCAGCGTCGGAGTCGGGAGACGATCGGCGTCCCGATGACGCCAGGGCGTCGACGACGGCATCCTGACCTCGTAACCTGGCACCGTGAGCCGCCGCCGCAGAACCGGTCGTGGCGCCGTCGTACGGCGCCGCGCACTCGTTCTCGTGCTCGCTCTCGCCGTGATGCTGATGCACACGGTGGTGTCGGGTCATGGCGGGCCTTCCGGTGGCGGCGCCGGGAGCGGAGCGAGCGGGCCGGAATTACACGGCGAGAGCGGGATGTCCCACCATGCGGAGCATTCGGCGCTCACGGCATCGTCGACGATGACGTCAGCCCCGAAGATGACCGGAACCGACGACTGCGGTGAGCACTCGCACGACTGCGTGTTCATCCGTGCGGCGGGCGTCGATCTTCCGGCCGTGGTTCTCGTTCTCCTGCTCTGGTCGCTTGCGGCGTTTCCGCGGATCGTCGACACCGCTCGCCGTCGGACGACGATCCTGGGTCGTCCGCCGCCGTGGGCCATGTACTCCCATCTGCAACTACAGGTGATCCGCTGCTGAGCTGACCTCCGCGGACCGCTCGGTCCGTCGTGTCGTCATCTCTCCTCCCTCTCGGCCGGCGTCGCGCCCGCCGGGAACTCCGACAGCAGCAAGGAATGCACTCATGTACGTACACAACACATCTCGGCGCCGTATCCGGACGGCGGCAGGGATCGGCCTGGCCGCGGCGGCACTCATCGCAGTCGCCGGTTGCTCGCCCGACGAAACAGCGAGCGACGCCACCTCCGCCAACACCTCGGCATCGGTGGCGACGCAAGCTCCGGCGTCGGCCACTCACAACGAGGCCGACGTCGAGTTCACCTCGACGATGATCGGACACCATGACCAGGCCGTGGAGATGGCCGAACTCGTCGAGGGCCGGACGGACAATGCGGAACTGATCGCCCTCGCGTCGACGATCGAGAAGGCCCAGGACGCCGAGATCGAGCAGATGGAGAACCGTCTGCAGAGCTGGGGCGTCAGTACCGACGGCCTCGACGACGGCCACGAGAACATGGGCCACGGTGGTCACTCCGCGATGCCGGGCATGCTCAGCCCGGACCAGATGGCCGCCTTGCGGGACGCACGCGGTCCCGAGTTCGACCGGCTCTGGCTCGAGGGCATGATCCGGCACCACGAGGGCGCCATCGCGATGGCCGATGCTGTACTCGCCGACGGCGTCGACTCCGCGACGAAAACCCTTGCCCTAGAGGTCAAGCGGACCCAGCAGGCCGAGATCGACCAGATGAAGGGCATGCTCGGCCAGAGCTGAGCACCAACAGACGCGCCGGGGCGGTTGGGTCCGGAAACGGACGTCAACCGCCCCGACGTGTCGGCGGGTCACCTACCGACAGGCGCAGGACGAGTTTCGTAGCGATTTTGAGTTAGGACCGTAACTGTCCTAACTCGACGACACACTCGGATCATGAGTGAAACCGAATCGACAGCAGGACAGCCCGATCAGACCAATATCACCGACTACGACGATCCGAACGCGCCGTGGAACCAGGCGTGGGATCAAGAGGGTGGCATCGCCAACTGGAACGATGATGTGATCAAGGAGTTTCGGGAGAACGCGGGCAAGGTGGGCGGCGCTTACGGTGGCGCGGACCTCATCCTGCTCACCACCACCGGGGCCAAGAGCGGGAAGCCGCACACGGTTCCACTGGGGCCCTGTTACCGCGACGACATCATGTACGTGAGCTCGTTCATCGACGACAAGTACCCGGCATGGTGGTACAACATCAAGGCGAATCCACAGGTCAGGATCGAGTTCCGAAACAAGACGCACGAGGGGACCGGCAAGGTGCTCGAAGGCGAGGACTACGACGAGTTCGCAGCCTGGGTGCTGGCCAACAACCCACTGCTGGCGGACTTCCAGTCCAAGGTCGATCGCCCCATCCCGCTGGTCGTGCTCACCATCGCCGCCAGTTGATCATCGGCAGCCTCGGGGCAACCGCCCCGATGGCAGTGGTCGAGATCAGCCGCGCCGCAGCGGCAGACGCATGAGGTACACCTGATAGCCGATGGAGACCGAGTAGGTGAAGTAGAGGGTGCTGCCCTTCGACCACGGGTGGATGTACGGCGCGTAACCCGTGTACGGGTCCACCGAGGGTGCGACGATCTCACCGGAAGTCCATGGGCCCCAAGGGTTGTCGGCGGTGCGCAGCGTCACGCCGACGTCCTGGCTCGCCAGCGAGATGTACTTGCCCAGATAGTCGTTCCACTGGACCGACATCTCGCCCGTCGGGGCGCCCATCACCGGGGTGGCTGCGTCGGGGTTGTTCGGAACCCAACGGCCGTACGAGAAGTACTGCCACTTGCCGAGATTCTCGATGTCCTTCTCGTCGACGCGCGCGAGGTAGACACCGCCCCAGCGGCCGTCGGGTGTGCCGTAGTAGTAGACGGTCTTGCCGACCTTCAGGAAGGCGCCCATCTGGAACTTCTTGTTGCCGCCGCCATTGGGGCGGAACGCACCGACCGAGCGCCAGTTCTCGCCGTTGTCGGTGGAGGAGACGAGGCCCGCCCAGTTGGTGGTCCAGATGCCGGGCGAATCCCACCGTTTGACCGACATCACGGTCATGTACTGCTTGCCGTTGGCAGCCACGCCGGCGGTCGGGATGATCGTGATCTCGCGGCGGACGTTCGGCTTGAGCAGGCGCTTGGCATGACCCGGCCGGCCGGCGTGCGAGGTGAACGTCATGCCGTCGGCCAGATGGCGGTCCGTGCTGCGCAGCAGGACGTTGGACCGCCAGTAGTAGAGCTCGCCGTACAGGAGGGACCACCCGTTGAACGACTGGGTGTCACCGAACGCCGTGAGGATCTCACCTCGGCCGTTGTCCCACATGACACCGAGATCGGTACCGACGATGTTGAACCGTCCGATGGTGTCGTTCATCGCGAACGGCCCCGTCAATCGGTTGACGATGGTCGCCGGACCGTTGGCGTAGCGGGCGGCGTGGGCGGGTGAGGCGGCCAGGGTCGTCGTCAGGGCCAGAGCGAGCAAAGTGACGACAAGACCCAGGAAAAGCCGTGCGAGGCGCCGTGTCATGGCCGTGACCTTATCAAGACCTGAGAGATATGTGTGAGGTCCGCTACGGTGCCCGACCACCGCGAACGGTCGTGTCGAACTCAGGCTTCGCGATAGCGCTCCGAGGTGTCCACGGTGGTGAAGTCGATCTGCGCGGCGGCGTTGTTCACCGCGGTCACGAGCGCGGTCCCGAACATGCCGTCGGCGTCGTAGAGTCCGGCGTTGCTGACCGAGACGCCGTCGTCCTCGATGTGGACGTCGGCCTCGACCCCGACCCGCTCACCCGACGGCAGACGGCTCAGGGCGACGGTCAGATCGCAGTTGATGAATCCGATGCCGGTGGTGCCCCAGTTCGACACCAGGCTGGCGGATTCGGCGCTGACGACCGCCCGCTGGAACGGGGTGAGCTTCTCGCCGGCCACAATGGGCGCGGCCCGCGACCACATCCGTTTGCGGTGCCCGTTCTGGTGATTGCCCATGTCGCGCTCCCATTCACCGACGGTGTCGTCCGCGGCATCGGAGGCGAACCGGGGGGACAGGTCGTCATCGGAGGCGATCTCGGGTGGGTGGAAGGTGACCGCGTCCGCGGGGCGATGCCACCGCTGCCCGGGCGGGTTGGTCGAGGTGCGCAGGAACACCGTCGTGCCGCGCGCGACGAGCACCTCATCCGCACCTTCGGGGTGTTGGAGCACGTCGACGTCGACGACCCGGATTCGTCCGCCCGATCGGACGATTCGGACCCGGGTGGAGGTGACGATGTCGCGCGCGGCCTTGAAGAGGTCGATGGTGCACCGGGCGGGTACGTATTCATCATCACCGAACTCGGTCTCGACCGCCCGCGCGGCGAGGCCGCACACCGCCGGACCGTTCAGGGTGCCGGGCGCCCACAGGCTGGCGGCGAAGGGTGTCGGCCGGTATCGGAGACCGGCGTCGGGCCGGCCGGTGTCGGAGATCGGCTCGAAGAACGCGATGTTGGTCATCGTTACTTGTTACCCCGCTGTTCATCTGCGTCGGCGATGCGGTCGGGTTTGTGCCGCTCCTGAGCGAATAGCGCGCCGGATCCTGCTGTGCCGGATAACCTCCCACCATGACTTTCGCCACGGTGTACACCAAACACTTCCCCGACGAACTGGTCGGTGCCGTGCGCACGGCACTCATCATCACGTCGATCGTCGGCATCGTGATCGGGGTCATCGCGATCCTGTGGCCCGGACCGACCATCGTCGTGCTCGCGATCCTGTTCGCCATCTCGCTGATCATCGCCGGCATCTTCCGCATCTACCAGGCCTTCGCGGCGTCGTTCCTCAGTACCGGGGTCCGGGTGATGCTCGGCGTCGTCGGCGCGATCGTGCTGCTGGCCGGGGTGATCGCACTGTTCAGCCCGGGCGACGCGGTCTGGCTGCTCGCGGTGTTCATCGGCATCGGCTGGATCTTCCAGGGAGTCGCCGACCTGTACGCCGCGATCACCAAGTCCGGGCACGCACCCACCTGGTTCCTGATCCTCTCCGGCATCATCGCGATCATCGCGGGCATCGTGATGATGGTGTTGCCCGCGTTCTCGCTCGAGGTGCTGGCCTGGGTCGGCGGCATCATGCTTGTCGCGCTGTCGATCGCCACGCTGCTCACGCTGCCGAAGAAGGTCGAGCAGCCGGCCACCGGGGAGCCCGCGGTCTGAGCCGGAACTACGAAAGAGCCCGGTGCGCCCGGAGTGAGCCCTCTAACTGCTCCCTGAGGAGGCCGGAGCTTGCGAGCGTCACATCTTTGCTCCCTGAGGAGCGAGCTTGCGAGCGTCACGAAGGGTCCTGGTGAGGTGTGTCGCCAACCCTTCGTGGCTCGTCGCTTTCGCTCCTCGCACCTCAGGGAACAGGGGCTGTGACCTGCGGTTGTGCGGTCCCTTCGGATCAGCGTGGCCAGGGAGCGATGGGGTTCCCCTGCCAGCGGGTGTGGGCCGGGACCACGTCGCCGCGCATGACCAGCGATGCCGGTCCGACGGTCGCCGAGTCGCCGAGTCCGGACGCCGGTAGGGCGACGCAGTGCGGGCCGAGGGTCGCGCCCGCCCCGAGCGTGACACGGTCGATGGCCATGACCCGATCGTGGAACAGGTGGGTCTGCACGACGCAGCCGCGCTGCACGGTCGCGCCGTCGCCGAGGGTGACGAGGTCGGCCTCGGGCAGCCAGTAGGTCTCGCACCAGACGCCGCGGCCGATCTTGGCGCCGAGCATCCGCAGCCACAGGTTGAGGATCGGCGTGCCGGTCGCGGCGTTGGCGAACCACGGAGCCGCCACTGTCTCGACGAAGGCGTCGGACAGCTCGTTCCGCCACACGAACGAACTCCACAGCGGATGTTCGCTCACCGTGATGCGGCCGACGACCAGCCATTTCGCCGCCGCCGCGGTGACGCAGGCGATCGCGCCGACGACCAGCAGTAGCAGACCGCTCACCGCTGCCGCGAGCCCGTAGTGCTCATGGACGGCCACGTACTGCAGCGCGAGCAACAGTCCGACGCCGAGCCCGAACGACACCATGACCGGCACCAGGCGCAATGTCTCGATCAGCGAGCGGGCGACCTTGAGCGTCGCCGGCGGGTCGAAGGTGCGTGAGGTGTCGATCTCGGCGGCGGTGCGGCGCAGGCGGACCGGTGGGCTGCCCAGCCAACTCGAGCCCGACTTGGCCCGGTCGGGCGTCGCCGACAGCACGGCCACCAGACCGTTCTTGGGGACCTTGCGCCCGGGGCCGGTCATGCCGGAGTTGCCGAGGAAGGAGCGCTTGCCGATCTTCGCCTCGTCGATGTGCAGCCAGCCGCCACCGAGTTCGTACGACGCGACCATCGTGTCGTCGGCGAGGAAGGCGCCGTCGCCGATGGTGGTGAACCGGGGGAGCACGAGCGCGGTCGAGATCTCGGTTCCCTCACCGACCTTCGCGCCGAGGATGCGGAACCACGTCGGGGTCAGCAGGCTGGCATACAGCGGGAACAGATAGGTGCGGGCCGCGTCGAGTAGGCGTTCAGTGATCCAGACCTGCCAGCCGACGCGGGACCGGACCGGGTGATACCCGGTGTGGAGCCCGATCGAGGCGAGCCGGACCAGGACCGCGGTGATCGCCGCGAACACGAACAAGCTCGTGACGGTGGCCACGGGCAACAGGATCAGCGCCCGGATCCCGACATCGCGCAACCGGTCCGCGGTCAGCGCCCAAGCGCCGATGACGGCCAGGCCCGAGGCCAGCGAGAGCAGGGGGATCGCGGCGAGCCCCAACGACGACAGTCCGTAGATGGGTACCCACCACGTCGCCCGCGGGGGCCGGTGGTCGGGCCAGGGATGCTCGGCCTTGCCGATCTTCACCGCGGGCGACCCGGCCCAGTGCTGCCGGGCCTTGACCCGGCCGAACACCGCCGAACCCGGGGCGACGACCGCGTCACGTCCGACGACCGCACCGGGGGTGAGCGTCGACCGGGCACCGATCGACGCGCCGCGTTTGATGGCGATCTCGCCGATGTGGACGTCGTCGCCGTCGATCCACCATCCGGAGATGTCGACCTCGGGTTCGACGGACGCGCCGTCCCCGACCGTGAGCAGTCCGGTCACCGGGGGGATGGTGTGCAGGTCGACGCCGCGCCCGATCGACGCCCCGAGAGCCCGCGCGAGGTAGATCATCCACGGCGCACCGGACAGGTTGGCGGCACCGCTGGCGTCGAGGAGTCGCTCGGCCACCCAGAGCCGGACGTGGACGCTCCCGCCCCGCGGATGAACGCCCGGAGCGACCCCGGCGAGGAGCACCCGCGCACCGAGCGCCGCGATGCACATGCGACCGGGCGGGGTGATGAAGATCAGGAACGCCGCGAGCAGGACCCACCAGTTGATCTCGACCAGCCACTCGACCGTGCGATCCATCCGGTCGGCGACGAGCAGCGCCACGTTGTTCGCCACACCGAGCCATGTGGCCCACTGCAATCCGGTGAGCGTCGTCAGCGGGATGGTCAGCAGGAGCTGCGCCAGCCCGGCCGAGCGCGGGGTCGGTTCGACGAGGCGTTCATCGATGCTCGACGTCGGGCGGCGGGCGTCGAGCATCTCGGCCATGGACCCGAGGCGCGGACGGTCGTAGAGATCGGCCACCGAGATGTCGGGGTAGCGTTCCCGGACCGCGGTGACGAGCTGGGCCGCGGCCAGTGATCCACCGCCCTCGGCGAAGAAGTCGACGTCCGGGCTGGAGACGGTCATGCCGAGGACGTCGGTCCACAGCTGTGCCAGCCACAGTTCGGTCTCGCTGAGTTCAACGTCGTCATCGACTGGTCTGTCGCTGCCCGGCAGGGGCCAGGGCAGCGCATCACGATCAACCTTCCCCGAAGTGCGCGTGGGCAATTCGTCGACGAGGGCAAGGGTGGGGACCATCGCGGCGGGCAGCTGTCGCCGCAGCTCGGCGTGCGCCTCGGCGACGTCGAAGCCGGGATCGGCCGACACGAGATAGCCGACGAGCAGACTGTTGCCGGCCGCGGACTTGCGGACCGCGGCTGCGGCTCCGCTCACGCCGGGCAGGTTCTGCAGAGCGTTGTCGATCTCGCCGAGTTCGATGCGCCGTCCGCCGACCTTCACCTGGTCGTCGGCGCGGCCCATGAACAACAGGCCGGCGGTGTCCAGGCGCACGAGATCACCACTGCGATAGGCGCGTTCCCAGCCGAGCGTGGGCATCGGTGCGTACTTCTCCGCGTCCTTCGCGGGATCGAGGTAGCGCGCCAGGCCGACGCCGCCGATCACGAGTTCACCGACCTCGCCCTCGGCCACCGGCTGGCCCTGGGCGTCGACGACCGCGAGATCCCAACCGCGCAGCGGCAATCCGATACGGACCGGGCCGTCACCTCCCAGCGGGGCGGCGCACGCGACGACCGTCGCCTCGGTGGGGCCGTAGGTGTTCCACACCTCGCGGCCGGGGACGGCGAGCCGGTCGGCGAGCTCCGGCGGGCAGGCCTCGCCGCCGAAGATCAACAGCCGCACGGCTTCCAGCGCCTCCGGCGGCCACAGGGACGCCAGCGTGGGAACCGTCGACACGATCGTGATGTCGCGCGCCACCAACCACGGCCCGAGGTCCATGCCGCTGCGGACCAGCGAGCGCGGTGCGGGCACCAGGCACGCGCCGTTGCGCCACGCCAGCCACATCTCCTCGCACGAGGCGTCGAACGCGACCGACAGCCCGGCCAGGACACGGTCGTGCGGACCGATCGGGGCGTCCGGCAGGAACATGGCCGCCTCGGCGTCGACGAACGCCGCCGCGTTGCGGTGGGTGACCGCGACGCCCTTCGGCTTGCCGGTGGAACCGGAGGTGAAGATGATCCACGCGTCGTCGTCGGGTGTGGGGCGGGCAGGGGGTTCCGCGGGCGTCGACGCCGATTTCGTCGAACGGGGTCCGTCGGCGTCGACGATGGCGTCGACCTCGGCCTCGCCGAAGACGAGCTCGGCGCGTTCGTCCGGGTCGTCGGCGTCGACCGGCACGTACGCCGCGCCGGCATAGAGGGTCGCCAGGATCGCGACGTACAGGTCCCGCGACCCCGACGGCATCCGGATGCCGACCCGGCTTCCCCGCCCGACGCCGACCTCGCCGAGATGTGCGACCGTGCGGCGGACCACGGCCAGCAACTGGCCGTAGGTGAGGGTCATCTCGCCGTCGTCGATGGCCGCGGCATCCGGGTGTGCACGCGCGGTGGCGGTGAGCACGTCGCAGAGGGTGCGCGGCGGGTCTGCCTGTGCAGACAGGAGGAATTGAGGTGGAATGGGCACCTAGACGGCACCTGCCGGGCGCATCCGCGATCTGGTCACGAGTCCGAGAATATAGCCGACGAAGGTGACCGAACGCCCTCGACACCGTGAACGGCGACCCCGACGAACGGACTGAAACGGACGCTCGCGGGGTGTACGTTCGGGCACAGGAGGAATCTGATGCCCATCGTTCATCACCGTCGGCCGAGCCTGCGGTCGTTCCCCATCTGGTTCGGTGCGCGTGCGCTCCTGAAACCGACCCTGGCGCTGTGGCCGGTCAACAAGCAGGGGCTGGCGGGGCTGTTCCTCATCGACCGCATCTTTGCCGTTGGACCCAAGCCCCGCGGAGTGGTCCGTGAGCAGCTGGTCCTCGCCGGGCAGCCCGCCGAGCTGATCATGCCGGTCGGACCGTCACGCCGGGACGGCGACACCGCGATGCTCTACCTGCACGGCGGCGCCTTCGTGGTCTGCGGGCTCGGCACCCACCGATCGATCGCCGCGCGGATGGCGCGGGCGTGTGAGGTGCCGGTGTTCTCACTCGAGTACCGGCAGCTGCCGAAGGCCGGTGTCGGGACGTCCGTCGTGGACGCGGTCGACGCCTACGCGGAGCTGATCAACGAGCGTGGCTTCCGACGGGTGATCGTCGCCGGTGACTCGGCCGGCGGTTTCCTGGCCGCGAAGGTGGTCGAGGCCGCCACGGCCCGCGGCCTGCCCACACCCACGGCGCTGATCGGGTTCTCGCCGCTCCTCGACATGGACCTGGGGGTCCATCCGGACCGTTCGAGTCGATCCGACGCCTATCTGCCCAAGTCGAAGATGGCCCGGCTGGCGCCCCAATTCGACCAGGGGCCCGTCCAGCTGACCGGTGTGCGCCGCATCGCCGACGCCGATCTCACCTCGTTCCCGCCGACCGTGCTGGTCGCGGCCGAAGGTGAGATGCTCGAGCCCGACGTCATCGACCTCGTCGAGTCGCTCGACGCTGCGGGCGTCACGGCCGTGGCGCACCTCTACGCATGGCAGGTGCACGCCTTCCCGGTGTTGAGCGCCCGCCACCCGGAGACCCTGGACGCGGTCGAGGTGACCGCGGCCTTCGCCGCCGAAGCGATCCGAGAGGGCAAGACCACTGACGAGCGAACGGGCAAACGGGCCGGCTGACGGGGTGAGTACCCCGAACCCGGCGACCCCGGATGCGGTGAACCCGGGGCAGTCGTACGCCGACGAGCTGGAGACCAGACCGCCCGGCGCGGTGGACGCCCGGTTCACGCTCGCCGCGGAGCGCACGCTCCTCGCGTGGGTCCGCACCGCGCTCGGCTTCATCGCGGCCGGTATCGCCGTCGTCTATCTGTCGCCCGACGAGACCACCCCGCTCATCGACATCGTGCTCGGTGTCCTGATGGTCGCGCTGGGCGGCGGACTGGCGGTATTGGGTGCCTGGCGCTGGCGGCGCACGACCACCGCATTGGTCAGCGGCGGCGAGATGCCGGGCCCGAGGCAGGTCATGCTGCTGGTCGCTGCGATAGTGGTGGTGGCCGTCCTCGTCGCTGTTGTCATGGTGATCCAGTCCTGATCTGAACCACCACGACACCGTTCTCTGGGGCTAGCCGAGACAACGCACCGTCCCCGAATGCAGGAGATCATCGTGACCACCGGCCCCGACTTCTCGCGGAGCGCGCAAACGTTCTCGATGACGCTGACCATCGTCGGCGCGACCATACTCATCTTCTGCATCGGCTGGCTGACCGTCGGCTGGTGGCAGGAGGGCCGGTGGTTCTGGGTGGCCATCGGGATCGCCGTGGTGATCGTGAACGTCGTGCTGATCGCCATGCAGCTCCGACGCCGCTTCAGCGAGCGGGTCAAGGACACCGACGATCGCCCCCGCCGCCGCGGCCTGATCGACAACTTCGACGACCTCGACGACTGAACTCCCCCCCGCTTCCTGATCCGAGAGAACGACATATCCATTGCTCCCTGAGGTGCGAGGAGCGCAAGCGACGCCCTCCCTATCCTCCCTGAGGTGCGAGGAGCGCTAGCGACGAGCCACGAAGGGCTTGGCGACGCATCTCACCAGGACCCTTCGTGACGGCCTCCGCAAGCTCCGGCCTCCTCAGGGAGCAATGGTTGGGCGGAGCTTGCGGAGGCCGCGTCACGAAGGGTCACGCCGTCAGCGAATCCGAGTCCTCGGGGTCGTCCTCGGCGAACTGCGTGCGGTAGAGCTCGGCGTAGCGTCCGTTGCGCGCCAGGAGCGTCGGATGATCACCGCGTTCGACGACACGCCCGGCTTCGAGCACGACGATCTCGTCGGCGGCCCGGATCGTCGACAGCCGGTGCGCGATGACGATCGAGGTCCGTCCCTCGAGGGCCTCGCCGAGCGCCGCCTGGACCGCCGCCTCCGACGTCGAGTCGAGATGCGCGGTCGCCTCGTCGAGGATGACCACCGACGGTTGTGCGAGCAACAGGCGGGCGATCGTCATGCGTTGGCGCTCACCGCCGGACAGCCGGTAACCGCGTTCGCCGACGACGGTGTCGAGTCCGTCGGGCAGCGAGCCGACCAGCTCGTCGAGCCGAGCCCGTCGCAGTGCGTCCCAGATCTCGTCATCGGACGTGTTCGGCTGGGCGAGCACGAGATTCGCCCGGATGGTGTCGTGGAAGAGGTGGCCGTCCTGGGTGACGAGACCGACGGTTCGATGGACCGATGCGGTCTGCAGTTTCCGGATGTCGACCCCGGCCAGCTGGATCGAGCCCTCGTCGACGTCGTAGAGGCGGGTCGCGAGACTCGCGATTGTCGACTTGCCGGAACCGGAACTGCCCACGAGAGCCACCATGCTGCCGGCCGGGACATCGAGGTCGACATGGTGCAGGACCGTCGTGCCGGCCCGATTGTCGAGTTGGGCAACCTCTTCCAGCGATGCCAGCGACACCTTGTCCGCCGCCGGATAGGCGAAGGACACGTCGTCGAATCGGACGGACACCGGCACGGGCCGCCCGCTGTCGGTGCCGGGCACCGGGATGGCGTCGGGTGCGTCGGCGATGAGGGGTTGTAGGTCCAGGACCTCGAAGACGCGCTCGAAACTGACCAGGGCGCTCATGATCTCGACCCGTGCGTTCGCCAGGGCCGTGAGCGGCGCGTACATCCGGGTGAGCAACAGGGCCAGTGAGACGACCGCGCCCGCGGACAGATGATCCTGTACCGCAAGCCATCCGCCGAGCCCGTAGACCAGGGCGAGGGCCAGCGCCGACACCAGCATCAGCGTCGTCATGAAGTACGCCTGCAACATCGACCGCCGTACGCCGATGTCGCGGACCCGGTCGGCGCGGTCGGCGAACTCGCGCGACTCGAGATCGGGGCGCCCGAACAGTTTCACCAGCGTGGCGCCGGGGGCGGAGAAGCGCTCGGTCATCTGCGTGGACATGCGGGCGTTGTGCTCGGCGGCCTCGCGGGAGAGCGCGGCCATGCGCCGGCCCATCCGCCGCGCCGGTATCACGAAGACCGGCAGCAGGATCAGCGCCAGCAATGTGATCTGCCAGCTGATCGCGATCATGACGCCCAGCGTCAGGGTGAGGGTGACGATGTTGGACACGACGCCGGACAAGGTGTCGCTGAATGCCCGCTGGGCGCCGATGACGTCGTTGTTGAGCCGGCTCACCAGGGCCCCGGTGCGGGTGCGGGTGAAGAACGCGATCGGCATCCGCTGCACGTGGTCGAAGACAGCTCGCCGTAGGTCGAGAATGAGACCCTCCCCGATGTTCGCCGACAGCCACCGGACCCCGATTCCCGCGGCGGCCTCGGCGACGGCGATCAGCGCGATGGCGACCGCGAGTCCGACGATCATCATCTCCGAGCCGCTCTCGGTGATGAGGTTGACGACGCGACCCGCCAGCAGCGGGGTCACGACGGTCAGCACAGCGGTGAAGACCGACAGCAGGAGGAACCATCCGATCCGGCGTCGGTGCGGTCGGGCGAACCCACCGATACGGCGAAGTGTCACCCGGCGGTCGCCCCGCAATCGCTTGCTGCTGGGCTGGGTGGAGGACTTGTACATCATGTCCCAGGCCACGGACTGCATACTCATGCCGTCCACGGTAGAACTTAAACCCAACTTGAGGTCCAGCGTGTTCGCTGCGGGAGGAATCCCGAGTGCGGATGTGCTGGCCCGCCACCGGCCGGTTGAGGTCCCGTCCGGCTCCCGACGTCGGCGTCTGTCCGCATGCTCTACGTTGGTATGCGAGGTCACACGACGATTGGGCCGACTCCGCAGACCGGCCCGCGCCGGCGGGTGAGGGCCGGTGGCAAAGGAGCGATGGACATGGCAGAACTCAAGCTCGGTTTCAAGGCATCGGCGGAGCAGTTCGATCCGCGCGAGCTGGTGGAGATCGCGGTCGCGGCCGAAGAGCACGGCATGGATTCGGTTGCGGTGAGCGATCACTTCCAGCCCTGGCGGCACAACGGCGGCCACGCCCCGTTCTCGCTGGCCTGGATGGCGGCGGTCGGCGAGCGCACCAAGCGCGTGCAGATCGGCACCTCGGTCATGACCCCGACCTTCCGCTACAACCCCGCGGTCATCGCGCAGGCCTTCGCCACGATGGGCTGCCTCTACCCCGGACGCATCATGCTCGGTGTCGGCACCGGCGAAGCGCTCAACGAGTACGCGACCGGCTTCCAGGGAGAGTGGCCGGAGTTCAAGGAACGCTTCGCGCGCCTGCGCGAGTCCATCAAGCTCATGCGCGAACTGTGGACCGGCGAAGAGGTCAACTTCGACGGCGAGTACTACCACACGCAGGGCGCCTACATGTATGACATTCCCGAGCAACCGATCCCGGTCTACGTCGCCGCCGGCGGGCCGGTGGTCGCACGCTACGCCGGGCGTGCCGGGGACGGCTTCATCTGTACCTCGGGCAAGGGGCCCGAGCTCTACACCGAGAAGCTGCTACCCGCGGTCGCCGAGGGTGCGGCAAAGGCCGAGCGCGATGTCGACACCATCGACAAGATGATCGAGATCAAGATCTCCTACGATCCCGATCCCGAACTGGCGCTGGAGAACACCCGCTTCTGGGCCCCGCTGTCGCTGACCCCGGAGCAGAAGCACAGCGTCAACAGCTCGACCGAGATGGAGCGGCTGGCAGACGAGCTCCCGATCGAACAGGTCGCCAAGCGGTGGATCGTCTCCTCCGACCCCGACGAGGCCGTCGAGAAGGTCAAGTTCTACACCGACGCCGGGCTCAACCACCTCGTCTTCCACGCCCCCGGCCACGACCAGCAGCGGTTCCTGGAGAACTTCGAACGCGACCTCGCACCGCGCCTACGTAAGCTCGGCTGATCACGAAAAACCCTGCGCGACCGCGGCGTCGAGCATCTCGAGCACCCGTTGAACGGGCGGTAGGTCGAGTCCGCTCTGTCGTACCCGGACCCGCACCTCGCGTGCGGGCGTCGGGTCGACGATGGGAACTGCCGTGACGCCGGGCGGCAGGTCGACGAGCGCGAGCCGGGGGACGACGGTGAGTCCGACCCCGGCCGCGACGAACCGTATCGCGGTCGGGTAGTCCTGGGTCTCGACACTGAAGTCGGGTACGAAACCGACCGACGTACATGCGTCGAGCACTGCCTGCCGGCAGGGGCCCCGCGCCACGTCGTTGTCGACCCACGGCACCTGGGAGAGTTCGCGCAGGGTCACCGACTCCAGAGCCGCCCATGCTGAATCCACGGGTACGACAGCGGAATACGGGTCGGTGGTCAGCCGGCGTCCGACGAACCCGGCCACGTCCGCGGACGGGCGTTGACTGTCCTCGACATAGATCTCGATGTCGGGCGCCGCCGACGACGGGCCCATCAGCTCGATGAGGCGGAGATCCAGTCGCAATCCGGGGAACTCGCGCGAGATGGTGGCGACGATCGGCGGGATCCAGGTGGCGCCCGCCGAGGCGAAGTAGTTGATGCGCAGCTGACCGAGCCGGCCGTCGCGCAGCTCCGAGATCAGACCGTCGATACGGGCGATCTGCTCGAAGACGGTGTCGGACTCGCGGGCCAGGATGGTGCCGGCCTCGGTGGGCACGATGCCGCGACCGTCTCGCTCCACCAGCGACAACCCGGTCTCGCGCTGCAGGGTGGCGATGTGCTGGCTGACCGCTGACGGCGTGTATCCGAGCGAGGCCGCGGCTCCGCCGATGGACTGTTCGCCGATGACCGAGCGCAGAACCCGAAGGCGGTGGATGTCGACCATGGGGCGACGATACCGCGGCAACTGTGCAGCGGCGCTGAAATGTTCGGAACAAGTATTCACTTGTCCTGAAGTGCCGGATGAGTGAATCTGGAACACATGTCCTCGCGCCCGACACCGGCATCGGCTGGGTCCGCCACCGCTTCCCTGCCGGCTCTGGCCGCCATCGTCACCGTCGTGCTGTGGGCGTCGGCGTTCATCGGCATCCGCGCGCTCGGTGACACGTTCTCACCGGGTTCCATGGCGTTCCTGCGGTTGCTGGCTGCGGTGATCCCGCTGACGCTCATCGTGATGGTGGTACGTCTTCGCGCACGGACAACCGGGGCGTCGGCCCGTCCGCTGCTACCGCGCGGCCGTGCGCTCGCCCTGGTGACGGCGTACGGGGTCGCTTGGTTCGCGGGCTACACCGTTCTGCTGAACTGGGCCGAACGCCACCTCGACGCCGGGACCGCGGCGCTGCTGGTGAACCTGGCACCGATCCTCGTGGCCGTCGCCGCGGGACTCTTTCTCGGAGAAGGGTTCCCGCGTCACCTCGTGATCGGTATGACGATCGCCTTCGCCGGTGTGGTGCTGATCGCCGCCGGCGGGTCCGCCACCGCGGACGCGCACGCCGACTGGCTCGGCATCGTGCTCGGGGTCGCCGCGGCGGTTCTCTACGCGACCGGTGTGCTGATCCAAAAATCGGCCCTACGCAGCGTCGACGCGCTGACCGCGACCTGGCTCGGTGCGGTCGCCGGTCTCGTGGCCACCGCGCCCTTCGCCCCCGTCGCCGTAACCGAGCTGTCCGGCGCCGAGTCGGGGGCGATCTGGGCGGTGATCTACCTCGGGGTCGGGCCGACCGCGATCGCGTTCTCCACGTGGGCCTATGCGCTGGCCCGCACCGACGCGAGTGCGATGGCGGCCACCACCCTCGTGGTCCCCGCGATCGTCATCGTCCTGTCGTGGGCGCTGCTCGACGAGTTGCCCACCGGCGTCGGCATCGTCGGGGGACTCCTTTGTCTCGGTGGGGTCGCCATCGCCCGGCGGTTGCTGCCGATGAGGCCGCGTACGGGCCGGTCGGCGCGTAGCCTGGACGTGTCGTCGCCGACGATGACGCCCTCCGATATACGACGCGTTTCCGGCACGACCGCAACCGAGGAGACATCGCCATGCGCAAGTTCGTCGCCGGCCTCGCCATCGGCGGATCGCTGACTTTCGCCACGGCGACAACGCTTCTGGCTGTCGACTCGGAGTCGCCCGCGGCGTCGCCCAGTGTGAACTGCGGACCGCTCACCGGTTCCGGACCGATCCCCGGGTGTTCGTACCGCGTCGACGGGACCCGGTTGCAGATCGGTCTCTACAACAATGCGACGCGCAATCCGGCGGTGGAATGCACCCTCACACCGAGCGGCGCGGTCCACCCCACCGCCGCCACCACGATGGGGCCGGGGTCGCGTGGGGCCCTCACGGCGTCGGTGTATCCGAATGTGCCGAGGACCTTCGTCGTCCATTGCCTCGGCGGCGGTGCGGGCGCCGACCGCGTGGACCGGCAGACCACGATCACCGCGCGCGCCGAGACGCCGGAGCCGGCGCGGACGACGCCTTCGGTCCGCCGTACGTCACCGGCGCCTGTCCCGTCGGCGCCCTCGACGTCATCCGAACCGGATGATTCCGCCGGGATCACCACGACACCTCCGACCACCGAGGACGCCGCACCGGAGCGCGCCGTGATCACGACGACCACCACGACGGTTCCCGCCGCATCCTGATTCGCTACGGTTTTCGCATGGATCGTGACCGCATGGTGGATGTCGGAGTCGGGCTGGTGTCCCGGTTCGGGGCCAAGACGCTGAGTCTGACGTCGGTGGCCCGGCACGCCGGGGTGGCGCGGGCGACCGCCTACCGGATGTTCGGCGGCCGCGAAGCGCTGGTCACGGCCATCGTGGAACGCGAGGTGTCGCTGCTGCGGGTCAAGTTGATCGAATGGTCGGCGACCGCGCCCGACGCCGCGGGCAAGATCCACGCGCAGGTGGTGAACGTGCTGCCCTACATCCGCAACCACGACGCGTTGCAGTACGTGCTGCGCAAGGAGCCGGAGGAAGTGGTCCGCGCGCTCGTCGCCACCAACGATTCGGCCGGGCCCACGCTCATCCATCAGATCGTGTCGGAGGCCCTGCCCGATCTGGAACCCGAGATCGGGGACCAGCTGTTCCCCACCCCGCGGGGGGCCGCGGAGTTCCTCGTGCGCACCATCTACTCCCTCATGCTCATCCCCGACAGCTTCCTGAGTGACGAGCAGATCGCCGAACTGGTCGTGCGGGCGATCGTCCGAGACGACACCGAGAGCGGTGGCGCGCCGACGGGCGGCAACCGGCCGGGCCCGGTCCGATGACCGGTGAGCACATGTCCGACGAAACCGCGATCCCCGTCGTGGGGATGCTCCGCCCGCGGTGGGGAGACCCGGCGCGCACCGCCGAGCTGCCCGGCGCCGCAGCAGCTCTGGCCGGGGACCGGGAAGCCGCCGCCGGCGTCGACCCGGACACCATCTCGCCGGCTCTGTCGACGGTCGATGCTGCTGTCCGCGAGGATATTTCGGCGGTCGTCGGCGCCGACAACGTCTCCGACGCGGACGCGGCACGGGTGCAGCACACGCGCGGGTACTCCACCCCGGACATCCTGCGGTTGCGCGCGGGTGACGCCGACGACGCGCCCGACCTCGTCGTGTACCCGGGCGACCACGACGAAGTGGTCGCGATCCTGCGGGTGTGTTCGGAGCGACGGATCGCGGTGGTGCCGTTCACCGGCGGGACATCCGTGGTGGGTGGGTTGACGCCGGACCGCGCCGGACTCGCCGGCGTGATCAGTCTCGACCTTCGCCGCCTCGACCGCGTGGTGGAGATCGACGAGATCTCCCGGACGGCGACCCTGCAGGCCGGTCTGCGCGGACCCGCGGCCGAGGCGCTCCTGCGCGAGAAGGGTTGGACCATCGGTCATTTCCCGCAGTCCTATGAGGGCGCCGGAATCGGTGGCTATGCCGCCACTCGCTCGGCCGGCCAGTCGTCGGCCGGATACGGGCGCTTCGACGAGATGGTCGAGGGCCTCGTGTTGGCGACTCCGCGCGGAACCATCGAACTCGGTACCGCGCCGCGGTCGGCGGCCGGACCCGACCTGCGTCAGCTGGTCCTCGGGTCGGAGGGCGTGTTCGGTGTCATCACGAGCGTGCAGATCCGTATCCGCCCGGCCCCGACGACCCGCGTCTTCGACGCCTGGCGGTTCGCCTCGTTCGCCGAGGGCGTGACCGCTCTCCGTCGGCTGGCCCAAGACGGTCCCCTGCCGACGGTGCTCCGGCTGTCCGACGAGGTGGAGACGGCGTTGAATCTCGCTGATCCCGCCGGCGCCGGGAGCGAAGCGAGCGGGCCGGATGACGCCGGCGCCGGGAGCGGTGAGGGCGATGGCGATGGCGATGGCGGCGGGTGTCTGGTCGTCGCCGGGTACGAGGGTGCGGCCGACGAGGTGGCGCGGCGACGCGATGCGGCATCGTCGGTGTTGATCGACGCCGGTGGCGGGGCGCTGGGGGAGGGTCCCGGAGAGGCCTGGCGGACAGGACGTTTCGCGGGACCGTACCTTCGCGACCCGTTGCTCGATGCCGGGGTGTTGGTCGAGACGCTCGAGACCGTCGCGTTCTGGTCGCGGCTGCACGACGTGCGCGCCGCGGTGACGGCCGCGCTGACGGACTCGCTCACTGCCTCGGGTACGCCGCCGCTGATCATGTGCCACGTGAGTCACGTCTACGCGTCGGGTGCCTCGCTGTACTTCACGGTCGTCGCACCGTTCGCCGACGACCCGCTGGCGCAGTGGGGGGCGGCGAAAGTCGCGGCCAATTCCGCGATCCGGGCGTCCGGTGCCAGCATCACCCATCATCACGCGGTCGGGCGGGATCACCGTGACGCGTACCACGACGAGATCGGGCCCCTGGCCCTGGACGCGTTGCGGTCGGTCAAGGCGTCGCTCGATCCCGACGGTGTGTGCAATCCGGGTATTCTCCTCTGACGCCCGACTCCGGGACCGGGGTTGCCCGGTCCGTCCGCCACTATGCTGGGGCGCATGGCCACGGATAGAGTCCAGACCGCCGACGCCGACGGACCCGCGAGCGCGGATCAGATCGTCGCCGACCCCACGACCAGCATCTACATCGCCTCGGCCGAAGGCGAGACCGGTAAGTCCATCGTCGCGCTGGGGTTGCTGGCCCTGCTGTCGGCGACCGGCGGGCGGGTCGGGGTGTTCCGTCCGATCTCGCGGACGGCCGCGGAGGATCGTGATCCGATCCTCGATCTCCTCCTCGACTACGAATCCGCCGACCTCCCGTACGAGGACTGTCTCGGTGTCACCTACGAGGAGGTGCACAACGATCCCGAAGGCGCGGTCGCCGAGATCGTCGCGCGCTTCCACGCCATCCAGTCCCGCTGCGACCGCGTGGTCATCGTGGGGTCGGATTACACCGACGTCGGCACCCCGTCGGAGCTGAGCTACAACGCCCGGATCGCCGCGAATCTGTCGGCGCCGATGGTGTTGGCGATCAAGGCGATCGACCGGTCGCCGGAAGAGATGCACGGATTGGCCGAGGGGCTGATCGCCGAGGTGACCGCTGCCCATGCCACCCCCGTCGCCCTGGTTGCCAACCGGTGTGACCCCGATCGCCTCGACGAGATTCGGGACCAGTTGCGCAGCACCGGGATTCCGGCGCTGTGCCTACCCGAGGAGCCGGTGCTCTTCGCCCCCACGATGGGGGAGCTCAAGGAGGCGCTCGGCGCGACGATGTACAGCGGTGACGAGGAATTGCTCGACCGCGAGGCGCTCCGGGTGATGGTCGGTGGCATGACCGTCGAGCACATCCTGGAGCGGCTCACCGACGGCACCGTCGTCATCACGCCAGCCGACCGGTCGGATGTTCTCCTCGCACTCGTGAACGCCAACACCGCACAGGGTTTCCCGCGTCTCGCCGGCATCATCCTCAACGGCGGACTCAAACCGCACCCGATGATCGAGGCGCTGGTGAGCGGGTTGAAGCCGACCCTGCCGATCATCAGCTGCCCGCAGGGCACCTACGACACCGCGCGTACCGCCGCTCACACGCGCGGCAAGGTGGGGGTGGGCTCGGTACACAAGATCGAGGCCGCACTGGCGATGATGGAGACCCATGTCGACCCCGAGAAGGTCATGCGCAACCTCAACGTGTCGACGCCTACCGTGGTGACGCCGCAGATGTTCGAGTACCGCCTGATCTCCCGTGCGCGCGCCGACCGAAAGCACATCGTGTTACCGGAGGGCGACGATGACCGGATCCTGCGGGCCGCCAACAGGCTTGCGCGGCGCAGCGTTGCCGACCTCACTCTGCTCGGTGATCCCGAAGCGGTGCGCGAGCGTTCCATCGAACTCGGACTCGACCTCTCCGACGTCACGGTCATCGACCCGGCCGAGTCGGAGTATCTCGACGAGTTCGCCCGGATCTACACCGAGCTGCGCAAACACAAGGGCATGGATCTGGAACGGGCCCAGGAGAAGATGCGTGACGTGTCCTACTTCGGCACGATGATGGTGCACACCGGGCGCGCCGACGGGATGGTGTCGGGGGCGTCGCACACCACGGCCCACACGATCCGGCCGGCCTTCGAGATCATCAAGACCAAACCGGGTGTGTCCACCGTGTCGAGCGTGTTCTTCATGTGCCTGGCCGACAAGGTGCTCGCGTACGGCGACTGCGCCATCGTCCCGGATCCGTCCGACGAACAGCTCGCCGACATCGCCATCTCCTCGGCGCAGACGTCCGCGGCCTTCGGTATCGATCCCCGGGTCGCGATGCTGTCGTACTCGACCGGGACGTCCGGATCGGGTGCCGACGTCGAGAAGGTCAAGACCGCAACCGAACTCGTGCGCGAGCGGCAACCCGATCTGCTGGTCGAGGGGCCGATCCAGTACGACGCCGCGGTGGAACCCTCAGTGGCGAAGACCAAGATGCCCGACTCGCCGGTGGCCGGCCGTGCGACCGTGCTGATCTTTCCCGACCTCAACACGGGCAACAACACGTACAAGGCGGTGCAGCGGAGCGCGGGGGCGGTCGCGATCGGCCCGGTGCTGCAGGGCTTGAACAAGCCGATCAACGACCTGAGCCGCGGCGCCCTCGTGTCGGACATCGTGAACACGGTCGCCATCACCGCGATCCAGGCCCAGCAGGAAGGTGTTGACCCACTCGCCGAGAACGTCGCCTCCGCCGAGGCCGAGGGTTCCCGATGAGCGGGGCGTCGGGTGCGGTGCTGGTGCTCAACGCCGGCTCGTCGTCGCTGAAATACCAACTGGTGCAACCGGCGGACGGCACAGTGATCGCGGAGGGCGTCGCGGAGCGGATCGGCGACTCCGGTTCGTCGATGACACACGAACAGAACGGCGAGACCGTCACCGAGACACTGGAACTCGACGATCACCTCGCCGCGGTCCGACGGGCGGAGCGCTTCTTCGCCGACAACGGAACCGATCTGGCCGACGCGGGACTGAGTGCGGTCGGGCATCGGGTGGTGCACGGTGGCCGGTCGTTCTACGAGCCGACGGTGGTGACCCCCGAGGTGATCTCGGAGATCGAGCGGATCTCCCCGCTGGCGCCGCTGCACAATCCGGCCAACCTGGTCGGTATCCTGGCGGCCCGGGAGTTGCTCCCCGATGTCCCCTCGGTGGCCGTGTTCGACACCGCGTTCTTCCACGGTCTCCCCGACGCGTCGGCGACATACGCGATCGACCGTGCGGTCGCGGACGAACATGCGATCCGCCGCTACGGTTTTCACGGCACCAGCCACGAGTATGTCTCCGGTCGGGTGGCCGAGTTCCTCGACCGCGACCCGGCGTCGCTGAACCAGATCGTGCTGCACCTGGGCAACGGCGCGTCGGCGTCGGCCATCGCGGGCGGGCAGCCGATCGACACGTCCATGGGGATGACCCCGCTCGAGGGGCTGGTGATGGGGACCCGCAGCGGTGACCTCGACCCCGGGCTGGTCCTGCATCTGAACCGGGTGGCGAACCTGTCCGTCGACGAGATCGACACGCTGCTCAACAAGCGTTCGGGACTTCGAGGTCTGTGCGGCGAGAACGACTTCCGCGCGATCACCGAATTGATGGACAACGGTGACGACGCCGCCCGACGCGCCTTTGACGTCTACATCCACCGTCTGCGCCGCTACCTCGGTGCGTACGCGTTCGCCCTCGGCCACGTCGATGCCATCACTTTCACGGCCGGGGTGGGGGAGAACTCCGCAGTCGTCCGCGCCCGTGCGCTGGCGGGGTTGGAAGGGTTCGGGATCATCGTCGATGACGAGCGAAACGCTCAGCGTGGCAAGGAGGCTCGACGCATCTCGGCCGACGACAGCGCGGTGGACGTGCTCGTAGTCCCGACCAATGAAGAGCTGGCCATCGCGCGGCAGTCGGCGGCGGTGGTGGCCGGGTAATTCTAAGTCGCAGGATTGAGCGAGCCTCGGCTGCCCCTACCACGCACCACCGACAAGATGAGCTCTGCGGATGGTCAACGAAAACCATTGCACGCCAGCGGCATAGCCGTTACACTCGATCATGTATTCGTGCAAACGTCTCCGGGGGGGGGTGACAATGTCTGACGAATCAATAACGCCGCAACCGCGCGCCGTCGAGTTGGTGGCCGATCTGCACGCGACCCTCGACAAACTGCAGACCGTCGACTTGTCCCCGTGTACCGACGAAGAACTGATGGAAGTCGCCGCCGCTACCGAACGCGCGATCGCTCGAACCACTTACGCCGGCGACCGCCAAATCGCCGAAATCGAGGCTCGTGATCTGCCCCGCAAGACCGGCTGCCGAACACTTATGCAGTTCATGACCCATCGGCTGCGGATCTCCAACCCGATGCGTCGACGCAAGCAGCTGAACGCCACCGCCGCGCTGACTTGCCTCAACGGCGACCGTCTCGAACCTGAACACCCCACGCTGGCAGAAGCTTTCGCCACCGGATCCGTGGGAACCGGGCACGTCCAGGCCGCCATCGATGTCCTCGACCAGATCCCGCATGCTGTCGAACACGACGTGAAAGTCGCCGCCGAGCGGCAGATGGCCGAGATCGCCGAAGCCCACACGCCCGCCGAGATCACCCAGCTCGGCTCGCGACTGCTCGCCCACCTCGATCCCGACGGCACGCTGTCCGACGACACCGAGCAGAAACGACGCCGCGGCCTGTGGATCGGACGCCAACGAGCCGATGGCACCGCCAAGATCTCGGGCACCCTCACACCCGAACTCCACGCCCGCCTGACGATGATGTTCGCGGTCTGGGGCAAACCCGGACTCAACAACCCCGACGACCCCGCCTCACCGTCCGGACCGGCCGGCACCGCCGACCCCGACGCCCTGGCCTCGGCAGCCGACCGCGACGGTCGCACCCTCGCCCAGACCAATCACGACGCGCTCGACGCCGCACTGGCCGCCGGATTCGCCGACGGCGCACTCGGGACGTCGCATCGCGGCCTGCCCGTCCAATTGATCATCAAAGCCGACCTCTCCGACCTGATCCGGGGAGCCGGACTCGCGACCACCGCCACCGGCACCCTGCTGCCCATCCGGGACTTGATCGCGATGGCCGGTGACGTCCAGCCGTGGTTGGCGATCTTCAAGGACGCCACCACTGTGCCGCTGCACTTCGGGCGCGGCAAACGCCTCGCCACCCGCGAACAGCGCCTCGTCTCCTTCACCCGCCCCGACGGGGAAGTGTGTTCGGCACCAGGATGCGATCAACCCGCCACCCACATCGAGCTTCATCACGCCGAACGAGACTGGGCCAAGGGCGGTCTCACCGACATCGACGACCTCGCCCCTGCTTGCCCGCGACATAACCGGATGGTCGGCGACCAACCCGGGCAGTACACCACCCGAATCGCCCGATCCGGACCCGACGAAGGCCGCTGCGTCTGGCGGTTGAACGCCGAAGCCGGCGCACCGCCCAATCCCGGTCGCCTGAACCGCCGACCCGACATACCCCGGCGGTTCGCAGAACATCTGAACACCGTGCGCGACGAGATCCACGGACCGACCACACAAGGGTTTCGCGGGCTCGGTCGCCGGACCCTTCGTGACGCGCCCTCCGCAAGCTCCGGGCGCTCCTCAGGGAGCAGGGGTGACGCGCCCTCCGCAAGCTCCGGGCGCTCCTCAGGGAACCGGGCTGACGCGCCTTCCGCAAGCTCCGCAGGGAGCCGGGGGCCCGGCGATCAAGCGCGCCGCTCATGGCTGAAAACCAGCCACGTCATCGACGTCCGACCACCACGGCGCGTGCGTCGTACCCGCATATCGCTTGTCGAGGCCCACCTCGCGGAGCTCTTGCGCGAAGACCCTCTCGTGCGCAACGCAGCAGGGACGTTCTTCGAATAGCCCTAGAACAACGTATTCGGCCGGACGTAGTTGGCGAGGTCGACGAGCATGAACCGGTGGTCCCGGTTGGTGCGGGTCAGGCGGGCCAGTTGGCGCAGTGAACGTTCGGTGCCGGTGCGAATGCCGTACTCGGTGAACGGGAAACCGAGCAGAGTCGAGGGTTCGTTGTCCTGCTTGGCGTCGTCGGGATTGTCATGAATCCAGCCCAGCGCGGTGCCCAGCACTATGAGCAGCATCCGCGCCTTGCGTGGTTCGGTGTCCGGGATCTGCTCGAGACGTCGTGCGGCCTCGACGATCTGCTCGCGGGTCACCTGCGAGGTGGGTCGCCCGTGCACGAGCGCGATGATCGCCGTCGCGCGCGCGGTGTTGAAGTGGCGGCTGGTGGCCGGCACCTCGTCGAGCGGCTGGATCGCGGCATCGATGTCACCGGCCGCCACGGCGAGCCGGGCCAGACCGAACGCGGCGGTCACGATGCTGTGATCGGTCAGCCACAGATCGTGATAGTGATGTTGCGCAACGTCATACAGTTTGGCGATCTTCTCGGCAGACTTCGCCGGACCCTTCTCGTCGGCCAGCCAGCGGCCGATGAGTTCGGCGGTACCGGCGACGGCGAGCTTGGGCGCGACCTCGCCCGGCATCGCACCGAGGACCTCGTCGAAGCGCTCGTAGGCCAGTTCGGGTTCGTCGTTCATCAACGCGCAGATGCCCATGTACCACTCGACCCGCCACGAATCACCGTGGTGGGCGCGGACTTCCTGGAGAAGGGCGAGCGCGGTGTCGACGTCGTCGAGCTGCAGATGCGCGCGGGCCTCGGCGAGGTCGATCTCCCGCGACGGGTGGGCGTTCTTGACCGGCCGGCCGCCGAACAGTGAGGCGAAACCTTCTGCCCGGGCGGTGTTGATGGAATCCAGGGTCTGTCGCGGGTCCGACAGCGCGGCCGAGGTGAGCAGACTCGCCGCCGGGTCGAGGGGGTTGACCAGCGGGACGGGCAGGGCGTTGGCGATGTCCACCGGATCGTAGAACGCCGCCTGATCGGGGTCGAAGAAGCCGTCGACCGGCGCGAGCATCAGGTCGGTGCCGAACGTCGAGCGCTGCGGGGTGAAGACCGTGGACAGCGCGGGCCGCGGCACCCCGGTGTGCACGGCGACCGTCTCGCGCAACACATTCAGCACCTGGGTGCTCATCTCCTCCGCGGAGACGAACCGATCGGCCGGGTCGGGGGCGGTGGCGCGTTGCAGGAGGCGGTAGTACGACGGATTGTTGCGGAAGACAGGCGTTTTCGACGCGGCCGGCAGACCGTCGACGTAGCGTCCGTTCCGCATCTCCATCGGCACGGTCAGGACTGCGAGGGTGCGTCCGATGCTGTAAATGTCGGTCGCGATCTGCGGTCCGGTCTTGACGATCTCCGGTGCCTGGAACCCGGGCGTGCCGTAGAGGTGCCCGTAGCCGTTGATCGGCGAGACGGCGCCGAGATCGATCAGCTTCACCTCGTCGCTGCCGACCATGATGTTCTCGGGTTTCACGTCGTTGTAGACCAGGCCGACCGAGTGCAGATAGCCCACGGCGAGAAGCACTTCCAGGATGTAGGCCAGGCCCTGCTCCACCGACAGCAGGGAGTTGTCCGGATCGCCCGCGGTGATCTGTTTGAGCGTCTGGCCGCCGATGTACTCCATCACGATGTAACCGAAGCGGTCATCGTCGTCGACGTGCTCGACGAAGTTGTAGATCTTGACGATCCCGGGATGGTTGACCGAGGCCAGGAACTGCCGTTCCGCGACCGCGACGCGCTGCGCCTCCGAATCCGAGGAATTCAGCAGGCCTTTGAGGACGACGGGCCGGTCGCTCACGTTGCGGTCGATGGCCAGGTAGATCCAACCGAGGCCGCCGTGGGCGATGGCGCCGGCGATCTCGTACTGGTCGGCGACCAATGTTCCGGGAGCCAGTCCCGGGACGAAGGAGTACCGGGCGCCGCAGTTGCCGCAGTCGCCGGTCGGGGGACCGGCGCCCTCGCCCTCGGCTCGACCGACGGGTTTGCCGCAGCGCCAGCAGAACCGCTTGCTGTCGGCGATCACCGGGTCGTCGATGACGGCGTCCTCGGGTTCGATGTCGGTGATCTTCGGCATCTCGACCAGGCCGCTGCCGAGCCGCCGCTCGTGCACCGGCGGCCGACGCCGCGGAACCAGACGCCGACCGAGCGGACCCGAGTCGGGTTCCGGAAGGGGCACGGCCGGAGGTTGCCGTTCGACGCGGTCGGTCCGGTCGTCGGGGTCGACCCCCACGGTGAACACCGGTGCGACGGCCTGGGTTCCGACATCCGGGTCGGTGCGTCGGCCGGGCCGGGGGTCGGTGGTGTCGTCCATGTCGTCGGGGCCCTCGGTCAGCGCCGCCAGGTCGGCCCGCTGGGTGCCGACGTCGACCACCTTCGCGGTCGTCTCCGCGTCCTCACCACCGGGACGGCCACCGCCCGGGCCGGGACCGTCGAGGCCGGTGTCGTCGTCGCCGAGCAGGGCGTCGAGCGAGACCCGCTGGGTGCCGAGGTCGTCGCCCCGTTCGCCGTGGGTGACGTCGTCTGTGTCGTGATCGTTTCGGGCCGCGTCGTCCATGGGGATCAGTCCCGGTAGTACGGCTGGGGAGCGCCGTACCCACTGTCGAGGATGGACAGCCACCGGTCCCGGATCTCCTGCCAGCGGCCGGTCACCCGGATGCGCTCGAGCACGCCGTTGACGAACCGGATCATGTCGTCCTGGCCCTTGGGAATCCCGACGCCGTAGAACTCCTCGCCGAGGCTGGGGCCGACGACCCGCAACCACGGATCCTGCGCGGCGAGACCGGCGAGGATCGCGTCGTCGGTGGTCGCCGCGTCGATCTGACCCTGCTGCATCAGTACCAGACAATCGGCCCAGGTCGTCGTGCTGACGATCTTGGCTCGGGGCTGGATGGCCTGGATACGACCGATCGAGGTGGTCCCGCGCGCGGCGCAGACCCGCTTGTCGGCGAGCTGCGCCGGACCGGTCACGTTCGAGTTCCGGAACGACAGGATGCGCTGGGACGCGACGTAATAAGGAGCCGAGAAACTGATGTCGCGCAACCGGTCGCAGGTGATGCTCATCGTCTTGATCACCAGATCGACCGTCATGTCCCGCAGGGCGTCGATCCGCTGCGCCGAGCTCAGCACCTGGAACTCGACGCGGCGGTCGTCGCCGAAGATGGCGCCGGCGATCTCGTGCGCGATGTCGACGTCGAAGCCCTGGATGTCGCCGGTGATCGGATCGCGGAAGCTGAACAGGTTGGACCCGATGTCGAGCCCGACGATGAGCCGGCCCCGCTCGAGGATGCCGGCCATCGTCGAATTGATCGGCATCTGAGCAGGCGGCGGCATCTGGGCGGGCGGCCGCAGGGTCAGGGTCGCGTTGCAGGCCTCGGAACTCGGCGGCGGTTCGACGGGCACGTCGAACTGGACGCCGGGCAGCATCGGTTGCCCGGCGGTCGCCGTCGGTGGGGGTGAGTCGGGTGCGGGGAAACGCACGCAGCCGGTGGCGACGAGGCCGGTGAGCGCGAGCAGGACCACGACGGTCAGCAGGCGGCGAGGCGAGGGGACGGTCATCGGTACTCCCGGATGCGCGGGATGAGACCGCCCACGACCGCGACGCCGGCGAAGACGGTGAGCAGCAGGATGCCGGTGCCGGTGAACCCGAGGACCCGTTGCGCGGTGTTGATGTCGTCCCGGAAGGAGTTCCGGGCAGTCGTGATCGCATCGACCAGCGCGGTGTCCACCGCGGTGTAGGCGCGGGCCGAACTGTCCGGTCCGTCGCCGACGGTGTGCAGGCGCGCGAGACCGAAGTTGCCGGTCTGGATGTAGCGGCGGACCGCGGCGTCGGTGCGGCGCCACTCGGTCAGCGCCGCCGTGACCGTGTCCAGTTGTTCGCCGGTGACCGCGCTGTCGCCGTCTTCGGTGCCCTCGCGGACGTCGTCGACGATGTTGCCGATCTCGCTGGTCGCCGCGGAGAAGCTGCGCTCGAGACCGCCCTGATCACCGCGGCGGATGAGCGAGAGCGTCTCGGCCGACCGCGCCTGCTGGGTGAGGATCCGGGCGGCGGTCAGGTCGCGGAGCGGGTCGGCGCCCTCGGTGCGGGCATCGCTGGTGGCGGCCACCGACATCAGACCGGAGGCGAGCAACCACAGGGTCCCGACGCTGAGGGCGAAGATGGCCGCCACGATGCCGATGTTGAACCGCCGCCGGGTCCGCCGCGCCAGGTAGCGCGACGTCAGGACAAGCGCGGCGAGCAGGAACAGGAGCGGCGCATACACGGTCCAGGGTGGACGGGTGAGGGTCTGCTGGGGGTCGGCGATGGCCATCGATCGCCGTTCGTAGAGGCGCTGGGCGGCCGGGAGGATCTGGTCCTGCATCATCGACGACGCCTGGCCGAGATACGCCGATCCCACCGGGTTGCCGAGCCGGTTGTTCGTCCGCGCCGTCTCGATGAGTCCGCTGTAGACCGGGATCGAGGTGGACAGGGTCTCGAGATCGGCGCTGACCGCCTGCTCGGCCCGGTCCGACACCATGCCGGAACCGGGTTCGCTGGAGGTACCGGTGGCCAGGATCAGCGACGACGACGCCGTCGCCAGCGCGTCGGAGTAGCGCTGTCGCAGATCGGGGGTCTCCAGTCCGCCGGAGATGAAGGCCGCGTTCGCCGACGCATCGGCGATCGACAGCGAGCTGTAGAGAACCTGCGCGGCCTCGGCGAGCGGTTCGGTCCGATCGATGAGGCGCTGCAGGGTCTGGGTGCGGTCCTCCAGGACCGTCGATGCGTACAGGCCGGTGCTCAGACAGCCGAGCGCCAGGATTCCGCAGATGATGATCAGCTTGCCCGGGGTCGTGACGGCGAAGTGGCGCAGGGTCTGGAACGGGGACTGGGCGCGTTCCCGGGCGGTGGCGACGAGTTCGCGTCGGTCGGCGAGCACCTGGCGGATCGGGGGTGAGGCCTGCGCCGGACGGATCGTGCGACCGCCACGCGTCAGCGCCGTCCGCACGGAGGACGCGTCGCCGGTCACCTACCTGATCCCTTCTCAAACGCTGGATCGTCTCCGGTGCGGTCCTACGGTCACCGGTTCCCCGTTCCGGATTCGCGTGACCGGGCGATCAACGTCAGGGGTTGTGTCATCTGGGTCATCGTTCACCGGGTCGTGCGTGTTTCACCCTATGTCATCGTGCCGGGTTCCTCCCGAGTCGACCGGCGCGGCGCCGCCGACCTCGGCGGTTCGCGCGTGACCGGGTACTTGCCGATGGCACCTCGTGGTTCCGAGCCGCGATGAGAGGGCTTCGCGGTCTCCCTGGCAGGTGTTGCGCATCTCACTTACGGTGGAGGCACCCGGTCGGGGCGACCGGGTTGCGAGGAGGCGTGGTGCGCGGCGACGGCGACGGCTGGGTGATCGATCCCGACGGTTCTCGATACTGGGGTATCCACGGCGCGGCAGGTCTGCTGCTGCGGGCGCCGCTGCCGGACGGATCGACCGGGGTGCTCCTCCAACACCGCGCCGCGTGGTCGCACCAGGGCGGCACGTGGGCGCTGCCCGGCGGGGCCCGCGACTCGCACGAGGGTGCCATCGACACCGCGATCCGCGAGGCCGAGGAAGAAGCCGGGATCACCGCCGACGACCTGCGCGTCGTCGCCGCGGTCGTCACCCTCGAGGCGCCCGGCGGATGGACCTACACGACGGTCATCGCCGAGACGGACTCGCCGGTCCGCACGGTCGCCAACTTCGAATCCACGGAACTGCGATGGGTCGACGAGAAGCGCGTCGATCAACTCCCGCTGCACCCCGCGTTCGGACTTGCGTGGCCCGTCCTCCGCGAGCGGATCGCGATGTTGGATCCCCAGAGCTGATCACCGCTCCCTAAGAGCCTGCTGAATTAGGGTCCAGCCTGGGTTGAGGTTCCTGCTGCGGGGATGTGTCGGTTCCGGGGTGTGGTCGTGG
>NZ_MVKV01000010.1:0-173927 GCF_002009645.1 Gordonia sp. IITR100 | reverse complement strand
TCAACACCACCAATCATTCCAGCTCAGAGGGCATTTTCACGTTACCGACACCCCGAACCCATCCACGGATCCAGGCTCAGGGAGCAGAGGGGGCGTCGCTTGCGCTCCTCGCACCTCAGGGGGAAGCGGGGGGCGTCGCTTCCGCGTCGTCGATCCCGTCGAGTTCTCCGGTGCGCGACATGTCCTTGAGTGCGACACCGGATCGTCCGAGTTTCCGGGCGCCGGCGATGAGCGCGGCAGTCGTCCGTGCGGCGACGTCGTAGTGCAGACCGTCGGGCGGGTGGATGTTCGAGATGCAGTTCCGGTCGGAGTCGGCGCGTCCCGGCCGGGGGAGGTGGGTGAGATAGACGCCCAGGCTGTCGGCGACCGAGAGGCCGGGGCGCTCACCGATGATCACGATGAGGGTGCTGACCCCGAGCGCCTCGCCGATGTGATCGCCGAGGGCGACGCGGGCCTCGGTCGCGATGACCGGCGGTGCGATGGAGTACCGGCCGTCGAACTGGTGGAGGAGCGCGGCGACGAGACCCCGGCCGTGGTCGGCAAGAGCCCGCGGTGACAGTCCGTCGGCCAGCACGATCCCCACTTCGGCGTCCGAGCGCGGAACCTGGGAGAGATCTTCGGGCAACCGGCCGAGGTCGGGCCGGCGCAGGTATTCGCTGCGTGTCCCCGCACGGCTCGTGACGACGACCGGGGGATCGAGTTCGAGTTCGCCGATCGAGCGCGCGAAACCGTCGACATCGAGGGGCTCGTGGACGGCGTCGCGGGCGGCGGCGTGGGCGGCCTGGAATTCGAGGACCCGCCGCGAGGGCAGCGAATTGCCCGAGCGCCCGAGTCCGATCCGGGCCTGTGTGCTGCGCCGCAGCTCGGACCACGGGTCGGGCTGCGGCGCGTGACCGCCCGCTGATGTGGGCCGGGCCTCCGTCATCGGCCGGCCGTCAATGACAGGAGCGGAGACTCGCCCGGATCCACCGGCAGGATGCGCCCGGCGCCGTCGGTCATGCCTAGTCGCACCAGCCAGGACTCGAACTCGGGGGCCGGTCGGAGTCCGAGTGCTTCCCGGACGTAGAGCGCGTCGTGGAACGACAGGCTCTGGTACCCGAGCATCACATCATCCGCTCCGGGAACGGCGATGACGAACGCGGCACCGGCGACGCCGAGCAGGGTGAGGAGCGTGTCCATGTCGTCCTGGTCGGCCTCGGCGTGATTGGTGTAGCAGACGTCGACGCCCATCGGGAGCCCGAGCAGCTTGCCGCAGAAGTGATCCTCGAGACCGGCGCGAATGATCTGCTTGCCGTCGTAGAGGTACTCGGGCCCGATGAAACCGACGACGGTGTTGATCAGCAGGGGATTCAGTTCTCGCGCGACCGCGTAGGCACGCGCCTCCAGGGTCTGCTGATCGACGGGCTTGCCGCCGGTTCCCAGATGCGCGCCGGCCGAAAGTGCCGATCCCTGACCGGTTTCGAGGTACATCACGTTGTCGCCGACGGTCCCTCGGTGCAGCGACCGACCCGCCTCGTCGGCCTCGCGCAGGATGTCCAGCGTCACCCCGAATCCCTTGTTGGCTCCCTCGGTGCCTGCGATCGACTGGAACACGAGGTCGACCGGCACACCCTGCTCGATGAGGTCGACGGTGGTCGTCACATGCGACAGAACACACGACTGCATGGGGATCTCGTAACGCTGCCGGATGTCGTCGAGCATGTGCAGGAGATCCGCGGTCGCCCGTGGTGAGTCCGACGCCGGGTTGATGCCGATGACCGCGTCGCCACACCCCATGAGCAGGCCGTCGAGGGTCGCCGCGGCGATGCCTCGCGGGTCGTCGGTGGGATGGTTCGGCTGTAGCCGTGTCGCGATCCGGCCGGGCAGGCCGATGGTCGTACGGAACGCCGACGTGACCCGCGCCGCCGCGGCCACCAGGATCAGGTCCTGGTTTCGCATGATCTTCGACGCGGCCGCCACCATCTCGGGAGTGAGGCCGGGGCCGACGCGGGCGAGTCGCTCTCCTGCGTCGGAACGAATGGCGATCTCCAGCAGCCAGTCCCGGAACCCGCCGACCGTCAGGTGGGCGATCTCGGCGAACGCGGTTCGGTCATGGGTGTCGACGATCAGCCGGGTCACTTCGTCGGACTCGTACGGCACCAACGGTTCATCGACGAACCTGCTCAACGGCACGTCGGCGAGTTGCCAAGCGGCAGCGGCTCGTTCGGCATCGGAACCCGCGGCGCAACCGGCGAGCTCGTCACCGGACCGGCGTGGGGTGGCCTTCGCCATGAGTTCGACGAGGCCGTCGAACTCGTGTGTGGTGCCGGCGATCGTCTGGGTGTACCTCATCGGGAACCCGGGCCGGGATGGGAATGGTTGCGCGTCATGGTCCTCCGAAGTCTAGGTTCGGTGTCGGGGAGGCGCATGCCGAACGAGCAGCGTCAGGTGGGGGCGCCGGTGGTGGACTCCGTGTCGGCTGTCAGCGATCGCGCGTACGCGCCCATCGCCCGGCCGGCAGCGACGATCGGGGCCGTGGACCGCTGTGTGCGGGCGAGGATGAAGGCCCCTTCGAGGGAGGCCACCACGGCGAGGATCAGGGCTCGCGCGTCCGGTTCGGCGAGTCCACGGGTTCGATACAGTGCCGTGCCCTTCTCGACCCACGCGTCGATCACCTCCGCAGCCGCCGTCCGGAGTGCCGGCTCGGTGTCCGCGATCTCGCCTGCGACGGTGGCGACGGGACACATGTTGAGCCATTCGTTCTCGGCGATGGTCTCAGCGGCCGAGCCGAAGGCCGCCTCGATACCCGCCGCGATGTCGTCGTAGGGGGCGAGCAGCATCCCGACGAGTTCCCCGTACGCGGCGCCGGACTGACGCAGCGCGGCCTCGGCGACGTCTCGCTTGCCGCCGCTGAAGTGGTGGTAAATGGACCCGATGGGCGCGTCGGCGGCGTCTACGACCTGCTTGATCCCGGTCGCGGCGTATCCCTGCCTACGGAGCAGCTCGGTCATCGCGACCACGATGCGTTCGTCCGTCTTCACCCTGGTCATTCTAGAGCATCTGTTCTAGAGTGATCGTTCTAAAGACCGGCGTCTGTTCGAACAGTTCCTCTGGAGGAGATCGGTATGAGTCAGGACGGCTACGCGACGAGTGAGTATCGGCCGACGGCGATGAAACGCCTCGACACTCCGGCCGGTGTCGTCGAGTACGCCGATGACGGTGCCGGCCCGCCGGTTGTGTTCCTCCACGGTCTGCTGATGGACCATGAGGTGTGGAATGCGGTGATCCCGTTGTTGCCCAGTGGTTTTCGATATATCCGGCCGGTTCTGCCACTGGGATCGCACCGAATTCCCCTCGATGTGACTGCCGACCTGTCGATGGACGGCATGGTCAGACTCGTCGCCGACGTCCTCGACGCACTCGACCTCGACGATGTGACGCTTGTCCACTCCGATTGGGGCGGTTCGCTTTTCCTGACCGCACTCGGCCTCGACCGGCGAGTCGGCCGGATGGTCATCCTCCCGTGTGAGGCGTTCGACAACTTCCCACCGGGTCTACCGGGCAAGATGGCCACCCTTGCTGTGCGCCTGCCGGGTGGAATCACCCTGGCGGCGCGGCAATTGCGGATCGGATGGCTTCGTCGCCTGCCCATGCTGTGGGGCTGGATGGTCAACGGTCCGGTCGACCCCGCGCAAATGCGGCGGTGGACCGATCCGGTCTTGACCGATCCCCGGATTCGCCGCGACGTCACCAAGTATGCGACGACCGATTTCGACGCCGGCGAACTCATCCGTCGTACCGAGGCGCTCGCCGACTTCGACGGAAACGTGCTCGTGCTGTGGTCGCCAGACAACCGCGTGATGCCGCCGGCCCACGGACCGCGACTCGCCGAACTCCTACCCCGTGGCCGCTACGTGCCGATTCCGGGCGCCGCGGTCCTGCCCATGCTCGACGATCCGGAGACCGTCGCCGCACGGATCGGCGCGTTCCTCACGGCCTCGAGATCCGAGGCATGAGGAACGCGCCGAGACAATCGCAGGTCCGACTACGTGGTGTCGCCGGATCCCTCGATCTTGAAACCGACCTTCAATGTGACCTGGAAGTGCGCGATCTGGCCGTCTTCGATGTGGCCACGGGTCTCGGTGACCTCGAACCAGTCGAGGTGATTGACGGTCGACGAGGCGCGAGCGATCGCGTTGCGGATGGCGTCGTCGGTGCCGGAGGTCGAGGACCCGACCACTTCGATTACTCGATACACGTTGTCCGACAAGGGAATCGCTCCAATCGTGAGAACCTTCGGGTATGGCTGCGGCGGCTCCGGTGCTCGGCCGCCCGCTCTTCCTGTGTACCCCTAAGATCGAAAGGTGACCAGTGAATCGGTAAACCGAGACGTCTCCGAGAGATGCCCGTGTCTGTCGGGTCTCGTCCTCGGCGACTGCTGCGGGCCGGTACTTGCCGGTGAGCGCGCCGCCCCGACGGCGGAGGCGTTGATGCGTTCGCGTTTCACCGCTTTCGCGCTGGGGGATCGGAATCATCTGCTCGCCAGTTGGCACCCCGACACCCGCCCGGCCACCCTCGAGCTGGACGAGTCGATGCGCTGGTACCGCCTCGACATCGAGTCGAGGAGGGGAGGTTCACCGTTCGATACCGAGGGCGAGGTCACCTTCACCGCCCACTACCGAGCCGGCGCGGAGCGGGGCTCACTGCATGAGCGCAGCCGGTTCATCCGGTCGAAGGGCCACTGGTTGTATGTCGACGGGATCGTCGGGTGACCCCGGCAGGGGAGCCGACGTCATGCGTCGGCGTAATCCCACCACTGCAGCCACGTCACGTTGGCGAACACGGTCAGGCACAGCAGGTAGACGAGCAGAACTGCTACCGCCCCCGCGACATTGCTGCGCCAGTTGCTCCCCTCGACCGGGTCGAGCCATCGCCGGAACGGGCGTGATGCCCACGGCATCAGCCACCACTGCATCAGGGTGACGCTGACGACCTGGCTGAGCCACAACGCGAGCCATGGCTGCGCGCCGAGCCGATCGAGCGTAGGGCCGAGAAACCGCGACAGGGTCATCACCGTCGGATAGAGCACGAGCAGCACGATCATCGCCGACTTCCAGTTCGGCGTCTTCAGGATTCGGCCGCGGTCGGTGCGCACGGTGGTACCGAACGCGGTGGTGCTCGCCATCGTCTCGAAGTCGTGGGTGAGACTCGAGCGCAACCCGGCGAGCGCTTCGCTGCGCCGGCTCGACGACACCCAGGCCGCGAGCTGCCGGTCGGTGCGGAACCGCAACACGGACAGCGATGTCTCGCGCTGCTCGTCGACGAACAGGGCGGTTCCCTCGTACCCGCCGAATTCGCTTGCCGCCTGGACCAAAACGTGCTGCGCGGCGACGAAGTCGCCGACCGCGCCCGCGACGATGTCGTGACGGAAGGCGCCGACTCCCGGCGGTGGCGACCGGCCGTCGACGAGTTCGAGCACGGGCGTCGCCGGTAGCCAACCGTGCGCTCGTCCGGCATCGAGCGCCGCGCGGTGACCCGAGCTGTCGAGCCAACGGTCCAGGGCGTCCTCGTCGACGAAGGTGGTGGCGACCGCCGGATCGAAATGTCCGTCGGTCACCGCCGAGATCGCTACACCCAGACAGCCGTCGGAGTCGGTGGCCGATGCGGCGAGCGTCGCGGCCCACTCCGCGAAATCGCCGGTTTCGGGGGCGTGGAAGACCGACACCGCGATGATCGCGGTGCTTGTGGCGTCGTGGGTGGTGACGATCGTCGTATCCTGCCGGTCGTCGGCGTCGGGCCGTCGGTCAGACGGTGACCCGACGCCCCTGGACGTAGACCTCGGCGATGGACGATTCGCGGAGGCCCATCAGCAGGCCGAACAGGGTCTGGTCGCGGGCGAGATCGGCATCGTCGGACCGGACGGCGTTCTCCAGCGTGGACTTCAAGGCGTCCATGGGTTCGATGACCAGGAAGTCGGCTTCCTTGCCCTCATCGAAGTTGCCGAAACGGTTCTCCATGTCGAGTGCCCGGGCCCCGCCGACGGTCCCGATGAACAGCATTTCGGCCGGGTGCATCGACACCCCGGCGTCTCCGGGCTCGGTGATGTGCTGTTTGAAGGCATCTCCGAGTACGCGCGGGACGAGCCATTCGTCGCCGCCGCCGAAATCGGTTCCGGCGGAGATGTTTACACCCGCCGCCACGGTGCGCTTCCACGGCATCGTGCCGGATCCGAGGAACAACTGCGACACCGGACAATGCGAGATCGAGGTACCGGTCTCGGCCATGCGCGCGAGTTCGGCGTCCTGGCAGTGCACGCAGTGCGCGAGGATGGTCCGCGGACCGAGCAGGCTCTTGCCGCCGACCTGCGATCCGGGCAGGAACTTCCCGTCATAGGTGTCGAGGTAGGAGTCGACCTGGTAGACCTCCTTGGTGGTGTCCACCTCTCCGGTGCCGGGACGGTTGTTCTCGTTGAGGTGGCTGTGGACGTAGACGCCCTGCTCGCGGTATTCGTCGTACAGGTCGCCGAGGTTCTTCAGCGTCTCGGTGGTCACCGACAGCGAGAACCGCGGCACGATCGCGACGTGCAGCAACGCGGTCCGGTAGTCGCCGGTGTCGGCGGCATGCCACTTGTCGATCTCGGCCCGGGTGAGGCGGATGGCCTCCTCCTCCGAGGTCAGCAGCGGCTTGGCGGTGTCACCGCCGACGGTCTGGATGCCGCGGCCGGCCACGATACGCAGCCCGGCCTTCTGGGTCTCGGTGAACAGGGAATCCTGGGCGTGGGGGAAGGCGGAACCGAACACCATCATCGCCGTCGTACCCGCGGCGACCCGTCGCCGGGTGAACTCGACCGCAGCGGCCTGGGCGAATTCGGGGTCGGCGAACTTGGATTCGGACGGGAAGATGCACAGATTGAGCCATTCGAGCAGTTGCCCGCCGCCGTAGGAGTCGCCGGCGTAGGTCTGCGGGAAGTGGATGTGGGTGTCGACGAAGCCCGGGATGAGATACCCGCTCGGGTGCTCGTGCGCCTCCGCGCTCGCGAATTCGGAAGGGAGCTCGGATCTCTCGCCGGCGAACTTGATCGTGCCGTCGTCGCCTACCACCAGAGCTCCGTCGGGTATCGATACCAGCGCGTCCACCGCCTCGGTGATCGCGGGACTGCCGGCGAGATGGAAGATGTGCCCGTAGTGGACGGTGTCGGTCATCGGTGCTCCTCGGGCATCGGGGTCACAAACTCGGATCGTCATCGGAGGTCCACCCGGGTGCCTGTGATCGTCCTCGGATCTCGGACGCGGTCGGCGACCAGTATCACCCGCCTCCCGTCGCACGCGCGCGCCAACCGTCGAAGTCGCCGTCTGATCGTTTCCATGTGTCGCGCGGACCGGTCGGTGCGGGCTCTCAGCTACCGGTGTGGACCGCGATCCATTCGACGAGCGGGACCGTCGCCCGCCAGTCCCGCCGCACCCGATCGACG
Source organism: Gordonia sp. IITR100 (assembly GCF_002009645.1). Classification (NCBI taxonomy): domain Bacteria; kingdom Bacillati; phylum Actinomycetota; class Actinomycetes; order Mycobacteriales; family Gordoniaceae; genus Gordonia; species Gordonia sp. IITR100. The sequence continues at coordinate 166,477 of NZ_MVKV01000010.1, read as the reverse complement.
AGTTCCGCGGAATGGATGATCTGGTCGAATCCGTAGTCCCGCCCCACCGACAGCGATCGGTGGCGAAGTAGTTCGATCCGCGGGTGAGCGACGTCGTACCCGCGAGGTGCGGTCTTCAGCCGGTCCCCGGCGATCTCCCAGCCGTCCCCCGTGAGCCGCCGGAGCAGGCTCTCGAGCTCGGGTCCGCTGCGGTCGTGGTCGATGGACTTCCGAATCTCGGCGAGCCGGGCCGGGGTGGCCTCGTAGAAGCCCGCGCCGACGCGAACACCCGGTGCGCCGATCTGCACGTAGTACCCGGTGGCCGGGGCCACGGCGACGAATGCGCCCTGGTGGGTCTTGTACGGCGTCTTGTCCTTCGAGAATCGGACGTCGCGATACGGCCGGAAGATCTTGGCCGGGCCGAACTCGTCGGCCAGCGCGTCGGTGAGGGCTCGCATGGGCTCGGCGACCGCGGAACGATAGACGTCCTTGTGGTCTTCCCAGAACGCCTTGGAGTTGTCGATCTCCAGGTCGTCGTAGAAGTCGAGTGCGGCTTCGGTGAATCCCGTGAAGTCTGTCATCGTCACTCCGGCAGGACGCGTCCGAAGCCGAGGACACCGCCGTCGGATTGCCAGTCCAGCGAGTGGATGCGGATGCGGCCCATCTCGTTGCCGCCCACCGTGACCGCGGTGTCGCCGTCGACTGCGACGACAATGTTGGTGTGCTGGCCGAATCGGGAGGACCGGTCGTAGAGCACGACGTCGCCCACCCGGGGCGTGTAGTCACCGACGGCCTCGAAACGGTTGTCTGCCTCGTAGTACTCCTGCAGTGTGTACACGCCGGGAATGCGCCAGTGGCCGGAGTTGGGGTTGACCAGCGGGCGACCCGCCGAACGCATGATCCAGCTCACGAAGTTCGCGCACCACGGCTCGTCGACACCCTCGGAGTAGAACGTCCCCGGGCGCTGAACGGCGTGTTCGTGGCGAACCGCTTCGACGATCCGCAGCTGATCCGGAGTCAGCTCGGACGCGTCGACCTGCGGGAACTCGGCGGTGTCCCAGGGCAACCACCGTTCGGGTACGGCCCGCCACGCGACGAGACCGACGCCCGCGACGACGATCACGACCAGCGCCGCGGCGATCACCGTCCGCCGACCACGTCGACGCACCGGGCGCATGCCCGCACCGTCTGCGGGTCGGTCGGCAGTCGTGTCGGCGCTCACCTCGACGAGTGTAGGCATCGGCGCCGTGGCCGCGCCTCGTTCCTCGTCCCCGCCGGCGTTCGCCCGGCGCCTCGCCCGCGCGGGCGACATGCGCGCTTGGCACAATGGGCGCCGGTCGGGGGGCCAAGGCGATTCAAGGAGCGAACGCGGTGGACGAGTCAGATCACGAGCCGATCCTGCGTGCCGGGGACACGTGCCGGGAGATCGCGACCGCCGACCGCGTCGCATGCATCGTCGACGCGGCGGACTACTTCCTGCACGCCAAGTCGGCGTTGCTGCAGGCCCGGCGCCGCATCGTCCTCATCGGTTGGGACGTGGACACCCGGATCCGGCTCGATCCGCGGACCGCCGACGACGAGGTCCCCGACGTGCTCGGGAACTTCCTGCGGTGGCTCATCGACAACCGTCCGGAACTGGAGATCTACGTCCTGCGCTGGAGCACCGGCGCGTTCACCGGCATCCTGCGCGGAGTCGCGCCGCCCTTCGTCCAGGATCTGCTCACCGGCCGTCGTCTGCACTACCGGATCGACGCCGCCCACCCGGTCTCCGCCGCGCATCATCAGAAGATCGCGGTGATCGACGACCAGTTCGCGTTCTGTGGCGGCATCGACATGACGGTGAACCGGTGGGACACTTCGGAACATCTGTCGCACAACGAGTTCCGCCGGGACCCCGATGGCCGACCGCATGGGCCCTGGCATGACGCCACGGTCGCCCTCGACGGCGACGCCGCGCGCGTGGTCGCGTCCGTCGCTCTCGACCGGTGGGAGGCCGCCACCGGCGAGAGCCTCAAACCCCTCGTCGACACCGACGGCCCCGACATCTGGCCGACGGATCTCGACGTCACGTTCACCGACTGCGACGTCGCGGTGGCCCGGACGATTCCGCAGTACGACGACCGGCCCCAGGTCGAGGAGATCCGGCGCCTGTACCGTGCGGCCTTCGCCGCGGCCCGCCGCACGATCTACATAGAGAGCCAGTACCTGGCGGCGCGCGAGGTCGCGGACGCGCTGGCGGAACGGCTCGCCGAGCCCGACGGGCCCGAGATCGTCCTGGTGCTGCCGAGGCATGCGGACAGTCCAATGGAACGGCTCGCCATGGACGGTGCGCGGCACAGGCTCCTGCAACTCCTGTGGCGCGCTGACAAGTACGACAGATTCCGTGCCTTCTACCCGGTGACCGCCGAGGGGGACCCGATCTACGTGCACGCCAAGGTGCTCATCGTCGACGACGTCCTCCTGCGCATCGGGTCCTCGAACCTCAACAACCGGTCGCTCGGATTCGACAGCGAGTGTGACGTCGCCATCGAGGCCGATCCGAACGACCCTGCCGACGGCGACCTGCGCGAGACGATCCTGTCCATGCGCACGCGGTTGTTGTCCGAGCATCTGGGCGTCGACCACGAGGTGTTCGACGATGCCGTGGCACAGGAGAATTCGCTCGTCGGGGCGGTCGATCGGCTGACCGGCCCGGGCCGGACAGTCGAGGCATTCGATCACGAGACGATCGACGGCGAGGAGTCTGTCATCGCGGAGAACGAACTCGTGGACCCGGAGGACGCGCGGATCGGCACGATCGACCGCATCTACCGCGCGGTGATCCGTCGAGGCACGCGGAACCTGCTGCGGCGCTGACGTCACATCCGCGTGCGGGCCGCCTCGATGGCGGGGGCGATGACCTCGGCGAGGTCGGATGCGACGTCGCGATCGCCCTCCGGGGGCATCGCGATGTAACTCAGCGCCATCCTGGTGATCGCGCGCGAGATCCGCACGACGTCGGACTCCGGCATCGACAGCCACTCGGACTCGCGGAAGGCCTCGGCCAGCCGGTCGGCGGCCGTGGTGATGATCGGTGCCGCATCAGTGGTGATCAGCTTCATCAGATCGGGTTTGGCCTCGCCGGACAGCAGCGAGGCGATCAGCGGGTCGGTGGCGACCCCGGCGAAGAATTCACCGAAACCCTTGTGCAGGGCCTCGGTGACGTCGCCGACCGAATTCGCCAGTGAGTCTGCGACATGGCCGGCGAAACGGCCCGCCAACCGCACCGCGTAGCCCTGCGCGAGGCCGTAACGGGAGCCGAACTCGTTGTAGACGGTCTGGCGGCTGACCCCCGTCGCGGCGGCGACATCGGACATGCGCACCGCCGCCCAGTCCCGGTCCAGCAGCAGGTCGTGCAGTCCGTCGAGCAGCGACTTGTGCAGCAGGGCTTTGCTGTCCTGCGCATAGTTGCGAGTCGTCATCCGTGCGCACCGACCGGCTGGAGAGATGACTCGATCTCGGCGCGCAGGGATCGTCCCGAGCCGCCCCTGCCCAGGCAGACCGCGCCAACGAGACGACTTCCGGCGAAAGCCCGCACGACAGAGCAGGAGTCGTCCAGGTCGACCTCCACACGATCTCCCGATGTCGGCCACCCGACGATCTGGATGTTGGTCGTGTACTGCATCGTCCAGGCCAGTGGCACACGCGGTACCGCAGTGCTGATGCCGGTGTCCAGCCCGAGGTCGGCGGCGATCGTCATGGCGACCAGTCTGCCGTGCTCGGTCGCGGTGAGCCACTGCTCGGCACGCATCGGTGCGCCCGTCAACGGATGGGGCCGCGCTGCGACGTCGCCAGCCGCGTAGACGCCGGGGACTCGGGTTCGCAGCAAATCGTCGACGACGATCCCGGCCGCATCGACGGGAATCCCTGCGCTGTGCGGTAATTCGAGATCGGGCTCCATTCCGATCGCGCTGATCACCGTTCCGGTCAACGTCCGCCCGTCCGCCAACGTCACGGACTCGGCGGTGATCGTGGTGGGCACCACGCCGGTGAGGATCTGCACCCCGCGTTCCCGGTGCAGGGTCGCCACCGCCTCGGCCACCGTTGCCGGAACGATCCGCGACAACAGCGACGTCTCGCGCTCGATGACGGTGACGCGCGAACCGTCTCCGGTCGACGCCACGGCTGCGGCGATCTCCAGTCCGATCAGTCCGCCGCCGAGAACGATCACCGGCCCGTCCTGGATCGCGTGCCGGAGCTCCGCCGCGTCGTGCCGGGTGCGCAGGGCGAGCGGGGACGACGTCGTGCCGGGGAGTCGCCGGGCACGCCCTCCGGTGGCCAGGACCAGCGCGTCGTAATCCACTTGGGAGGAGTCGGCGAGGCAGACCCGCCGCGACGAGGCGTCGACGTCGGCGACGCGCGTCGAGGTCACGATCTCGATGCCCCGATCCGACCAGTACCCGGGCGGACGGAGCGTGATCTTGGCGTCCGTCAGGTCGCCGTCGACGAGGTTCTTGCTCAGCGCCGTTCGACGGTAGGGGAGTTGTGGCTCGTCCCCGAACACGGTGATTGTTCCGTCGAAACCGTTGGAACGCAGCGACTCCGCAGCCGTGATGCCAGCTACGCCGGTGCCGACGATCACCACCGAACCGCCCCGGGTGGTGCCGGTGCGAACGGCGCTCACGGACGGGCTACCTCGACCATCTCGAAATCGGCCTTGGCCGCACCGCAGTCCGGGCAGCTCCAGTCGTCGGGGATGTCGGCCCAGCGGGTGCCCGGCTCGATGCCGTCCTCCGGCCAACCTAGTTCTTCGTCGTACTCGAAACCGCAGACCTCACAACGGAAGAGCTTGAAGTTCATCGCACAGAGTTCCCTTCGCTGATTTCATCCGGCCCGCTCGCTTCGCTCCCGGCGCCGAGATCATCCGGCCCGCTCGCTTCGCTCCCGGCGCCGAGGAAGTCGATCTTCTCCCGCACGCCGCAGTCGGGGCACGGCCAGTCGTCGGGAATGGTGGCCCAGGGGGTGCCGGGCGGGAAGCCCTCCCGGGGAGCGCCGACGGTCTCGTCGTAGACGTAATCGCAGACCGGACAACGGAAGGTGCTCATCGCGGCGACACCCCGTGCTCGGCCAGGACGCGTTCGCGGCGGTGCGGTGCGATGTTGATCCGTTCGACGTCTCCGTCGTAGTGGTCGAGCACCCGGTTGTCCATCACCCGACGCCAGATGGGCGGGAAATAGGCGAGGGTGATCATGCTCGCGTACCCGCTCGGCAGGTTCGGTGCGCCGTCGAAGCTGCGCAGGGTCTGGTATCGGCGGGTGGGATTCGCGTGATGGTCGCTGTGTCGCTGCAGGTGGTACAGGAAGATGTTCGTGCAGATGTGATCGGAGTTCCAGCTGTGTTCGGGCGTGCACCGTTCGTATCGCCCGGTCTTCGTCTTCTGGCGGAGCAGGCCGTAGTGCTCGAGGTAGTTCACCGTTTCCAGCAGCGAGAAGCCGTAGACGGCCTGGATCACGAGGAAAGGCAGGATCTCCCAGCCGAAGATCGCGGTGAGCGCCCCCCACAGCACGATCGACATCGCCCATGCGTTGAGGACGTCGTTGCTCGGATGCCAGAAGGGCTTGCCCGCCCGCTCGAGGCGTTTGCGCTCGAGTTCGACGGAGGACGTGAGGCTTCCCCAGACGCTACGGGGGAGGAAGCGCCAGAACGACTCTCCGAAACGGGAGCTGGCCGGATCTTCGGGCGTCGCGACCCGCACGTGGTGCCCACGGTTGTGCTCGATGTAAAAGTGACCGTAAAACGTCTGGGCGAGAGTGATCTTCGACAACCAGCGTTCCAGATCGTCCTTCTTGTGCCCCAGTTCGTGAGCGGTGTTGATTCCGATCCCGCCCATCGCGCCGATCGACAGCGCCAGCCCGATCTTCGACGCGAGCCCGAGCCCGCCGTCGATGCCGAGCCAACTGAGGTCGTCGGCCGTCCACAGGTAGCAGGCCATCACGAGACTCGCGAGCTGGAACGGGATGTACACGTACGTGCAGTAGCGGTAGTACTTGTCGTTCTCCAGCTGCTCCATCAGCTCTTCGGGCGGATTCGATCCGTCGGGCCCGAAGAACACGTCGAGGATCGGGAGCAGAACGTAGACGAGTAGCGGTCCGATCCACCACCACACCGGCGACACGACGTCGAAACCGTGGCCGATCGCATTGAAGCCGGCGACGAGACCCATTGCGAGAAAGATCGACGTCGGCGGGATCAGGCCGAGCAGCCAGAGATGGCGTTTGCGGTCCTTCCACTCGGCGGCGGAGTCGTCCGCGGTGAACGGGGTCGGTGCGGTACTCATACGCGCTCCTGTCTGCACGGGCTGTGATGTACAGCACTGGACATTAACCGAGACAATGTCCGTTGTCTAGACATTTACGTCGATTTGTAAAAAAGCATCGGTGTGGCGCGTCCGATGAGGACTGTGCGGCAGGAAGGTCGCTCGCCGACGCGTGCGGCAGTTCTTGCGTTCTGGAGTTCGGCGCGGTTTCGCGCAGGCCCGCCGTGGTCAACGAACCGCGCGGCGAGGCTCTTGCAGGTGCGACTGCGTCGGAGGGTGAAGCGACTGTTCACCCCACCGAGACTTGGCGCGGACGGCCGGGGCTGTCGAGACCACCCTGTCCTTCATCTCGGTCGTCGAGTCGACCCCCGTCGGGTTCGCACCTTGGTGAACACGAGCACTTTGAGCTGGTTTATGACGACGGTCGGGGTCTTGCCCATCACGGCTCCGCACCGGCGGTGCGCTGCTCGCCGTCGTGGTGCTGATCCGAGGCCTGTTCCTGCCTGCGTTCGCCGCCGAGTTCGGGTTCGGCTCCCGGAACCCGATCCCGCTCGAAAGGTCGAGTGGGATCGGGTCGGTCGTGTTCCGCTGTGGAGTTGTCAAAGTACAGATGCGGTCCCGGGTTTGGCCCGGGTGCGGCGCGTGAGGTGTGTGTCGGAAGGGTGGAGTCAGGCGGCGTCGTCGAGGCGCATGGTGCGTCGGTTGTAGGCGGGTAACGGTCGGCGGTGTGGGTCAATACTGGGGGGTGGGACGAGCCAAGGGTGTCGGTCGAAACCCATCACGATGTCCCAGCCGTGGTGGTGGACCTGCGTATGGCAGCGTTGGCAGAGCAGGCAGCCGTTGTCGAGGTCGGTGGGTCCGCCGTCGGCCCACGGCTTGATGTGGTGGACCTGGGTATGTGACGGTGGCGCACCGCATTTGATGCAGCAGGCGTCGCGGACGATCATTGCTTTGCGCAGGTGCGCCGGGAACAAGCGGTGGGTGTGGCCCATCTGCAGCGGCACGCCTTCGCCATTGAGGATGATCTCGGTCAAGGATCCGTCACATGAGACCTGTCGGGCTGTAGCTTGGCTGACGGTTCCGGTCCACGGCAGTGTTGCGAGGTCTCCGGTCGCGGGGATCGTCAGCATCAATTGGGTGCGTGGGCTTCCGACGGTGTCGATGCTCGCGCCGATCGCTGCTTGGTCGAGGATCAACTCGAAAGCGTCGGCGCGACGCTGCTCTGCGGTGCGTCGATCCTCAGCGCCGTCGGGTTCGGGCCGCGGACAGGACCGTTCGTCGATCATGGCTAAGAACTTCTCGCCCACGACCTGGGTGAGGTCGGCACGAACTTCGACGCGGCCGTCGTCGGTGGTGTGGGCGTTCACCGAGTTCAAGCGTGCATCGTCCGACGCTGGGGTTCCGGCGTCAGAAGCATCGGCGAGGGCGTTGCCGATGGCGTGAGCATGCTTGCGCACTTCAGTCGGTGTTGCACCGGATAGTGCTTGGGCGATGAGTTCGACCTCATACCGGGAGCGTTCCCCCTCGGGAAGGGCGCCACCACACCGTTTTTCGATCTCGTTCATGCCGCGGACGATGGCATAGACGACCTCGCCGGACAGCCGTCCATCGGCGGCATGACGAGACAGCGCGGGCAGGTTGGGCAGGGCGTCGACACTGCGCATGGTGCGGAGGGCGGCGGCCGGCGCATGTCCTGACTCGATCAGCAGCTTCTTGGTGGTGCTTCCGGCCTTCTGTGCGACACCGAGGGCGTCGAGTTGCGCTGCGTGCGTGGCGATCTGATGGTCAGCAAGGTTGCGGATCAGACGCCACGTGTCGAGGGAGTCGAATGTTGCTCTGCCGGTTGGGTCGTCGGCGGGCGGGGTGGTCTCGATGAGCTGATCGAGGAGAGTGGCGAGCTCTGGCATGACTCCACAGTACAGGAACATCCGTTCGATTTCGAGGAAATTCCACAAGCCGAGAACCGTGAATTCATCTACTGTGCAGCATATTTCGTTCACTGTGCGTCTGATGGCGTTGACTGTGCGCTTCTCGTGGTCAGTGGCCGGTTCAAGTCACTCCAGTTTTCGAGTACGCCCGGACGGGCGCGCATTTCTTGCTGGTGGAGCAGTCTCGACGTCCCAGGAGGCGACCGGACTGGCGTGGCCGGCGTGCGGAAGGTAACGGCGATATGTGTTGGGGGCCGAAGGGTATCGTCCGGCTCAGCGCTCAGCGATTTCAGATGCCGCTGAGTATGCGGGAATGGCTGTCGCCGAGACACTGACTGGGTCGTCGAAACGGTCGCCTCGATGGTGCAGGCATACGTAGGACCGGGGGAGCCGTCGTGCCGCCTACCCGGGCCGAAAGTCGGCAGGGTTCGAGGTGGAACAGCTGTGTCACCGTGACGTCGCCTACCGCAACTGTTGCGTCGGTGACGCCCTTTTCAGGTACCGATGTGGGCGCGTTGGCTGTTGAGGGCGTGTCCCTCGGGTGTGGCCGGCCGGCGGGTCTCGGCCTGCTCCGGTGAGGCTCTCTTGTGGCGCCCCACGGGTAAGTGCGCGGCGGGGCTACGACCCGGTGTTCTCCGGTCGCGGTGACCCGCCGGGTCCTGGGTGGTGAGGTCGTGGTCGGACAGGTATCCGGCGGTCTCCGTCCGATCCGATGCCGGAGGTCGTCGACGGGTTCGGGTCGGTTGAAGTCGATAGACGTCGGGTCAATGTCCAGTCGTCCGGGCAAACCCCGTCTCGCGGTGCGCCGAACTCGGTTCGCGGAAAGTTCTTTTCGGCGACGAATTGTCGGCGGGAGCACGTGGGTCGAGAGAGCCCGCACCGACCTCCACCAGTGTGCGCGGCGGTGAACTCGTTGACGGAACGAGCCGTGACGTACATCGACCAACCCATCATCGGGCCCGGGCCGGTCAGGTTCGGCGGGTCATCGAGGGGCTCGGCGACGTGAGAACTCATTGGTTTGCTGCATCTCAGCGGCCAGGTAGCGACGTCGCCACCGGACTGGACACGCGCTCCGCATTGTCGAGAAGCGCGCTTGACCGGGTCGGGCGTTCGGCGCCGATTGCCGACACGGTCACTGGCGGCCGCCGACTTCTACGGCACGGTGCATGCCGGGCCCACCGCTGAACGCGCGTCCGCAAGCCGGAAGAAGCAGAAAATCCCCAACCCCGCACGCGGAGTTGGGGATTCTGCAGCATCTGGGACCCGAGTAGCGAGGCCCTGCTCGCTGGTCTTACGGAGTGTTGATCCAGTTCAGGATCGACTGCCCGGCGCGGGGGTCGCCGTTGTTGATGCCGATGACCGCTCCGATGGCCGCGCCGACGCCCGCACCCCAGACACAGCCGACGATGATGATGCAGCCGATGATGAGGCCGGCGAGAGCGCCGATGGCGGTGGTGACGTTGCCGCCGCGGTTCCACCCGTTGGTGATGTGCCAGATCATCTGCTGGTAGGCGCGGTCCTTCTTGGCCGAGGCCGGGCGGACGCCGGCGGCGATCGCCGCGCGGGCTTCGGGGGTGAGGATCGGGGTGAACGTCGCCTGGGTGCGGTCGGCGGAGACCTTCGCCCGCATCGGGACAGCGGCGCCGTCGAACGGCAGCACCAGTCCGATCCGCTCGATGGTCCGTCCGTGTGAGTCGACGACCCGGAGTTCCTGCTCGCCTGCGACGAACGTCGCGTTGCGGAGCTGGGAGGTGATGGAGGTCCCGTCGGCGGATGCGCTGGAGAGGTGGGACGGCGCGGCGGGCGCGGGAGCGCCGTGTGCGGTGCCGTAGGAGACGGTGAGTGCCGTGATGGCCAGGGCCATGACGGCGAGGAGGCGAATGCGCTTCATCGGTTCTGGATTCCGCTTTCGTCGAATGGGTGGTGTGCCCGCTCCGGCAGCCGGCGCTCGCCGTGGCTTGGCGCTGTGCGGTATGTCGGATTCGGCGCAGTGATTGTCCCACTGTCGACTGCTGTTGGTCTGGTACGCGGTCCGGCGTGGGCCGGCCGGATGGCGTATCGGCTGACGAGCGAGCGCGTCCCGACTGAACCGGTCACCTGGCTCGATTCACTCCGAGCATTAAAGACGTCCATATTTGACTTGGACATGTATGGATCGTGGGTTCTACGGTCGGGACAAGGCCGAGCTCACCGCACAGCCGCGCCGACGGCGACCCGCCATCGAGAGCAGATGACACCTCTCACGTGGCGCCGCCGCTGCCGGGCCACCTCGGCGGAATGCCAACGCACAACGGATGGGATCACGATGACCATTGCGCAGCAGCCCGCACCGTCGACGACGCAAGACCTCACCGGACAGCTGATCATCGCGGGTGAACGGGTGACGGGCTCAGGAGGCGCCGTATACGGCATCGACCCCACGACGGACGCGCGGCTGTTGCCCGCCTACGCACACGGCACCGTGGCCGATGTGGTCCGAGCCACCGCGGCTGCAGCGGCCGCCTTCGGACCGTACCGAGCCACCTCCTCCGAAGGCCGGGCGCACTTCCTCTCGACGATCGCCGACAACCTCGACGCCGCGACCGAGGTCCTCGTGGAGCGCGCCGTCGCAGAGACCGGACTCCCGGCCGCACGTATCACCGGCGAGGTCGGTCGCACATCCGGTCAACTCCGTCTGTTCGCGTCTGTACTCCGCGAAGGCAGCTGGCACGGGGCGCGCATTGACCCCGCGCGCCCGGACCGCACTCCGCTGCCGCGCGCCGACATCCGGCAACGCAAAGTTCCTCTCGGCCCCGTGGCCGTGTTCGGCGCCAGCAACTTCCCGCTCGCGTTCTCCGTCGCCGGCGGAGACACCGCGTCGGCGCTCGCCGCCGGGTGTCCGGTGGTGGTCAAGGCGCACGACGCACACCCTGGTACCTCGGAACTGGTCGGCCAGCTGATCACTGACGCGATCGTCGCCACCGGTATGCCCGCGGGTACGTTCTCGTTGCTGTACGGCACCGGTCGTGAGATCGGCATCGCACTTGTCACCGACCCACGCATCAAGGCGGTCGGCTTCACCGGATCTCGTTCGGGTGGAACAGCTCTCGTTGCCGCAGCCGCATCGCGACCCGAGCCCATCCCGGTGTATGCGGAGATGAGTTCGATCAACCCGGTCTTCCCGCTCGAAGGTGCGCTGCGAGACGACGCGGCAGCCCTTGGCCGTGCGTTCGTGGGCTCGCTGACGATGGGGTCGGGCCAGTTCTGCACCAACCCCGGCCTCGTCATCGCCGTCGACGGCCCAGGCCTCGACGCCTTTGTCGCCGCAGCTTCCGAAGCGATCTCCGCGTCGAACCCCACGCCGATGCTGACCCCGGGGATCGCCGCGAGCTACGCGACGGGGGTGGACGAATTCGTGTCCGCCGCCGATGTTCTGGCTCGGTCCACGGATGCGGCCGGGCCGAATGAATGCCGGGCCGCGCTCTTCGGTACGGACGCCGAGACCTTCCTCGCGTCGAAGACGTTGCAGCAGGAGATCTTCGGGTCGTCGAGCCTTGTCGTGCGCTGCCGGGACCTGAAGCAGGTGCGCGAGGTTGCTGCCGAGCTCGAAGGTCAGCTGACAGCGACCATCCATGCCGCGACCTCCGACCACGACGACGCCCGCGACCTGCTCGAGGAGCTCGAGCTCAAGGCCGGTCGGATTCTGTTCAACGGGTGGCCCACCGGTGTCGAGGTCGGCCACGCAATGGTCCACGGCGGCCCGTATCCGTCCACCTCCGACAGCCGTTCCACCAGCGTCGGGTCGCTCGCCATCGAGCGGTTCCTGCGACCGGTGGCGTACCAGGACGTCCCAGCGGCACTGCTGCCACAGCCGATTGCCGACGGAAACCCCGAACACATCTGGCGCCGCGTCGACGGCGAACTCATCCGCGACTGAACCACACCCATCCAAGGAGTCCCAATGCTCAACGGCGTCTTGTTCTTCCCCGTCACACCTTTCGACAGCACCGGAGAGGTCGACTACCGGCGCCTCGCCGAACACATCGACCGCGGGGTGGCAGCCGGCCCCGGCGGCGTGTTCATCGCCTGCGGCACCGGCGAGTTCCACGCACTCGGACTCGAGGAGTTCGGCCGGATCGTCCGCTGCGCGGTCGAGACCGTCGCGGGCCGTGTCCCGGTGTTCGCCGGCGCCGGTGGTTCCCTGGTCCAGGCCAAGGAGTTCGCGGTGAGCGCGAAAGCCAATGGTGCCGACGGTGTCCTGCTGCTGCCCCCGTATCTGGTGACGATGCCGCCCGCCGGCCTCGCCGAGTACACACGATCCGTCGCGGCGGCCACCGATCTGCCGCTCATCGTCTACAACCGCGGCAATGCGGTGTTCGACGAGGTGTCGGCGGTCGAGGTCGCCGAGCTGCCGACCGTCATCGGGTTCAAGGACGGCACGGGTGACCTCGACAACGTGTCGCGCATCGTCATCGCGGTGAAGGAGGCGCTCGGTGACACGAAGGAGTTCCTGTTCTTCAACGGTCTGCCCACCGCCGAGATCACACAGCAGGCCTACCGCGCCATCGGCGTCACCCTGTATTCGTCGGCGACGTTCGCCTTCGCTCCCGAGCTGGCCCTCGCCTTCTACAACTCGCTGGAGAACGGCGACGTCGAGCTGACCGAGGCGCTGCTGCGGGACTTCTTCCATCCGTTGGTCCGTCTGCGCAACAAGGTGCCGGGATATGCCGTCGCCCTCGTGAAGCACGGCGTGACGATGGAGGGCATCGAGGCTGGCCCCGTACGGGCGCCCCTGGTCCAGCCGACTCCCGAGCACAAGGCCGAACTCGAGCGGATCACCGCCGCGGGCCGGGCAGTCCTGGCGAGCACGCTCGCCGTTCAAGCAGCGGTCTGAGAAGCCATGACGACCAACATGATCGACACGCCCCGGGTCGGACACCCCTCGGTCGCCGGCCACCGGACCGACACCACGATCACGAAGGTGACCGTCACTCCGGTCGCCTTCGTCGACCCGCCGCTCCTCAACACCGTTGGCGTTCATCAGCCCTACGCGCTTCGGGCGATCATCGTGATCGACACCGCCGACGGTGTGCGCGGGCTCGGTGAAACTTACGCGGACACCGCCCATCTCGCGCGTATGGAGGCGGCTGCCAAGGCGATCATCGGCCTCGACGTCTTCGCCCTACACCGCCTCCGGGAGGCCATCGACGCCCGGATCTCGACACTGGCCGTCACCGGTGGTGACGGGGTGGCCGGGATGATCACCACCGCCAGCACCACCGACCGCGTCTTCTCACCATTCGAGGTGGCCTGCCTGGACATCCAGGGGAAGACTCTCGGCCGGCCGGTCAGCGACCTGCTGGGCGGAAGCGTGCGCGACCGGGTTCCGTTCAGCGCTTATCTGTTCTACAAATGGGCGGCCCACCCCGGTGCCGTCGGAGCCAACGGTCTGCCGGACGAATGGGGTGAGGCGATCGACCCGAGCGGGTTGATCCGGCAGGCACACCGCATGATCGACCGCTACGGGTTCACCGCGATCAAGCTCAAGGGCGGGGTGTTCGACCCCGACGAGGAGATCGCCGCGATCAAGGCGCTGCACGCCGAATTCCCCGGTGTGCCCTTGCGCCTCGACCCCAATGCCGCCTGGACCGTCGAGACCTCGGTGCGAGTCGCAGCAGAACTCGAGGGGATCGTCGAGTATCTGGAGGACCCGACCCCGGGCCTCGACGGTATGGCACGGGTTGCCGAGCAGGCGAGGATGCCGCTCGCGACCAACATGTGCGTCGTGGCCTTCGATCACCTCGAACCCGCGGTGCGACAGAGGTCGGTCTCGGTCGTGTTGTCCGACCATCACTACTGGGGTGGCCTGCAACGCTCACGGCTGCTCGGTGGCATCTGCGAGACCTTCGGGCTGGCGCTGTCGATGCACTCCAACTCGCACCTGGGTATCAGCCTCGCCGCGATGGTGCATCTGGCGTCTGCGACGCCCAACCTCACGTATGCCTGCGACACACACTGGCCCTGGAAGACCGAGGACGTGGTGAAGCCCGGTGTGCTGGACATCGTCGACGGTGCGGTGACGGTCCCGACCGGCCCGGGTCTGGGCGTCGAACTCGACGACGAGGCGCTGGAGGCCCTGCACCAGCAATACCTCGACTGCGGCATCCGGGATCGCGACGACACCGGCTACATGCAGTCCATCGATCCGGGCTTCCGGAACACCAGCCCGCGGTGGTGAACGAACCCTCGACCGACAGCCGAGAAGTGGTCTAGCGTCATCCACACCACCCCGCAGATTGCCGGGTTACGATGCCGAAAGTGGATCGATGTTCTCTCTGTCGCGCCTGTCCTGCTTCATCGCGGTCGCCGAGGAGCTGCATTTCGGCCGAGCGGCCGAGCGGTTGCACATGACCCAGCCGCCGTTGAGTCGCCAGATCCAGCAGCTCGAACACGAACTCGGAGTTCAGCTCATCGAGCGCAGCAGTCGTGCGGTGTCGCTGACGGCGGCCGGGGCGGCCTTCCTGCCTGACGCGCGGCGGATCGTCGCGCTCGCCGAGGGGGCGGCCCTGACCGTGCGTCGGGTGCCTGCGGGCGACCTGGGCACCGTGAACATCGGTTTCACGGGTGCCTCGGCGCGGGCGGTGTTGCCCCGGCTCATGCAGACCGCCCGTGAGAGACTGCCGGACGTGCGCCTCGTGCTGCGGGAGATGGTGACCGTCGCCCAGGTCGAGGCCTTGGTCCGCGGCGACCTCGACCTCGGTATCGTGCGGCCGCCGATCTCGCGGCCGGGCGTGAATTCCCGTCCGCTGCATCATGAGCGGCTCGTCGCGGCACTGCCTGCCGATCACGAGTTCGCCGGCGTCGAGCACCTGGCGATCGAGGACTTCGACGGCCAGGCGGTCATCATGTACTCGCCCACGGACGCGCGCTACTTCAACGAACTGCTGATCAGCACATTCACTGCGGTGGGGGCCTCGCCACGCTACGTCCAGTACGTGACGCAGGTGCACACGATGCTGGTCCTCGTGCATTCCGGGCTGGGGATGGCGCTGGTGCCGGAATCGGCGATGACGATGCATCCCGACGGGGTGGTGTTCAAAGAGGTGACCGCGATCCGCGATCGTCCGGTGCAGATGAACGTCGCCTGGCGCGCGGACAACACCAACCCGGCACTCGCGCGGTTGATGAGAGATGTTCTACCCGAACGTGAATGGATCTGACGGCGACCTCGATCGAGTTCGTCGGCTGTGCACCTGAACTCGTCGACGACCTCACCTCGGTGGCCTCGACGGGCGCGGCGGACTCGCTTCGCTCGTTCGACGCTGCTCGACCAGCAGTGGTTGCGGTGGAAAAGCCCGATCAGACCGCGGCGCGCACGGGCGGTTTGACCGCGACCACCGGGCACTGTGCGTCGAGCAGCACACGCTGGACGACGCTGCCGGTCAGCAGTTTTCCGACCGGTGAACGCCTGCGCTGGCCGATCACCAGGAGCTCCGCTGCGTCGTCGTACGATGCGTCGATGAGTTGGTCGGCGTGCGAGAGGCCCGGATCGTTCTCGGCGACACGGTAGTCGACGTCACCGGCCTGAGCCACCTCGCGCGCGTTCTCCAGGTCGACCAGGAACTCCGGCGACGAGGCGTTGTCACCATCGGCGACGATCACGACGCCGGTGCCGCGCATGCGGGCCTCGGCGAAGCCGAACGGGAGTGCGCCGCGCCCCTCGGGTGTCGGTAGGTAGCTGAGGACGACAGACATCAGATGTCCTTTCGCAGAGCGTGATTCGGTGCGACGACCGGTGTCGACAGGTCACCGGTACGCAGGAAGGTCTCGAGGTTGGCGAGGGTGAGTTCCTCCATGGCGGCACGTGTCTCGACCGTTCCGCTCGCGAGGTGGGGGAGAAGTACGACGTTGTCCATGGCCAGCAGCGCCTCGGGCACCTCCGGCTCGTGCGCGAACACGTCGAGCCCGGCGCCGGCCAGTCGGCCGCGCCGCAGCACGTCGACGAGGGCGTCCTCGTCGACGACGCTGCCGCGCGCCACATTGATGAGGAAGCCGTCGGCGCCCAGCGACTCGAGGACGTCCCGGTTGACGAGATGGCGCGTGTCGGCACCGCCGGCGGCGGCCACGATCAGTACGTCGACGCGGGTGGCGAGCTCGGCCGGCGACGCCGCGTAGCGATACGGTGAGCCGTCGATGGGACGGCGGTTGTGGTAGGCGATCCGGCACCCGAAGGCGGTCAGGCGGTGGGCGATCGCCGAGCCGATACGGCCCAGCCCGAGGATGCCGACGTCGGTGCCGGAGACCTTCCGGGTGAGCGGAACGTTGCCTTCCACGGGCCAGCGGCCGGCCCGGACGAACCGATCGGCCGCGGCGAGTCCGCGCATCGTGTCGAGGAGTAGTCCGACTGCGGTGTCGGCGACGCAGTCGGTGAGGACGTCCGGGGTGTTGCTGACGCCGATGCCGAGCTCGGCGGCACGGGTGACGTCGGTGGTGTCGTAACCGACGCCGAAATGGACGATGGCGCCGAGGTTCGGGAGCTCGGCCATCAAGCCGGCGTCCACCCCGGTTCGTCCCGAGGTCACGACCGCGGTCACTGCGTCGGCGTTGCGCGCGAGGAAGGCCTTCCGCGCCTCTCGGTCATCGGGCAGTCGCGGGGCGCCGTAGGTACCTTCGAGACGCTCCTCGAGCGAGGGCTTCAGCGGGCCGACGCGGAGAACAGAGCCGTGGAACGACGAAAGGTCCTTCAGTCCAATGGTTTCCGTTGCCGTCGCGGTGCCGGCCGTACTGCTCGTCATGCTTGACCTCCAGGAGTGCAGGACACAGACCGGTCCTTCGGTGGATGACTCCACGCTAGAAGCGCTCACGGATACCTGTCCAACACGCAAATAACATGGATCGATACTCAAACAGTATGGATGCGGCGTCGTCGATTCGGTGTCTGGCACGTCGGTCAGGAGAACCGTCAGGTCAGCGGCTGTTTCTGGTCTCGCACGCGCTCCGCCTGGCACTCCCCGGACGGAGCCAAAACCCGTCGAAACGGCCTTTTGCTGGGCTTTTGTGCTGTTGACGCCGTCATCGCGACGCTCATAGCGTGTGTCTACCGTCACAAACGCGGTCGAGCCCACCGCGAGATCACTCGCAGTCTTTCTCTCATCGGAGGTCCCCATGCAGATCGCACATCTGCGATCCCGGAAGCGCCCCGCCGGGTGTCTGCTGGTCCTGTCCGCGGTGGCCGCGCTCGCGGCCAGTGGTTGCAGCGTCGCCAACACGACAGCCGGCGAGAGCGCTTCCCCGGACACCCTGCGCATAGTCCTGCCCCAAGAGCCGCCCACGCTGGAACCCTGCGATGCCTCGCTGACGGCGACCGGCGTCGTCGTGCGGTCCAACATCACCGAGCCGCTCATCGAACGGAACCCCGACAGTGGTGCGCTCGAGCCGAGTCTCGCGACCGAATGGACCCAGGTCGAACCGAACGTATGGCGCTTCACCACGGCCACGGGTATCCGGTTCAGCAACGGGCAGCCGTTCGACGCCGAGGATGCCGCGTTCTCGATTCGCCGCACGTTCAACGGCGCGATCGGCTGTGACGTCAACGGCTACGTCTTCGACGACACCACCCGCGAGGTGACTGTGGTCGACCCCGACACCATCGAGGTCCGCACGGAGACACCCGACCCGATCCTTCCGCTGCGTCTCTCCTTCATCGAGATCGTCCCGCGTACCACCGTCGCCGACGACAAGGTGCGGGTGCCGATCGGAACCGGCCCTTACATGGTGGACTTCTGGGATTCCGGACAGCGGGTCGCGCTCAAGGCGAATCCGAACTATCACGGCGATGCGCCGGAGTTCACCCGCGCCGTGTACCAGTGGCGCGCCGAGGGCAGCGTCCGTGCCGCGATGGTGACCAACGACGAGGCGGACGTCGCCACGTCACTGGGGCCGGAAGACGGCGCAGGCGAATTGGGTATCGCCTACACCAACAACGAGACGACCGCGCTGCGGATGCAGGCCACCGATGCCCCGCTGAACGACTATCGGGTGCGCGAGGCCATCGACCTCTCCGTCAATCGCGCCGGCATCGTCGACGCGCTGTTCCAGGGCCTCGGCACGCCGGCAGCGCAGTTGGTCGGCAAAGGCATCGTCGGCTACAACGATCAGCTCACCCCGACGCCGTACGACCTCGACCGTGCGAAAGGGTTGGTCGACGAAGCACGGGCGGATGGTGTCCCGGTCGACCGAACCATCCGCCTCATCGGCCGAACCGGTCAGTTCCCCAAGATCAACGAGACCATCGAGAACCTGCAGTTCACGCTCAGCAAGATCGGGCTGGACGTCAAGATCGAGATGATGGACACATCAGGTCAGATGCAGTATCAGACAAGGCCTTTCGTACCCGGGTCGGGGCCTGTGCTGCTGATGATCATGCACGGCAACCAGGCCGGTGACACCCAATTCACCCTCGACCAGTACATGCTGTCCGACGGCTACCAGAGCACTTACGGCACAGCCGCCTACGACGAACAGATCCGCGCCGCCGAGGCCCTCACCGGCCCGGCCCGTCAGAACGCACTCGCCGCGGTGCTGGCCACCGAGCCGCGCGAGATCCGCCAGTACGCGTATATCGCACACATGCAAGCAGTTCTCGCGAAAGCGAATCGTGTTGCCTACCGGCCCAATTCGGCCACCGGTGACGAGATGCGTCTCGCCGAGATGACCCACGCGCCAGCCCAGAACGACTGAAACAGAGGCGATGACCGATGCTCACCTTCCTCCGGCGCCGGATGTTCACCAGCCTGATCCCGCTGATCATCGTCTTGTTCGGCGTGTTCTTCATGGCCCGGCTCACCGGCGACCCCACCAATCTCTACCTCCCGGTCTCCGCGACCCCGGAGCAGCGCGCCGAGTTCGCCGCCGCGAACGGGCTCGACAAACCGATCTGGCAACAGATGACCGACTACCTCGCCGGCGTCTTCCACCTCGACTTCGGTGAGTCACTGAAGACCGGTCAGCAGGCGGCGAGCATGGCGCTCGCAGCGTTCCCGGCGACTCTGCAGCTCGCCTTCGTCACGCTCGTGCTGTCCGTCCTCGGCTCGATCGTCATCGGTTGCTGGGCGGCCTACCGACCGAACTCGCTCGCCGACCGCTTCTCGAGCCTGCTGTCGATGACCGCGGCCAGCGTCCCCGACTTCTGGTTCGCGATCACCGGGATCTGGATCTTCGCGGTCGTCTTCGGCTGGCTGCCGACATCGGGCACCGGCGGAACCCTGGCCTGGGTACTGCCCATCGCGACCCTGATGATCCGACCGCTCGGCGTGCTCACCCAGGTGGTGCGCGGGGCCATGGTCTCCGCGCTGGCGGCCCCGTATGTCAAGGTCGCACGCAGCAAGGGCGCCGGGGATCTGCGGATCGTCACCCATCACGCCCTGCGCAACGCGGCCGCACCCGCCCTCACCGTCGCGGGCGATCTCGCGGTCGGCCTGATCAACGGTGCGGTCATCGTCGAGGCCATCTTCGGATGGCCCGGCATCGGCAAGCTGATGATCGATTCGATCCTGCAACGCGACTTCGCGGTCCTGCAGGCGGCGGTGCTCCTCACCGCCATCAGCATCTTCATCCTGAACATCGTCATCGACGCCGGTCTCGCCCTGCTTGACCCCCGCGTTCGTGACAAGGCCACGGTCTAGTCGCCGGCGACCAGAGGAGTACCGACACCATGTCCATAGTCACCGATCCCGTCGACACGACGAGTCCCGTCGCCTCGACCGACATCACCGGCGACTCCGTCGCCACCAAGAAGGTGCCCGCCGGTCAGATGCCGCTGTGGCGGTTGCTGTTCCGTGACAAGTTCGCGACCGTCGCGGCCGGTATCCTTGCGTTCATCCTGCTGACCGCGATCTTCGGTCCATGGCTCGTCGGCGACGCCGCGACCGACCAGAATCTCGACGAGTCGAATCTCCCGCCGTTCAACCTCGACACCGGGTGGATGAACGTCCTGGGCACCGACCCGCTCGGGCGCAGCATGCTTGCCCGGCTCATCGTCGCCTGTCAGACCACGCTCATGGTCTCCCTTCCTGCGGTGATCATCTCGTGCGTCGTCGGCTCGGCGATCGGCATGTGGGCGGGATATCACCGCGGCTGGCGGGAGACCACCGCGATGCGCATCGCCGACGTCATCATGAGCTTCCCGTCTCTGCTGCTCGCCGTCGTTATCCTGTACGTGTTCTCGCCGAGCGCCGCGAACATCATCGCCGTCCTGGCGATCACCCGCATCCCGATCTACCTGCGGACCGCACGCGCGGAGTCGGCCGAGCTCCAGAGCCGCGTGTTCGTCGACGCGGCACGGACATTCGGTGCGAGTAGCGGCGCCATCCTCCGCGGGCACGTGTTGCCGATCCTGCTGCCCACGCTGCTTACGGTGGCCACGCTCGACTTCTGTTACGTGATGCTCGCCGAGTCGTCCCTGTCGTTCCTCGGCATCGGAATCCAGCCGCCCGACATCAGCTGGGGACTGATGGTGTCGCAGGGCCGGACCTACCTGCAGACCGCATGGTGGCTGTCGTTCTTCCCGGGCCTGGCGATCGTCATCACAACCGTGTCGGCCACGATGCTGGCCGCGTGGGCGCGCATCGCGACCGATCCCGGCCAGCGGTGGCGGCTGACCACCCCCAACGCCCGCAAGCGGTTCTTCTCCTCACGAAAGGCGCTGCGATGAGTGCTCCTGCCCTCGACCGGCCCGACGCCGGCACCGACGACCGGGTCGCACTCGACGTCGTCGACCTGACCGTCGATCTGCGGACGCCCACCGGTACCGTGCGGGCGGTCGACCACGTCTCCTTCCGGGCCCGCCGCGGCGAAACCCTGGCCCTGCTCGGCGAATCCGGGTGTGGCAAGTCGATGACCGCACAGGCGCTCGTCGGGTTGCTCGACCCGATCGCCTCGGTCTCGGACGGATCGATCGTCCTCGACTCCGTCGACCTCGTCTCCGCTCCCGCGTCGAAGCGGCGCGAGATGGCCGGCACCGAACTCGCGATCGTGTTCCAGGACGCGCTGACCGCCCTCAACCCGGTGTACCCGGTCGGGACCCAGCTCGCCGAACCGTTCCGCATCCATCGCGGGATGTCGAAGAAGAAGGCCCGCCTCGAGGCGATCGAACTGATGCGGCACGTGGGCATCCCGGAACCGGAGTCGCGCGTCGACTCCTACCCGCACCAGTTCTCCGGTGGGATGCGGCAACGTCTGCTCATCGCGATGGCGGTGG
Organism: Gordonia sp. IITR100; assembly: GCF_002009645.1. Classification (NCBI taxonomy): domain Bacteria; kingdom Bacillati; phylum Actinomycetota; class Actinomycetes; order Mycobacteriales; family Gordoniaceae; genus Gordonia; species Gordonia sp. IITR100. Next base: position 145,038 of record NZ_MVKV01000010.1, on the reverse strand, counting down.
CGTTGAGCCCCAAGGTGCTGCTCGCCGACGAACCCACCACCGCTCTCGACGTGACAGTGCAGGCCCAGATCATGGCTCTGCTGGGGCGCCTCCGGGCCGAACACGACATGGCGGTCGTCCTGATCACCCACGACCTCGCGCTCGTCGCCGAGCAGGCCGACCGCGTCGCGATCATGTACGCGGGCAACGTCGTCGAGACCGGACCGGTGGCCGAGGTGTTCGGCAGTCCGAAGCATCCGTACACCAAGGGACTGCTCGATTCCGTTCCCGTCAGCGCCGAACGGGGGGCCGATCTCAAGTCGATCGGCGGTACGCCGCCCGACCTGCACTCGATCCCGACTGGCTGTGTGTACCAGGCGCGGTGTCCGCTGGCCCGCGCGCAGTGCGTGCAGCAACGGCCGACGCTGACGACCACCGGCACCAACCGGGCCGCTGCCTGCCACTTCTCGGAGGAGATCGACAATGCCTGAGACGACCAGCCTCGACAAGACGCCCGGCCTCGACAAGGCGCGCGGTGCCGCGGCCCCGCTCGACTCGAGCCGGGTCCTCGAAGTACGCGACGTCGGAAAGACCTTCGCGGTGTCCGGCAAGGGCGGCCGCAAACAACTCCGGGCGCTCGACGGGATCGATCTCGATCTCCGCCGCGGCGAGACACTCGGTCTGGTCGGCGAATCCGGCTGCGGCAAGTCCACTCTCGCCCGAACGCTGATGATGCTCGAGCGGCCCGACACCGGCACCGTTCGCTGGGACGGCACCGACCCCTACCGGCTCAAGGGCAAGGACCTGCTCGCCCTGCGCCGCAAGGTGCAGATGGTCTTTCAGGATCCGTATGCCTCGCTGAACAATCGGATGACCGCGGCCGAGATCATCGGCGAGCCGTGGCGTACCCACAAGGACCTGTACCCGCGCAAGCGTGACCGGGCCGCCCGCGTCCGTGAACTGCTGCATCTCGTCGGGTTGCGGCCGAGCGACGAACACCGCAGCCCGCAGGAGTTCTCGGGCGGTCAGCGCCAGCGCCTGGGAATCGCCCGTGCGCTCGCGCTCGATCCCGAGGTGATCATCTGCGACGAGCCGGTGTCGGCGCTGGACCTCTCGGTACAGGCGCAGGTGCTGAACCTGCTGAACGAACTCCAGCAGGAGCTCGACATCTCCTACATCTTCATCTCGCACGATCTGTCGGTGGTGCGTCATGTGGCCGACCGGGTCGCGGTGATGTACCTGGGCCGGATCGTCGAAACAGGCAGTACCGAAGCCGTGTTCGACCATCCTGCGCACCCGTACACCGAGGCGCTGATGTCCGCGGCACCGACGCTCGACGCCGACAACCGCCGCGAGCGATTCCTGTTGAGCGGCGAGGTGCCCTCGCCTCTCAACCCACCGTCGGGCTGCCGGTTCCGGACGCGCTGCGCACACGCCACCGACGTCTGCGCGGCCGCGCTGCCGCCGGCCGTCACCGATCGGCAGGAGGCCGGACACATCGCCGAGTGCTATCACCCCCGCGGACGGGTCGGCCTGGGCATGCCCGCGTCGGCGGCGTGAACACGCCCGGCGGTACGAAGGCCGTACTGGCGTGAGCGTCGTGGCATGCGTGACCATCGCGGTGGCCGTGTTCCTCGCGTCCTGCATGCAGGCATCCATCGGTTTCGGGATGGGCATGCTCGCCGCGCCGGTGGTCGCCCTGGTGGCGCCGACACTGCTTCCCGGCATGCTGATCGCTTCAGCGACGACAGTCACGCTGCTGGTGGTGATCCGCGAGCGGGGAAGCCTGGACTTCCGCGGTACCGGGTGGGCTCTGGCCGGTCGGGTCCCCGGGACCGTCGCCGGCGCCCTGCTGCTGGTCTGGTTGCCCACCCGCGGTCTGTCACTGCTGTTGGCGGCGGTCGTGCTCGGCGGCGTCGTGATCGCCTCCGTCGGCTGGCGGCCGGCACCGGTACGCCGCAACCTGGCCACCGCGGGCGCGGCCTCCGGATTGCTCGGCACGGCCACGTCGATCGGCGGCCCCCCGATGGCGCTGGTGTACTCCGGCGAGGAGAACGCGCACGTGCGTAGCAACATGAGTGCGTTCTTCCTCGTCGGCAGCCTGATGTCGATGGCAGCGCTCGCCGCGACCGGCAGCGTGAGCGCCGAGATCCTCTGGGCGTTCCTCGCCCTGACACCGGTCGTCGTCCTCGGCTTCATCGCCTCCCGCGCCGTCAACCGGGTACTCGACCGAGATCGGCTCCGCACCGTGTCGATCACGGTGTCGGCCGTCGGCGCGGCACTGCTCATCGGCCAGCAGATCTTCTTCTGACACTTCTGAAAGGAATCACCATGACGACAGCCACATCGACGTCCACGACGACCCCGGTGGTCACCGAGATGCGGGTGATCCCCGTCGCGGGACGAGACAGCATGCTGCTCAACCTGTCCGGCGCACACGCCCCGTTCTTCACGCGGAACCTGGTCGTGCTGACCGACTCCGAAGGCAACCAGGGGGTCGGTGAGGTCCCGGGCGGCGAACCGATCCGCACCACGCTCGACGATGCGCGACCGATCGTCGAAGGTCGCGGTATCGGCGAGTACAACGCGGTCCTGCAAGACATCCGGCGTACGTTCGCCGATCGTGACCGTGGTGGCCGAGGCGACCAGACCTTTGATCAGCGCATCACGATCCACGCGGTCACCGCCGTCGAATCGGCACTGTTGGATCTCCTCGGCCAGCACCTCCGTGTGCCGGTGGCGGCGCTGCTCGGCGAGGGACAGCAACGCGATCGGGTTGCCGCGCTCGGCTACCTCTTCTTCGTGGGGGATCGCACCAGGACAACGCTGGACTACGCCGACGGTGCCGGTGAGACCGACGACTGGATGCGCTTACGCCATCAGGAGGCCCTCGATGCCGACGGCGTGGTCGCGCTCGCCGAGGCGGCCCAGAAGCGGTACGGCTTCGCCGATTTCAAGCTGAAGGGCGGAGTGTTGTCGCCCGACGAGGAGGCCGACGTCGTCACCGCGCTGGCCGAACGCTTCCCGACGGCCCGGGTGACGCTCGATCCCAACGGCGGCTGGTTGCTCGAGGAGGCGATCCGGATCGGCGGACGCTTGCGCGATGTGGTCGCCTACGCCGAGGACCCGGTGGGACCGGAGGGTCGGTTCTCGGGCCGTGAGGTGATGGCCGAATTCAAGCGTGCGACCGGACTGCCGACCGCGACCAACATGATCGCGACCGACTGGCGCGAGTTGGGGCACACGATCCGCACGAATGCGGTCGACATCCCGCTGGCCGATCCGCACTTCTGGACCATGGCCGGCTCGGTGCGCGTCGCGCAGCTGTGTGATGCCTGGGGGCTCACCTGGGGATCGCACTCCAACAACCACTTCGACGTGTCACTGGCCATGTTCACGCACGTCGCGGCCGCCGCGCCGGGCGAGATCACCGCGATCGACACCCACTGGATCTGGCAGGACGGACAACGCCTCACCACCGAGCCGTACGAGATCGTCGACGGTCACCTCACGGTTCCCGACCGGCCGGGTCTCGGCGTCGAACTCGACATGGAGCAGGTGGAAGCCGCTCATCAGCTGTACCGCTCCGAAGGGCTCGGGGCGCGGGACGACGCGATCGGAATGCAGTTCCTCATCCCGGACTGGACCTTCGACAGCAAACGACCCGCGCTCGTGCGGAGCTGAGGTCGTGGCGGAAACGCGCGGCGACGACCTGAAAGTCGTGGTGGGTGAACGGAACTTCGTGCCGCACCGCGAGTTGTTCGAGAGCCTGTTGCCCGCGGGTGTGGACACGTCCTGGCACGCGGCCTTCGACGAGGCCGCGCTCGTGGCCGATCTGGCCGACGCCGACGTCTACGTCGGCGGTAGGGTGACCCCGGCGATGGCTCGCGCGGGATCCGGTCTGCGGCTGGTGCTGACCGGTGGCGCCGGCACCGACAAGGTCAGTTTCGGTGACCTCGCGGCGAACACCGAGGTGGCCAACACCTTTCACCACGAGGATTCGATCGCCGAGTACATCGCCGCCGCGGTGGTCACGGTGCGCCGAGGTCTCCTCGGCCAGGACGCCGCGCTACGCCAAGGGTTGTGGGCCTCGGCGGTGTACCGCGACGGGGTGGAACAGCCGCGGACTCTGCGTGGCGCGATGATCGGCTACGTGGGTTTCGGCCACATCGGTCGACGAACCGCGGACCTGATGGGTGCCTTCGGCGCACGGGCCTGTGCGGTGACCGGGTCCGGCCGGGTCGCCGACGATACCGGGCTCGAATGGTACGGCGACACCATTGATCTCGATCGTCTAATGGACGAATCCGATGTCGTGGTGGTCTCCGCGCCGCTGACAGCGAGTACCACCGGGATGATCGACGCCGGCCACCTGCGGCGGCTCGGGCCCGGGGGTGTGCTGGTCAATGTGGGCCGCGGCCCGCTCGTCGTCGAGGAGGATCTGTACGAGTCCCTCCGGGACGGGTTGGTCGGCGGAGCAGCGCTCGACGTCTGGTATCGCTATCCGACGGGCAGCGATCGAGCGGACCCGTCGGGCCTGCCGTTCGGCGAACTGCCCAACGTGCTGATGACCCCGCACATCTCGGGCGTCACCCGTGACACGTTCGTCGGGCGGGTGCGCGACATCACCGACAACATCTCCCGGCTGCACTCGGGGCGAGAGGCCCTGCGGGTGGTCGCGCCGTCCTGAATCGAGGGCCTACTGGGCCTCCCTTCGCTCCCTGAGGTGTGCGGAGCGCAAGCCGCCGGGCCGAGCGAGCGACGAAGGAGCGCGTCGAGGTCGACGACCGGCCCCTGCTCCCTGATCTGAAAGGACGCCCTGCCCCCTGCTCCCTGAGGAGCGCCCGGAGCTTGCAGGAGGCGCGTCACGAAGGGTCTTCGCAACCCGACTCACCAGCCCCCTTCGTGACGGCCTCCGCAAGCTCCGGCCTCCTCAGGGAGCAGTAGTTGGGCCCGCTCCGAGCATTCGGGTTCATCAGTCGCACGGCAGGGGCGTCCTCGAACCGGCCCATCGCCACGATCAGGCGTCGGCGGTCTCGGTCCGTGTTGGTTCGGCTGCCGCGCGCTTCCCGTTCTGGAACAGCAGCGGGTAGAGGAGACCGCCGATCAGTCCGCCGATCAGCGGCGCCAGCCAGAAGGCCCACAACTGACCGGGTGCGCCGTTGCCGTTGAAGAAGGCGACCGCCGTCGAACGCGCCGGGTTGACCGACGTGTTGCTGATCGGGATCGAGATCAGGTGGATGAGCGTGAGGCACAGGCCGATGGCCAGCGGGCCGAAGCCCGCGGGAGCGCGTCGGTCGGTCGCGCCGAGGACCACGATGAGGAAGAACGCCGTCAGCAGGATCTCCGCGATGAGGACCGCGGTGAGCGAGTAGTTGCTGGGGGAGTGTTCGCCGAACCCGTTGGCGGCCATGTTGCCCTCGGCCTCGAACCCGGGTTGGCCCTTGGCGATGAGGAACAGCATGAGGCCGGCCAACAGGCCACCCACGACCTGCGCCACCCAATAGGTGGGCAGCTCTTTCCAGGAGAGCCGGCCGCTGACGGCGGCGCCCAGCGTAATCGCGGGATTGAAGTGTGCGCCGGAGACGTGCCCCACCGCGTAGGCCATCGTCACGACGGTGAGACCGAAAGCCAGAGAGACACCGAGGAACCCGATTCCGACCTGGAAGGTGTCCTGGCCGTCCTCGGACTGGGCGATCTGCTTGGCGGCGTAGATCGCGCTGCCGCATCCGCCGAAGACCAACCAGAATGTTCCGAAGAACTCAGCCGCGAGTCGTGCTGCGGGCGACGGGGAAGGCATGAACGTCCTTTCGCTCGGTGACCTGGCCGGCGAGGCGCGCACAGTACCTCGCCCTTCGAGTGGCTCACACAGTAGCCGTGCCGCCGGAAACCGGCAGCGTTATGGCAAATCCTGTGCAGTTCAACGAAGAAACGGTCGCCGAAGCTCGTCACCGATCGCGGAATCGCGCGGCGATTGCCGCGCTCATCGTCTCGGGAGCGTCTTCGGACACGAAGTGCTTGGCGTCCGGGAGCTCGACGACCTCCAGGTCGGAGAAGGCCGCGCGAATCTTCGGGAGGCAGTGTCGCGGCCGGAAAACGATGTCCCCCATCCCCCATACGGCGAGTGCCGGCCTATCGCCCAGACGGAGTGGGACATCCGCGGCCAACTGCTCGAGGAGTGGTCTCGCCGAGCGGATCTCGCCGGGCATGACCGAGAGTCCATACCGGGCGTCGGGACTCGGTTGCACCCGGCGATAGTGCTCGCCCTCCGCGTTGGTCAAGGTCGGCCCGAACCTGCCGAGCAGTACGCCTTCGACGAGCAGATTCTGTTCGAGGATGCACTGTCGCAACGGACGACTGCTCATGACCGCGCTGAACAATCGATTCGGTAGCGGATCGATCGGCCAGAATGCAGTGTTCGCGAGAACGATCCCGCCCACGCGTTCGGCGCGGGGGACTGCCGCACCGAGTCCGATGGGTCCACCCCAGTCGTGACCCACCAGGACGAAGTCGTCCAAGGCGAGGTGGTCGATCAGCTCGCCGAGGACAACTGTCAGCTCGGCGATGGTGTAGCCGAACCCGTCGGGGCGAGTGGACAGCCCGAAGCCGGGGAGGTCCAGGGCGACGCAGCGAAAACGATCGCGCAGCCCGGTCACGATGTGCCGATAGAGAAAGCTCCAGGTGGGGGACCCGTGACACATCAGGACAGCTCGCCCGACGCCTTCGTCGATGTAATGAAGCCGTCCGACCGACGATTCGAACCATCGTGACTCGAAGGGATACAGCGTTGGGTCGGGTACGAAATCGATTTCCACTGGCGTCTCCGTCCACCGCGATGCATCGGGCTCTACACATGTAGAGACTACGGGACGATCCGCTACATCTGTAGTATCTCGCGCATGTCTGCGGATTCGACCAGTGGAGGCGGGCGTCGGGATGTCATCGCCGATGCCGGCATCCGAATCATCGCCCGCGACGGTGTCCGCGCACTCACCCATCGGGCTGTCGATCGGGAGGCGCGGTTGCCGCTGGGGTCGACCTCCTACCATGCGAGGACCCGGATCGCGCTGATCGAGCTCATCGTCGACGCACTGGCGGCCCGTACCCGGATCGACACCGAGGCATTGGTGATGACGGGTGAAGGGGTTGACCACGACGGACGGGTTCCGGTCGACGAACTGGCCGGATCGCTGTCGGAACTGGTCGACACCCTCGCTGCCAGACACGACGACATGCGCGCCCGTTACGCGCTCATCCTCGAGCTCGACGATCTGCCGGCCATTCGCCGAAGGTTGACCGGTCGGTCCGACGTCGAGGACGTGGCACGACTGGTGGCGATGCGTTCGCTCGCCGGTGCCGGCCTGCCGAATACGGGCGTCGAGGTCGAAGATCTGCTCGCGATCACGGATTCACTGGTGTTCTACCGCACCGCCATCAACCCGGCAGTCGACATCCGGCGCATTCTGGACCAGTACCTTCGGGGCGCCATCGTCCGGTGATTGCGCATTCGCAGTCGCCGTGTCATCTCAGGGAACGAACATCGCGTTCCCTTTCCGCGTCCAGTTCGGCCCGACGGGTGGTCAGAGGTCACGGTTGAACGTCGTGTGCATCTCCCAGAACAGGATCTCGGCCTCGGACGTCGCGGTGACACTGACCGCGCCCTCATCGATGGTGCGCAGCGCATCACCCTCGACGAGTCGCATGCCGTCGTCCAACTCGACACCGCCTCGCGCCACGTAGAGATGTCCATACGGTGCCGGGGGAAGAGTGACCGACTGCCCGAAACCGATCCGGGCCACGTGCAGTGCCGCGAACGGGTTGCCGATCGAGATCGCATCTGTGCCCGCGTGTTCGGGCCTGCCGGAGACCACCGTGACCAGCCCGCCGGTCGCGAGATCGGCGCTGAAGTCGCGTTCGGCGTAGCCGGGTTCACCTCCGCCGTGCTCGGGCGCCACCCACATCTGCACGACGCGCAGGTCCCGGTTCTCGCTGCGCCGTGAAGCATTCGCCTCAGTGTGGGTGATCCCGCGGCCCGCGCTCATCCGCTGCGCGACGCCCGGCGTGATCACGCCGGTGTTGCCGAACGAATCACGATGAGTGACAGCACCTTCGAGTACCCACGTGACGATTTCGGCGTCCCGGTGGAAGTGGGCGTCGAAACCTTCACCGGCGTCGACGCGATCGTCGTTGTGCACCAGCAGGACTCCGTGGGCGTTCGCCGCGAGATCGAAGTTGCCCGTGGCGGGGAAGGACTGGCGGGAATCGAGCCACTCGCTTCGGAAGATGTGCCGCTCGGTACCCGGGATGACCTGCCGCGACGGCACGGTTCCGATAGATGGCTCGCTCATCGTGACTCCGATCTGGTCCTCCGGACCCCGCCGGCACAACCGTCATGTCGCCGACCCTATTCCGGTGTGCGAGCGTGCCGCGGTCGTCAATCGAGGAGGTTGACCGCGTTGGCCACCACCAGGCTGAGGATGACGATCGACAACAGCGACTGTGACGCCATCGCCAGCTTCGCACGACGCGACAGCGGCATCACGTCGGTGGGGCTGAAGGCAGTCGCGTTGGTCAGGGCCAGATAGAGGTAGTCGAAGAACACCGGCCGCCATCCCGATGGTGCCAGCCGTGGCTCGAGGTGTTGCGGAAAGGCGAGGTCCGGGTATGCGGCCGGACGCAGGTGCCGGTTCACCGGACCGCCGCCGTCGAGCTCCCAGTAGAGGAATGAGAACGCGATGACGGTCTGCAGCCAGACGAGAGCCCCGGCGACCAGCAACTGGTTCGCCGCCGCGGTCTGCGGATCTCCGTGCAGCAGGTCCCACACGAGTCGTCCCGCTCCCCACGCCGCACCTGCGGCGATGGCGACGACCAGCCCCACGGAGAGGCTGCGGACCCACCGGCCGGGCCGGTCGATGCGACCGGGGTCGACCACGATCAGTGTCAGCAGGACCAGCCCCTCGATCGCGGGTAGCAGCCAAGCGGTACCGGCGGCGTAACGCGCGGGCAAGAGGAACGGGATCGCCATCGCGACCAGTACGAACGCCGATGCGGTCCAACGCTGCTCAGCTCGGGGCAGGTTCTGCGCGGGAACGTGGTCGTCGTCGTTCATTTGGCGGCCTCCGGTCGGGGGAGCCGACACGTTCCGCCAACATCGTTGACTCAGCGGGCCCGGCCGGTACTGTGTTCTTCATCACATAGGCAGGAAGGGATGTGCCATGATACCGACCGAGATGAAGGAGCTGCATCGGAGTATAGGTGCGCTACGGCATCACATGACCACGCTGCAGACGCAGTACGGCGATGTAGACGCGGTTCGGCGAATGTCCAACGATCTGGATCGGCTGGAGATCGACCTTCACGACTTCGAGCACGCACCGCCACCGCTGCTGCAGACGAAAGTCGGGCGAGACCAGGTTATCTATGTGCCTGACTGCAAGTCGGACGAGTCGGCCTGGCTGGGTGCGCAAGACGAAGGGCTGGGCTTTCATTCGCGTGAGCGCACGAAGTGAGCGCCCCCGCGACTGAGCGGGACACAGTCGGGGTCTTCTCTCCGGGCCGCGCGCGAATCCTGGCCCGAACTCTCCGCCAGGACAGGTGGTGGCTGTCGCCGCTGCTGACAGTCGTGGGTCTCGCGGCCTTCGTCATCTACGCGACGATCCGGTCTTTCGTGCGCACCGCCTATTACGCCGCGGACTATCACTACCTCTCGCCGTTCTATTCGCCGTGCCTCAGCGAGTCGTGCGTGCCCGGGGCGAGTCATTTCGGTACCCCCTTCCCCGAACTCCCGATGTGGATTCCGCTGGCTTTCCTCTCCCTGCCGTTCCTGCTCGGGTTCCGACTGACCTGCTACTACTACCGCAAGGCCTATTACCGGTCGGTCTGGCTGTCGCCGCCTGCCTGCGCCGTCGCCGAACCCCACAGTCGTTACACCGGCGAGACGCGACTGCCGCTCATCATCCAGAATTCGCACCGGTACTTCTTCTACGTGGCCGTGATCATCTCGGTGATCAACACCTACGACGCGATTGTCGCCTTCCACGGTGAAGGCGGCGGTTTCGGCTTCGGGCTGGGCAACGTCATCCTCGTCGTGAACGTGCTCCTGCTGTGGACCTACACGGTGTCGTGCCACTCGTGTCGCCACGTGACCGGCGGTCGGCTCAAGCACTTCTCGAAACATCCGGTGCGGTACTGGGTCTGGAGTCAGGTGTCCAAGCTCAACACCCGGCATATGCAATTCGCCTGGATCACGCTCGGGACTTTGGTGCTCACCGACTTCTACATCATGCTGGTCGCCAGCAACACCATCTCGGACCTGAGGTTCGTGGGTTGACCGAGTGACAACACAACGCCTGTGGTGCAGCCGTTCTCAACGTTGGGAGTCCCGATAGATGACCGAGCCGGAACGCTACGAGTACGACGTCGTTGTCATCGGTGCGGGCGGTGCCGGGTTGCGGGCGGTCATCGAGGCCCGCGAGCGCGGCTACTCGGTGGCCGTGGTGTGCAAGTCGCTGTTCGGCAAGGCCCACACGGTCATGGCCGAAGGCGGATGTGCCGCCTCGATGGGCAACGCCAACTCGAAAGACAACTGGCAGACGCACTTCCAGGACACGATGCGGGGCGGCAAGTTCCTGAACAACTGGCGCATGGCCGAGTTGCACGCCAAGGAGGCCCCGGATCGCGTCTGGGAACTCGAAACCTATGGCGCCCTGTTCGATCGAACCGCGGACGGGCGGATTTCGCAGCGCAACTTCGGCGGCCACACCTATCCTCGACTCGCTCATGTCGGCGACCGCACCGGGCTGGAGCTCATCCGGACGATGCAACAGAAGATCGTCTCGCTGCAGCAGGAGGACTACGCCGCCACCGGTGACTACGAGTCGCGCATCAAGGTGTTCGCCGAATGCACGATCACCGAACTGCTGAAGGACGGCGACGCGATCGCCGGTGCGTTCGGGTATTGGCGCGAGTCCGGCCGCTTCATCGTGTTCGAGGCGCCCGCGGTGGTCGTCGCCACCGGCGGGATCGGCAAGTCGTTCAAGGTGACGTCGAATTCGTGGGAATACACCGGCGACGGGCACGCTTTGGCACTGCGAGCCGGCGCGAGCCTGATCAACATGGAGTTCGTCCAGTTCCATCCGACCGGGATGGTGTGGCCGCCCAGCGTCAAGGGCATCCTCGTGACCGAGGGCGTTCGCGGCGACGGTGGAGTTCTCAAGAACACCGAGGGCAAGCGCTTCATGTTCGATTACATCCCACCGGTCTTCAAAGGTCAGTACGCCGAGACCGAAGAGGAAGCCGACAAATGGCTGGCGGACAACGACAGCGCCCGGCGAACACCGGACCTGCTGCCGCGGGATGAGGTCGCGCGGGCGATCAACGAGGAGGTCAAGGCCGGACGCGGCACCGAGCACGGCGGCGTCTACCTCGACATCGCGTCCCGCATGCCCGCCGAGGAGATCATGCGCAGGCTGCCGTCGATGCACCACCAGTTCAAGGAACTCGCCGACGTCGACATCACCGCCGAACCGATGGAGGTGGGGCCGACCTGTCACTACGTGATGGGCGGGATCGAGGTGGATCCGGACACGGCCGCGTCACGGGTTCCGGGCCTGTTCGCGGCCGGCGAGTGTTCCGGCGGGATGCACGGTTCGAACCGGTTGGGCGGCAACTCGTTGTCGGACCTGCTGGTCTTCGGGCGTCGTGCCGGCCTCGGGGCGGCGGCGTACGTCGAATCGCTGGCGACCCGTCCCGCGGTCTCCGCCGAGGACATCGACCGGGCGGCGGCGTCCGTGCTGGCGCCCTTCGATTCGCCGGCCGAGGGCAAACCGGAGAACCCCTACACCCTGCACACCGACCTCCAGCAGGCCATGAACGATCTGGTCGGGATCATCCGGAAAGAGGACGAGATGCAGGAGGCGATCGGCGTGCTCGCGGACCTGCGAAAGCGCCTGGGCGGCATGCAGGTCGAGGGACATCGTCAGTTCAATCCGGGCTGGCATCTCGCAGTCGACCTACGCAACATGCTGCTGGTCTGCGAGTGCGTCGCGAAGGCCGCACTCATGCGCACCGAGAGCCGCGGTGGTCACACCCGCGACGACCATCCGTCCATGGACTCGAACTGGCGCAATGCGCTGCTGGTGTGCACCGCGGACCTCGACGGGGACGACGCCGCGGTGCCGGAGGTCAGCGTCGTGCGTACGGAACAGACGCCGATGCGGCCGGACCTCCTGGAGCTGTTCGAGTTCCCCGAGATCGAGAAGTACTACACGGCGGCCGAGATAGCCGGTCATCCCGGCGCCGGTGGCGAGCGAGCCGAGGGGCATTCGGAGGACTGACATGGGATACGACGCGAAGTTCCGGATCTGGCGCGGCGACACCGACGCCGGCGGTCTCGAGGACTACACGGTGACCGTCAACGAGGGCGAGGTGGTGCTGGACATCATCCACCGCCTACAGGCGACGCAGGCCCCGGATCTCGCGGTGCGCTGGAACTGCAAGGCGGGTAAGTGCGGATCGTGTTCGGCGGAGGTGAACGGGCGTCCCAAACTGCTGTGCATGACCAGGATGTCGACGTTCACCGAGGACGAGGTCGTGACGGTGACCCCGATGCGCACGTTCCCGGTGATCCGCGACCTGGTCACCGATGTCTCGTTCAACTACGCCAAAGCCCGTGAAGTGCAATCGTTCACACCGCCGCCTGGCCTGGCGCCGGGGGAGTACCGGATGAAGCAGGTCGACGTGCAGCGTTCGCAGGAGTTCCGCAAGTGCATCGAGTGCTTCCTGTGCCAGGACACCTGCCATGTCGTGCGCGATCACGAGGACAACAAACAGAACTTCTCCGGGCCGCGTTTCCTGATGCGCGTCGCCGAACTCGACATGCACCCCCTGGACGTGGCCGAACGCCGCGACTCGGCGCGCACCGAGCACGGACTGGGCCTCTGCAACATCACCAAGTGCTGTACCGACGTCTGTCCCGAGCAGATCAAGATCACCGACAACGCGTTGATCCCCATGAAGGAGCGAGTCGTCGACCGCACCTACGACCCGCTGGTGTGGTTGGGCAACAAGCTCTTCCGACGGTGACGGACACTGTCACGATCAGCCGGCGTACCCCAGGCGGCGCGAAACGGTGAGCGCACCCTCCATGAGGGCGGCGGCCATCTCGTCCTGACGCTCGTCCGACATGTCCGCGGAAAGTCCGCCGATACTCAACGCCGCGACCACATTTCCTTTTCGGTCGCGGATGCAGGCACCCAGGGCGGCGACACCGGGCGTCACGTCCCCGACGCTGATCGAGTAGCCCCGCCGGCGGGTCTCGTCGAGCCGGTCGCGCAGTTCCTCCTCGGTGATCTCGTCACCGGCCGGCGTGAACATCGGACCTGAGTCCAGCACCTGGGGTAGGGCGGTGTCCTCGAGTTCGGCCAGCATCGCGACGGGTGCCCCGCCCAGGTACAGCGGCAGCGACCGGCCGACGGTCAGGACCATCACCCGGATCGGCTGGCTGCTCTCGATCATGTCGAGGCACACGGCACGGGCACCATCCGGGACGAGGAGGTACACGTGCTCGTCGAACCGCGCCGCCAGTTCCGACATCACATGGCTGGCCTCGGTTCGTAGGTCGAAGCTGCCCAGGACCGCCGATGCGAGTTCGAAGACGCGGAGGGTGAGTCGGTAATCCGCGGATCGGGTTCGTTCGATCCAGCCAGCGACTTCCAGGGTGCTGAGGATTCGATACATCGTCGTTCGGCTGTACCCGCACTTCTTCATCAGATCCGCCAGCGACAGCTCGGCACGGTCACCTTTGAAGGCCTCGAGGACATCGACCGCCTTGATGATGGATGCGATGTGATTCTTCGGGTCGATCTCGGCCGACCGGTCGCGCTGTGTTGTCATGCTGATCTCCTCGCGAATGATTATGTGGGACTGATCAATTCGGTTCTAGTGGTGGCGGGTATCGCATCTGGGTTCCTGGTCGGAACGACTCTTCCGAGCCATGAGACACATGTGGACCATGATGTGATGGTTGACACAAATACTTAGCCGTGCAATCGTTCCGTATGGCGCACACGCTATCCGGATTCCGGACACCGAGTCAAGGCTCGGAGGTCCTTGTAAATGACACGAATTCTCCCGACGCTCTGGTGACCTTGGCCGCCGGCCAGCCGGCTCGTGTGGTGGTGCGGGGTTCAAACGGATCGGTCGAGACCCTAGCGAGTCCCGGCTGGGACCTGCTGGACTCCTTCGTGGAGCGGTTCGCGCCCGACGTGGCCGCCGACCTGACGACCCGGTTCGCCGAGACGGTGGCCGAGTGGGAGGCGACCCCGACCCGCGTCACCTACGCGGCTGTCGACGGCCGCGACGTCCTGGTCGGCCTGTCGTATCAGACCTCGCCCGAGGAGGTGCTCGGTGCAGTCTGGCGCGGCCTGTGTACATCGTTGGTTCGTATCCTGGCCGGTGCTGGTCGCGAACTGCAGATTCGGATCGAGTCGGACCATCCCGGGGCGCAGGTACTGGCCCACCGCCTACAAGCCTCCGGGGTGCGAGTGATCGAAGCTGCGGGGGAACAGGTTCGACACACGGCAACTGATCAGCTGCTCGAAGTTGACCGCCTCGCGCTCCGCGTGGCGGCTGTCGCCGCAGGGGTGTCCCGATGAGTCGCTCAGTCGTGATCGGTGTCGACAAGGGGACGAGTTCGCTGAAGTCGATTGCCGTCGACCTGGCCACGGGCGAGCTCGTCGCCGAATGCGGTGCGCGCACGCCCAGTTTCTACCCGACCGCCGGGCGTCACGAGGAGGACCCGGAGAAGACCTGGGCGACAGTGGCTTCCACGATCAGGGCCGTGGTCGGAGAACTCGAACCGTCGACCTCGATCGTGGCGATCGGCGTCACCGGGCACATGGGCGGTCTCTGGGCCCTGGGTGCCGACGGCGAACCCGTGGGCCGTGCGATCTGCTGGCCCGATGCCCGCGCCGCGGGCATCCTCGACGAAGCCGGTGACCGAGGGCATCTCGACGCGCTCTTCGCGATCAGCGGGAACGCGTTGATCCCGGGAACCCCATACCCGCTGCTGGCCTGGATGAAGCGCGCCGAACCGGACCGTTACCACGCCATCCGCCACTTCTTCATGGCCAAGGACTACGTGAACTATCGGCTCACCGGCGTGGTGGCCACCGAAGAGTCCGATCTCTCGTTCGCGCCCTGCGACTTCCGTGGCCGGCGCAAGTCCGAGGAGTTCTTCACCGCCTTCGGCATCGAAGAGATGTCGACCCGCTTGCCGACGGTCGGGGTCAGCGACGGGCTTCTCGGCACCGTGTCCCCCGAAGCGTCCGCCGAGACCGGTCTCCCGGTCGGGACACCGGTGTGTGCCGGCACCGGCGACGCGACGGCGAACATGATCGGAATCGGTGCGGCGCACGACGGTCAGGCCGTCACGACCATCGGCACAAGCCTGATGAACGGCACGTCCACCGATCACCCGCTGCTCGAACCGGCAGGAGTCGGGTTTGGCTTCCTCATGCCCGAGAACCGCTGGCAGCGCCAGATCACCAATTCCGGGGGCGGGACGCTGTGCCTGGACTGGGTGATCAACACGTTCTGTCCGGCCGAGGTCGATCGCATCACCCGCGGTGCGACGACCCTCGGGGACGTGGTGCGGGACTTCGCCCGTACCGCCGAACCGGGGTGCCGTGGACTGGTGTTCCACCCATACCTCAACACAGCCGGCGCCACGGCCCCGTTCCTGGATGTGAATGCGCGCGGCAGCTTCGTCGATCTGCGCGGCGACACCACACCCGCCGAACTGGTGCGGGCGGTCATGGAGGGCACCGCGTTGTCGGTGCGCGACTGTTATGCGGCGATGCCGGTGCAGATCAACGAAATCCGGCTGACCGGCGGCGGAGCTCGCAGCGTCGAGTGGAGCCAGATCATTGCCGACGTCCTGCAGAAAACGATCGTGGCTCCCGATGTCCCGGAGTCCGGCGCGCTCGGAGCGGCCATGCTCGCGGCCGTGGCCACCGGGCAGTACCCCGACCTCGACAGCGTGACCACCTGTCTGGTCCGGCCCGGACGAGTGCATGAGCCCGATCCGTCGACCGCTGCCCTGTACGACGACGCGTTCGCGGTCTATCGCGCCGTTCTCGAGCCGTTGCGCGAGGTGTGGGCCGCCACCGCCGACATCGACCAACTGTCCCCGGCCTGACCGGCCTTCACCCTTCTCGACCCCGAAACGGAGAACTCGTGCCCGTCATCAGAACCGTGCTCGGCGACATCGCCCCGGAGAATCTCGGAGTGACCCTGTGCCATGAGCACCTCTTCACGAACCCGCCCAAGTGGGCGCAGGACCAAGACCCCGACATGGTCCTCGATCGCGTCGACGCGGCCATCGCCGAGGTCGCGGACTTCGATGGGCTGGGCGGCGGCGCGCTCATCGAGATGACAACCGCCGATTACGGGCGCAATGCAACCGGACTGCTGGCGGTCGCCCAAGCCTCGAACGTGCACATCGTCAGCGCGAGTGGCTATCAGAAGGGGATCTACTATCCGGACTCGGTTGCCACGGAATCGATCGACGAGATCGCCGCGCGGTTCGTTGCCGATGTCACCGCCGGGATCGACAACACCTCGGCACCGGCCGGCGTGATCAAGTTCGGCACCTGCCGGACGGACGAGATCCGTGACGACGAGCGCAAGGTCCAGCAGGCAGTCGCCAGAGCGCATCTCATGACCGGTGCACCGATCTCCACGCACTGTCAGGCCGGCACGCTCGGCGACCTACAGGCGAACGGCTTCGCCGATCTGGGCGTGGATCCGGACCACGTCCTCATCGGGCACCTGGATCGAAACCTCGACTTCGGCTACCTACGCGAGGTCGCGCGGACCGGGGTCTGGCTGGGTTTCGATCACTGGACCAAGCCGAAATACCCATCGGACGAGCTACGGGTCGACTATGTGCGACGCCTTTTCGACGAGGGTTACACCAAGATCATGGTCTCCGGTGATCTCGGCCGACCCTCCTATCAGCCCCACCACGGAGGTGGGCCGGGAATCGCCGGTCTGCTCAAGCAGATTCGCGATCGCCTGCCCGCCGATATCGCGGAGCGGGTGTTCGTGGACAATCCGCGCGAGTTCTTCGCCTTCACCCCCCGGGAGGGGCAGGCATGAGTTCCCCGACGAGCACCGCAGAGACCGATTCCGCCCGCGCGGACACCGGTGTTCCCACTTCAACGAACGGGGTGCTGTTCGATCTCGACGGCACCCTCATCGACTCCAGGTTCGCGATCGTCGAGGCCTATCGGGCGACGTTCGAGAACGAGCTCGACCGGCCGCTGCCCGGGGAACTCGAGGACCCGAGCATACTGATGGCGCCACGACCGCCCGAGATCTTCGCCCGGTGGTCGGACGGGGATCCGGTCGATCTGGAACGTGCCTATGGGGCGCACTACATCTCGAGTGCGTATCAACGGGTGGCGGCCTACCCGGGACTGCGCGAGACACTGACCGCGCTCGCCGACCGCGACATCACCGTCGGCATCGTCACGAACAAGCGAATGAGTCGGGTGCAGAAGGATTTCGAGTACCTCGACATCGATATCGACCTCTTCGCAACCATCGTCACCGCCGACGACACCCGAGAACGCAAGCCACATCCAGCCCCCGTCCTGCTCGGACTGGAGCGGGCCGGGCTGGACCCGGCCCATACCTGGTACATCGGTGACGGCCCTCAGGACATACGTTCCGGGGCCGCCGCGGGCACCCGCACGATGGGTGCCGCCTACGGATATTACGGACACGACACACTCGCCGATCACGAACCCGACCATCTCCTCGACAGACTGGGCGACCTGCTGAAGCACCTCTAGTTCACCGCTCACGGTTCCGGCGCCATGAGGCGCTGAACCGTCCCTGAAACGCTGGATCGCAACACTTCTCGATTCAGTGACCTGTTGACACGCCCGCCGTCGGAACTGCGGGCGCTCCTGAACGGATTCCTCATGACCCAACTACTCCCTGCCCGGAATCGGGCATTCACCTCGGTCGCCGAGGTCGACGACCTGGTCGACACGGAGGACATCAAGACCCGCAGACACAAGTTGATGCTGGTGCTCGGACTCGCCGGCATTGCTTTCGAGGCCTATTTCCTCGCGGTACTCAGCTCCGGTACTGCGCCGATGAGTGAGCAGCTCAACCTCGACGCCAACGGCGTGGGGCTGGTCAGTGCGTACGGATACGTCGCGACCCTCATCGCAGCCGCGACCTGTGGTCTGCTCGCCGACCGCTACGGACGAGTGCGAATCATGGTGGTGGCCAAGATCGTCGCGGTCGTCGCTGCGCTGATGATGGCCGCGGCGCCGAGTTTCGCGATGCTGGTCCTCGCGCGCTGCATCGCCGGCGCCGCCTACGGCGTGGACCTGGGCGTCGCGATGGCCTACCTGTCGGAGAACCTGCCCAAGAAGCGGCAGTACCTGCTCAACTTCTGGCAGGCCCAGTGGTACATCTCGACCGTCGTCGCGTTGGCCATCGTCCTGGGCCTGTACCACCTCGAAGTCGGACTGAGCATCTGGCGCTGGGGACTCGTCACCGCCGCCGTGTTCGCCTTCGTCGTCGCCATCGCGCAGTTCGCGCTGATGCCGGACAGTCCGCGCTGGCTCGCCAAGAAGGGCAGACTCCCGGAGCTGACCAAGTCGTTGAAGGCGATGTACGGGATCGAGGCCACCTATCCCACCGGTCATCTCGACGCGGCCATCGAGGAGCCGAAGAAGGAGCGACGTTTCACCGAACTGTTCAGCACGCGATTCCGCGCACGAACGATCCTGGCGAACGTGGTCACCATGATGCAGGCGTTGCAGTACTACGCCGTCGCCTACTACCTGCCGGTCATCGCGCTCAGCCTGTTCGGTGAGAATTTCGGCGAGGCGACCTTCGGTTCCATCGTCTTCAACGTGTTCGGCATCGTCGGCGGAATCGCGTCGATCTGGGTGGCCTCCAAACTCGGTGCGAACGGCGCCGCGAAATACGGCTTCCTGGCAGTCGCCGCGATGATCCTGATCCTCGGCGTCTTCTTCGACTCGCTCCCCGTGCTCCTGGCGTTCATCGTCCCGGCGATGTTCATCTTCTTCCACTCGGCGGGCCCCGGTGTGTCAGGTCTGACCATGGCGGCGATGGCCTACCCGTCTGATCTGCGTGGTCGCGGCGGACAGCTGGCCACCATTTCGCAGAGCATCGGCGGAATCGTCGGCCTGTACGCGTTCCCGCGGATGTCGGAGTCGCTGGGGCTGTCGACCACCATCACCATCTTCGTCGCGGTGCCGCTGATCGGCGCGGCCATCTGCATGCTGATCCGCTGGGAGCCGTTCGACACCACGCACGACGCCAACGAGATCGCCGCGGCCGAGGGCGACATGACGGTACGGGAGGTGTACGGACGATGACCGGGGCACGTGTGACGATCCCCGGCTCGGTGGCGCTGATCACCGGTGGCGGACAGGGTCTGGGCCTCGCCATGGCGCGACGGTTGCGGGCCGACGGACACCAGGTGGTGATCGCCGACATCGACGCCGGACGTGCTGATCAGGCGGCCGCCGACGTCAGCGGGTCCGCGCTGGTCGTCGACGTCACCGACGACGAGTCCGTCCGCCGCGCGGTCGAGGCCGTGCGACAGCGGTTCGGACGGCTCGACGTCCTGATCAACAATGCGGGTATCATTTCGCGGACCCAGGCCGAGGCAATCGATTCCGGCCGGTGGCAGGCCGAACTCGACGTCCACCTCGGCGGCACCATGCGGTGCAGCCGGGAGGCCTTCGTCCTCCTCCGCGAGGCGCCCAACGCGTCGATCATCAATCTCGCCTCGGTGGGTTCGACATTCGGTCTACCCGGACGATTGGCGTACACCGCCGCGAAGTCCGGCGTCCTGGGTGTCACACGCACACTCGCGGCCGAATGGGGACCGCACGGGATCCGGGTCAACGCGGTGGCCCCCGGATACATCGACACCGGGATGATGCGGACGGGTCTCGACACCGGAACACTCGATGAGAAGCGACTGATAGATCGAACACCGATGCGCCGGTTCGGTTCTCCCGACGAGGTGGCTGCAGCCACCTCCTTCCTCGCGTCGACGGACGCGTCGTTCGTCACCGGCACCGTGCTCCGGGTCGACGGCGGGATCACCATCGACGGCACATTCCACTCGGCCGACGCCGAGATGACCAGAGAGGGCACCTGACACATGCTCGTAGACAACGACATCGATCGCCCGTCGACCGCGCAACTGGCCGACACCGCGTTCCGGCTGAGGTCGGCGATGATGCGAATGGCAGCGGACAAAGGCGAGGGATACATCGCTCAGGGGCTCGGGATCGCCGACCTGCTCGCGGTCATCTACTTCCGGCAGTTGCGTTTCGACGCCACTGATCCGGACTCGCCCTCCCGGGACCGGTTCCTGATGTCCACCGGGCACTACTCGATCGCGCTCTATGCGGTGCTCGCCGAACTGGGCATCCTGACCGAGGAGCAGATCGCGGACTACGGACTCAACGGCAGCGAACTGCCGATGAGTACTTTCGACGAGACGCCCGGAGTCGAGATCGCCGGTGGCTCACTGGGACACGGTCTCGGGCAGGGTGTCGGGATGGCGCTCGGGCTCCGCCTCGACGGTGGGGATCAGAAGATCATCGTGGAACTCTCCGATGGTGAGCTGCAGGAGGGGTCGACCTGGGAGTCGGCGATGTCGGCCGCCAGTTTCGGTCTCGGCTCCCTCACCGCCGTGGTGGACTGCAACGGAATCCAGGCCGACGGTCCGATCGTGCTCGACATGGAACCGATCGCGGCCAAATGGGCCGCCTTCGGGTGGGCGGTCGAGGAGGTCGACGGCAACGACATCGAGGCTCTCGTCCGGGCGTTCGATGCGCTGGCAGCCGCGCCGGCAGACGTCCCGCGCGTGCTGATCGCCCGGACGACTCCCGGGACCGGCGTGCCCACGCTGGTCGCCCGGGAACGGGCACATTTCGTCCGCGTCCACGACACCGAGTGGACCGGACTCATCGCCGAACTGGAGGAGAATCGTGGCTGAGCTCAAAAACCGTGCCGGCGGCATGGGCGAGATCGCCGACGTCGAGGGACCCTACGAGCGGGCGCCTTTCGGTACCGAACTCGCCGAACTCGGTGCCCGCGACGAGCGGATCGTCGGACTGAGTGCCGACATGTCGAAGTATTCCGACATCATCCCGTTCCGGGATCGCTTCCCGGAGCGCTACTTCAACGCCGGCATGGCCGAGCAGAACGCGGTGATGATGGCCGCGGGATTGGCGAAGGTCGGCAAGATCGCTTTCTGCGCGACCTACGCAGCATTCCTCACCCGCCGGGCCCTCGACTTCATCGCCGTGTCATGCGCACACAGCAAGGCCGACGTGAAGATCGTCGCCGGTTCGCCGGGGCTCGTAAATCCCTATGGCGCAACACACCAGTCCCTCGAGGACCTGGTCGTGATGCGGTCCATCCCTGATCTGACGGTCATCGATCCGTGCGATGCGGTGGAACTCCGTCACGTCATCCGCGCTGCCGCGGCCACGCCGGGTACCTTCTACATCCGCAACCTGCGCGGCAAGGTGCCCGTCGTGTTCGACGAGGACGACTTCGAGTTCGAGATCGGCCGCGCACGGATGCTGCGTCCGGGTCGAGACGTCGCCGTCATCGGGACGGGGTTCATGACGGCTCGCGCGCTGAGAGCGGCCGAGTCCGCGGAGGCGGCCGGGGTATCGGCGGCAGTGCTGCACGTTCCGACGATCAAGCCACTGGACACCGAGGCCATCGCCGCAGTCGCCGCAGACGTCGGTCGGGTGATCGTGGTCGAGAACGGCTTGCGCTCGGGCGGTCTGGGCAGCGCGGTCGTCGAGACACTGGCCGACCGGGGGATCTCGGTGCCGGTGACCAGGATCGGGCTGGGAGATCGCTTCCACCCCTGCGGTTCCCAGGGTTACAACGAGGCCCTGTTCGGTCTCGACGAGACGGCGATCACGCACGCGGTGATCACCGGGAACTGGCCGCACGCATGAGCGCTCTGCTGGACGGGATCGGTGTCGCCCGCACCGCCCGTCGGTTCGCGGCACCGCAACAGTATCTGCAGGGCCCAGGGGTTCTCGACGACGTCGGTGGGGTGGTGGCCGAGATCGGGGGAGCGCCGATCGTCGTCATCGACGCCGACATCTCGGGACTGTTCGGTGCGCGTATCGAGGCGTCGCTCGCCGCTGCCGAACTACGGGCCCAGGTGATCCCGGTGGCCGGACCGGTGACGCGCGGCGTCATCGCCGACACCCTGACGCGTGTGTCAGCCGGGCAGGGCGACGTGGTGGTCGGCATCGGGGGAGGCAAGGCGCTCGACATCGCCAAGGGCGTGGCCGAGACCGTCGGACGGCCGATGGTCTCGGTCCCCACGGTCGCGTCGAATGACGGCCCCACCGCCAGTGTGTTCGCGCTCTACGACGAGTTCGGACGGCTGTCGGAACTCGGTCGTCTGCCCGCGAATCCGGCTGCGGTCGTCGTTGACACCGAGGTGATCGCGAAGGCACCGATCCGATTTCTGGTATCGGGCATCGGGGACGCGCTCGCGAAGAAGTACGAGGCCCGCTCGTGTGCGCGAGGGCGCGGTGTCACCACGCAGGGCACCCGTCCGCTGATCATCGGCGAGGTGGTCGCCGATGGATGTTCTCAAATCCTGTTGCGCGACGGGGAGGCTGCAGTGCGCGATGCGCTCGCGCACCAGGTCACCCCCGAGCTCGAGGCGGTCGTCGAGGCGGTGATCCTGTTGTCGGGCATCGGTTACGAGAACGGCGGCCTGTCGATCGCGCACTGTATGACGCGAGGATTGCAGGTCGGTCGTGGGTCGTCGGCGCACCTGCACGGCTACCACGTCGCCTACGGGTTGCTCGTCCATCTGGCGCTCGAGGACGATCCCGAGGTCGACCACGACGAGATCCGCAGCTTCCTCCGTGCCCTCGGTCTCCCGACCTCGCTGGCCGATCTGGACATGGGCGAACCGTCGAACGCCGAGATCGAGGCTCTGGCTGTCGCCGCGGCGTCGGCGCCGCACGTCGCGAACACCTGGGTCGACGCATCGGTCCCCAGTATCATCGCGGCCATCGAACAGGTGGAGAAAGAGGCGGCGATCGATGGTGACTGACCACGGCCCGGACCCGGACATCGACAGCGCCCGGAGTCCGGTGCCGCCCGCGGCCGAGTTCGCCTTCTCCGCACTCAGTCCGGCCACGTTCCTGGATCGAGCCGCTGCGGCATTCGCCGGACGAATCGCGGTGATCGACGGGTCACGTTCCTTCACCTACACCGAGTTCCACGATCGGGTGCAGCGGTTGACCGCGGTGATCGAACAGCTCGGTGTCGGTCCCGGTGACCGTGTTGCCGCGTTGTGTGCGAACTCGCACGTGATGCTCGAACTGCACAGTGCTGCGCCCGCTCACGGATCCGTACTGGTGCCGTTGAACGTCCGGCTCTCCGAACCGGAGCTGATCTACATCCTGGAACACAGTGGCGCGTCGGTTCTCGTCTCGACGGTCGAGTTCGCTGATCGCGCACGAGCGGTCGGCGAAGCAGTCGGAATTCGGGTGGTGATCGGTGGTTCGGCCGACGGCTCGGACGAGTACGAGCGTCTGCTCGCAGACGCGGGCGCCCCGATTCGTCGGGACACCGACGAACGGGGTCTGCTCGCGATCAACTACACCTCCGGGACGACGGGACGCCCGAAAGGCGTGATGTACCACCATCGGGGGGCGTATCTGCAGTCGGTGGCGATGGCCTACCACTCCGGGCTAGGTCCGGGGTCGAAGTATCTCTGGACACTCCCCATGTTCCACTGCGACGGTTGGTGTTTCACGTGGGCGGTCATCGCCGCGGGCGGCACGAGCGTCTGCCTGCGCAGCATCGACACCGGACTCATCTGGCGTCACCTCGTCGACGACGACGTGACTCATTTCAGCGCGGCACCCACGGTCCTCACCATGATCGCCGAAGACCCGTCGGCGGCTCGGCTCGATCGAGTCGTCCAGGCCGCGACGGGAGGTGCACCACCATCGCCTGCTCTCCTCGCCCGGATGGCCGGGTTGGGCATCGAGATCACCCACCTCTACGGGATGACCGAGACGTTCGGCCCGATCGTCGTGAACCAGTGGCAGCCGGAGTGGGATGACGCCACGGACGAGGTGCGCGCCGTACGCAAGGCGCGACAGGGAATCGGAAACATCGTGGCAGGGCGTGTCCGAGTCGTGTCCGACGAAGGAGGCGATGTCGCGGCCGATGGCGAGACCATCGGCGAGTTGGTGGTGCGCGGCAACAACGTCATGCTCGGCTACTACCGCGATCCCGAGGCCACTGCCGCGGCAACCCTGGACGGTTGGCTGCGGACCGGTGATCTCGCGGTGATGCATCCGGACGGGTACGTCGAGATCCGGGACCGCAGCAAGGACGTCATCATCTCCGGTGGCGAGAACATCGCGTCAGTCGAGGTGGAGCGGGTGCTCGACAGCCATCCCGACGTCGTCGAATCGGCGGTCGTCGGCCGTCCGGATGAACGATGGGGCGAGGTGCCGATCGCCTATGTCAGCGTGCGCGCCGGAGCGAGCCTGACCGCTGAGGGTCTCGTCGAGTTCGCGCGCAAGACGCTCGCCCGGTTCAAGGTGCCGAAAGAAATCGTGTTCGCGGAACTGCCGAAGACGTCGACGGGCAAGATCCAGAAGAACGTGCTCCGCGGTGGTGGGGCGTCCAGCTGACACAAAGCGTTCCGGTCATCCCAACGTAACGTTGCCAACAAGCACTGTTACGCTCGCCATTGATACTGTCAATCGTGGATAGGTACTCGCACCATGGCCGAACGGTCCTCTTGGGAAAACGACGATCTCAGCGCCCTGCGCGATCTGGCTCGCAGCTTCTGCGAGAAGGAGATCAAGCCGAACGCCGATAAGTTCATCGAGCAGCACCACGTCGACCGCGACCTGTGGAACAAGGCCGGCGAGCTGGGTCTTCTCTGCATGTCGATCCCGGAGGAGTACGGGGGCGGGGGCGGCAACTTTGCGCACGAGGCCGTCTTGATCGAGGAGCAGGCGCGCATCGCCGACAGCTCGTGGGGCGTCAGCCTGCACAACGGCATCGTTGCGCATTACATCCTGGAGTACGGCTCCGAGGAGCAGAAGACCACGTGGCTGCCCAAGATGGCCAGCGGCGAGGCCGTCGGCGCCATCGCGATGACCGAGCCCGGTACGGGATCGGACCTGCAGAGCGTCAAGACCAAGGCGATCAAGCAGGGTGACGAGTACGTCATCGACGGCTCGAAGACGTTCATCACCAACGGAAGTCAGGCCGACATCATCATCGTCGTCGCCAAGACCGACGTGTCCGAGGGCGCCAAGGGCATCTCGCTCATCCTCGTCGAGGCGGACCGCGAGGGCTTCCGTCGTGGCCGGGTGCTCGACAAGGTCGGCCAGCGCGGGCAGGACACCTCGGAGCTGTCCTTCGACGGTGTGCGCGTTCCCACCTCGAATCTGCTCGGCACCGAGGAGGGGCAGGGCTTCATCCAGCTGATGCAGCAGCTCCCGCAGGAACGTCTGATCATCGCCGTGGCGTCGGTGGCGGGAATGGAGAAGGCAGTTTCGGAGACCATCGCCTACACCAAGGACCGCACGGCCTTCGGCCGGCCGATCTTCAGCTTCCAGAACACCAAGTTCAAACTCGCGGAGGCGGCCACCGAGACCCGGATCGGCCGGGTCTTCATCGACGACTGCATCACCAAGCACATCAAGGGCGAACTCGACATCCCCACCGTGGCGATGGCCAAGTGGTGGACCAGCGACCGCGCCATGGTGGTCGCCGACGAATGCCTCCAGCTGTTCGGCGGCTACGGCTACATGAACGAATACCCGATCGCTCGCCTGTGGGCCGACAATCGTGTGCAGAAGATCTACGCCGGCACCAACGAGATCATGAAGGAGATCATCGCGCGGACACTGTGACGATGTGACGACTCCCGTCTGGGCGACGGCCCCGGTGACCCGCTCACCGGGGCCGTCGCCGTCCCGGTGGTCCCCGGAGTGATCAAGTCGATGATTCATTAGCGGGCTGAACGGCTATACGGGGAGCCGGGGGTACGGCCGAAGCGTTTCCAGAGGGGAGCCAGAACTGACGATGTCACAGCGACCATCGCGTCTCTCGACCACTTCAGAGCAACCGTGACTCCGCATGACGACGTGCCGGTCGACGGTCGAACCAGGCACTACGGCGACTTCTACGGCGTCACCGAACCCCCGCTGGCCGACGACAGGCAGCTACTGCTGGTCTGGGGAAACTGCCAGGCCGAAGCGTTGCGGATCGTGCTGGCGAGTTCCCCGGGCCTTCGGTTTCGTACCGTCCGCGTCCCACCGGTCCACGAACTCGAGTCCTCCGACGTCGACCACGTCGAACGCCTCGTCCGTCGAGCCGCGGTGATCGTCTCCCAGCCGGTGCGCGCCGGTTACCGGGGACTCCCGATCGGTGGACCGGACCTGGTCGACCTGGCACCGTCCGCGAGGTTCATCGTGTGGCCGGTCATCCGATATGGCGGGTTGTATCCGTTCCAGGTCATCGCGCGACATCCCGCGCAGCCGTCCGCGGTACCCGCTGCTGTGCCGTATCACGATCTGCGAACGGTCCTGGCCGTGCGGGACGGACATAGATCTTTCGACGAATGGGATGTCCACGTCACGGGCGAACACCTCCGAGAAGCGGAGCGCTGGAGTGTGGAACAGCTCGCGATGCGCGAACGCCGCCAGTGCGACATCGCGATCTCCGACATCCTGCTCGACGCCGGGGCGGACGCCGCCCACACGATCAACCATCCCGGCAACCGGGTGCTGCTGACGCTCGGTCGTCGAATCCTCGATGCACTCGGGGCGTCGGCGCCGATCCCACCGACGCGGGAGTTGCTCGGCAACATTCGCGCGCCCCTGGAACAACGCGTGATCGATGCGCTCGGTATCGACGCATCCGCGCGGATCGCCTGGGACGTCGACGGTGCGGTGATGACCGAGGAGGTCGTCCACCGCAGTCAGATGCAGTGGTACGCAGACCATCCCGAGTTCATCGATGCCGTGCTGGACCGCTACGTCGAGCTCATCGACATCCTGGGGTTGGCATGACGAGGCCCCTGGGACACCTCCTCGTCGGGCCCCGGTCGCACGGTGTGGTGCGGTATGCGCAGTCGGTGTACGACGCGGTGACCGCCGAGGGCGGCCATCATCGGTTGGCGCACATGCGCACACCCTGCGCCGGCCTGCCGGCGGGACTGGCCGACTGCGCGCTCGTGCACCTGCATGTGACAGATCGTCTGTTCGGGCGCACGCCCCTGCAGGCGCGCGACAATCTGCTCGCGATGATCGCGGGTCTGCGCCGACCGGTCTCGGTGACGCTGCACGACCTGCCCCAGCCATCGGACGGGCGGTCGATGCAGGCACGCATCGAGTTCTTCCGGTCGGTAGCCCGATCGGCGACCGGCGTGATCGTGTCGAGCCGTCACGAGGCGTCGTTGTTCTCCGAATTCGTCGACCCGACGATCGATGTCGAGGTCGTTCCGCTGATGATCGACTCCCGACGGGTCGACAAGCCCTTGGCGACAGCGGAATCGACGGTCGGCGTGCTCGGCTACCTGTATCCCGGGAAGGGACATCTCGAGACCCTCCGGGCGATGTCCGGTCTCGATCCGTCAATCGGCTTCGTCGCACTCGGCACCCCGTCTCCCGGACACGAGGATCTGGCCGACGACCTGGCCAAGCTGGCGGCGGACATGGGTAGGCGGTGTGAGATCACCGGCTACCTGACCGACGACGAACTCCGGCGGGCGTCGGCCGAGGTCACGGTCCCCGTCGCCTATCACCGGCACATGTCGGCATCCGGCTCGATCAACTCCTGGATCTCCGCCGGGCGCAGGCCACTGGTCCCGCGCACCACCTACACCGAGGAACTCGCCGCGCGGTCCCCGGGCGTGCTGACGATGCACGCGAACGATGACGATGCGCTGCAGGCCGCCATCGAGCATGCGTTCGCGCATCCTGCGGGCACCTGGATCGATCCGTCCGTGGTTCCGTCGCCCACGGCCGTCGATGTCGGGCTGGAGCACGAGCGGCTGCTGCGGCGGTGGAGTGCGTGACGGTCGTCGGGCTCGGTGATGGTCGGACCGTCGTGCCCGACAACCGGTGGGACCTGATCGGCGATGCCGCGCCGACGCCGCTGGTGAGTGTCGTCATCCCGTACTACAACCAACCTCGTCAACTGGCGCTGGTCCTGGAGGCGTTGACGGCCCAGACCTACCCGGCTGATCGCCTGGAGGTGGTCGTGGCCGACGACGGTTCGTCCTGTTCGCCGGACGTCACCGCGTGGACGTCCCGGTTGACGATCACGGTGGTGTCGCAGGAGGACAAGGGCTTTCGGGCGGCGGCCGCCCGCAACCTGGGGGTCGCCGCATCCAACGGCGCGATCCTGTGTTTCCTCGACGCGGACACGATTCCGACAGCCGGGTACATCCGCCACGCGGTCCGGTTGCCGGCCGCGGCACCCGACGCGCTCGTCGTCGGTCGGCGCAAACATGCTGATCTCGGCGAGGTCAGCCCGGATGGGATGCACGAATGGTTGTGCGCACAGGGGCATCTCGAACGTTCGCATGAGTGCGAACCCGGGTGGCTGGTCGACGCGTACGATCGCACGGCCGATCTCCTGGCCCCTGGCTGGGATGGTTACAAGTACATGATCAGCGCGGTGATGACCTGCAGCCGTGAGCTGTTCGACGACATCGGTGGGTTCGATCCGTCGTTCGTCCGGTACGGGGGAGAGGACTGGGAGTTCGCGAACCGGGCGTTCATGATGGGAGCGGTGTTCGCGCATCAACCCGAAGCGGTCGCGTGGCACGACGGTCCCGACTGGGCCGAGCGTCCGGTTTCAGAACGAATCTCGGAGAAGAACGCCGAAGCCCTGGCGCTCGCGCCGCTCGTCACCGATCCGGCGGCCCGGACAGTCGGACTCCTGTATTCGATCCCCGACGTCGTCGTGGTGATGTCGGCCGAGGGACACACCGCGGCGTCGCTGATGCGAACGGTCGGCAGCGTACTGCGTGGGGCGGACGGTCGCAGCGTGGATGCGGCCATCTGGCTCGTCGGCGCACGTGCCGACACTCTGCTCGCCGAGCTGGGCGTGCATGATTCGCGAATCCGGACCGGTAGCCCGGACGCGTCGACGCTGTCGCGGTGCAGATTCGTCCTCGAGATCACCGGGTCCGTGGTCTTCTCGGGCGACTCGCTCGCACGGCTCACCGTCGAGGTCGCGCCGGGGGAGTGTGGCCAGGTGACGGTGGATTTCGGCGGAACGCCGTCGGCGTCGGTGACGATCGCGTCGTCGCGCGCACGCCACCGCGTCCGGCGCTGGGAGGCGCACACCGACCTGGCGGCCGACGAGCTTCTCGACCGGCTGTTCGGGGTTCGGACGGTGGACCACGGCGATGTCGGGATCGTCGTCGGCGACACTGAACCAGTGTTGTCCTGGTGAGTGGCGAGTAGGACCTGGTCCGTGAGCGCGACATGCTCTGGTGTGACTGGGGCCCCGGTCAGACTCGAACTGACACTGGACGGGTTGTGAACCCGTTCCGCTGGTTTCGCCACCGCGTGGATTCTGCGCTGGCCACAATGCCGACTTCCACTGGTAAGGGCGTGAGGACACGTAGGTCTCGCGGGCACGGGCGGAGACGGCTGAGCCGCTTCCGGTCACGCCTGGTCGGTCAGGCACGTCTGTAGTGTGCGCAATCCGTCCGGGAGCAAAGCAAGACACGCTTCTCGTACTTCGTTGTAGTCGGCTTTGCGCGTTCTGCGCGGAGCCCAACCGTGAATAGGGGTCCAGCGTCAGCCCATTGGTGACTTTCGCCTCCGGAAAACGCTCCGGAAGCGGGCCACCATGAGAAGTGCCCGACGGGTATCACCTGTGCCGCTCGTGGATTCTGTCGAGCTCACCAATGCTCGACACGTGATGTTGAGCATCGACGGACGGAGATACGGATGGCTGAACTGGTGGACCCCCCGACCGCGCCGATTGTTGTCGGCGTCGATGGTTCGGACTGCGCGCTAATGGCGGTGCGCTGGGCAGTGGGTGCTGCCGCTCGCGAGAATTGTTCGGTGCGCGTGTTATCCGCAGTTGGAATCGTGCCCGGCGCGTACGCACCCACGGCCATGATGACGTCACCGGCCGTCGTCGAGGCCATGCATGCCGATGCGTCGCGCGCGGTGGATGCGGCGACGACGCTCGCGAAGAGTGTGAACCCCGATGTGCCGGTCGACGGAAAGATCGTCGACGGGTCGGCGATACTCGCACTCCGGCAGGCTTCCACCGACGCACACACGGTGGTTATTGGTAGACGAGGACTCGGTGGGGTCCGTGGATTGCTACTGGGCTCGGTAAGCGCCGATGCCGCAACGCATGCGCACTGCCCAGTAGTGATCGTGGGTGGGACTCCGCCTTCGAGTGGACCCGTCGTCGTCGGAGTTGATGCGTCACCGACGTCGAGAGCCGCGATCGCCGAGGCTTTTCGCCAAGCAGACCTGTTGAGAGTCCCCTTGGTGGCAGTCCACGCGTTCGGGGAGTTCTCGCCGGCCGCGTTCTACGGTGACGCGCGACTGGCCGAGCGCAACATGCGAGACGAGGCAGAGGAAGTGCTGGGCGAGCAACTCGCGGGCTATGTGGAGGACTTTCCGGATGTCACGATCCACAAGCATGTCGGAATCGCCTCTCCCGCAGAGGAGGTTGTTCAGGCAGCGCAGTCGGCGCAACTGATCGTGGTGGGTACGCGTGGTCGGGGCGGGTTCCGGGGACTTCTTCTGGGTTCGACCAGTCGCGCTGTGGTGCAGGTTGCCCCGTGCCCGGTGATGGTGACGCACAACGAATCGTGACGGCTGTCGGCGACTCAGTTCGCGCTCCGTTCGGGACGTAGAACGGCGGCGCCGGCGAAGCGGCCTGCCTTGAGATCGCGGAGAGCGATGAGTGCGTCGTCGAGCGGGTATGAGGTTGTCGTCACCTGCAGTCGATGCTCTCCGGCGAATCGGAGGAACTCCGTCGCGTCTTCTCGTGTGTTCGCTTCGACGCTGCGGATTTCGCGTTCGTGGAAGAGGTGTTGCTGGTAGTTCAGCGGTGGGGTGTCGCTCATGTGGATCCCGGCGAGTGTGACGACACCGCCCCGATCAAGGGCTGACAGGGCCACCGGCACAAGCTCACCGACGGGGGCGAAAATGATTGCGGCGTCCAGGAGTTCGGACGGATGGGAATGGACTTCGCCCACCGATGTCGCTCCGAGTTCACGTGCCAGGCGGCGAGCGTGGGGTTCGCGGGTCATGACGTGTACGGAGGCGCCGCGCTGGAGGGCCACCTGGGCGACCAGGTGGGCGCTGCCTCCGAAGCCGTACAAGCCCAGACGTCCCCCTTCGGGCAGGCTGGTCCGCCGCAGGGCGCGGTAGCCGATGATTCCCGCGCACAACAGCGGCGCGAGCTCGTCGACGGTGTAGCCCTCGGGAAGGGCCAGGGCGTAGTCCGCGGGGGCGAGGACGTACTCTGCGTATCCGCCGTCCGCATCCCATCCGGTGTACGTCGATGACATGCAGAGGTTTTCGGCCCCGCGCCGGCAGTAGGCACACATCCCGCAGGTGCTGCGCAGCCATGGCACCCCGACCCGGTGGCCGATCTGGAACGCGGTGTCGGTGTCGATGCCGATCTCGACGACTGTGCCGACCACCTCGTGCCCAGGGGTGACATGCGGGCGATGTTCGGGTAGGTCACCCTCGCAGACGTGGAGATCGGTTCGGCACACTCCGCATGCCTCGACCGCGATCAGTAGTTCGCCTGTCGACGGAATCGGGCGGGGGACCTCCTCCAATCGCAGAGGGTTCCGAGACACCGGACCGGGTGCCCTGACGGACCATGCCCGCATCGTCGGAACCGCCACCGCCGACGATCCCGATTCCGATGTCTGCGCGTCCGTCGGCAACCCCCAGTCCATTATCTGCACCTCTCCCGCGTTTGCCTCCCAGTGGCTTAAGCATGCGCGCAGACAATGGGATGCAACAGAGTCGATCGACCCCACGATGTGGGGCATCGGCCAGCTCGTCCGAAGGTCGCCCCCGTCCGCGCGTTATGTATTGCCTTGGTCCCTGGTCGGAATTCGTCGGCGCCGCCGATACTGGTTGCATGGCTCGTGAGTCGCATCCGGACCGCGCTTCTTCTGACCGCATCGCCGACGACCTGCCGGTGGTGGTGGGGGTGAAGGATGCGTCGGGGCCGTCCCTGGGGGCGCTCCTGTGGGCGGTGGACGATGCGGTCCTCAGAGGTGTGTCGCTGACGATCGTCACCGTCCAACACGAGCATCGTCCGACGTTTGCCGATGCGGTGAACCTCCGAACGGATTGCTCCGCTCAGTGCACTCGTCGCTCGCAGCGTGTGCTGGCCGACGCCCGCTCATCGGCCCGCCGGACCGCCGCCCACAGTGCGGTACCGATCACCACGCACATATCGGAAGGGCGACCCGTCGACGCTCTCGTCGCAGCAGGGCGAGCGGCCCGTGAACTCGTCGTAGGATCGCGCGGACTCGGCGACCTCGCCGGTGGACTACTCGGCGCGATCAGCACCACGGTCGCGATGCGTTCGTCGTGCCCGGTCGTCGTTGTCCGCGACCGTTCTGACGAGGCATCGGACGGTCCGGTGATTGCCGGACTGGACGGCGGGACAGGCGACACCGCCGTCCTGATGCATGCGGCGGAGGAAGCAGCGCTCCGGCACACTGAAGTTGTTGCCGTCCACGCAATGTCGGGCGCCGATCGCGCCGGCCTCGACCACGGCATCGAGCACGCCCGTATTGCCTCGTCGCGGGGCAGCAGGACGTCTGTCCGCTGGGAGTTCGTGCACGATCGTCCAGTGGACGCGATAGCCGAACATGCTTCGGGAGCGTCCATGGTGGTGGTGGGCAGTCGAGGCTTGACCGGACCTTCGGCCCACGTGATCGGGTCCACCAGTCGCGCGGTCCTGCATTCGATCGAGGTACCGATCATGGTTGTCCCGACGCATTGGTGACGACCCCATTCGAGTCCTCAGCGACAGGATCACGGAAGGGCCGTTCCTGTACCAGGAGTAGCTACCAGAGTGAAATAGTTCTGCTCCTCTT
Source organism: Gordonia sp. IITR100 (assembly GCF_002009645.1). NCBI lineage: Bacteria > Bacillati > Actinomycetota > Actinomycetes > Mycobacteriales > Gordoniaceae > Gordonia > Gordonia sp. IITR100. The sequence goes on along the minus strand of NZ_MVKV01000010.1, from coordinate 111,845 downwards.
CGGAGAAGTGAAGTCGCAGGAGAGCATGGAGCCCGTAGAGGGTCGCCATCACGTCGAGTCTTTGATCGGCGGTGATCTGCCCGTTTCGATCCGCGTGCATACGATGGGCATGCACCCTCCTCGCCAGCCTGTCGATCTCGGCGTGCATCCGACTCATGGTCACGGTGGCCTCGGTGGTGCCCAGGGGTTTGGCAAGTGCAGGATAGAGCAAGGATTCTTCAGCATGCTCGTGAGGCAGAACAACCGCCGCGAGTAGATCATCCGCTCGCCGTAATCCTTGCACTCCGTCGCCGCTCGATGCCTCGATGCCCTGTCCCGCCAAGTCATTCGCGACATCGACCAGTACTCGAAGTTTCGTCCGAAGCATCTCGTGCTCGGTCGAGAACCTGCGGAGCAACGCCCCGGTGGGATCATCGACGTGTACGACCGACCGCGGACCGGTCAATGCGCGTAGGGCATTCAGGATGACTGCGACGTCGATCGCTTCCTGGAGCAAAGCGCCGGCGGTCGGCGGGAGCCAGCCCAAGGCAGCAACAAGCATGGCACCGATTGAGAGCGCCATGCCGATACCCGCGCTCTGAACGGCGATCCGACGCGAACGGCGCGCGATCTCCATCGCTGAAGCGAGCGGCCCGATCCCGTCGGTGGTGAGGACAACGTCTGCTGTGGCCGTACTCGCCGTCGTGCCGTGGGCGCCCAAGGCCGCACCGACACTTGCGCTCGCCAAAGCCGGCGCGTCATTCACGCCGTCGCCCACCATCACGGTGACTGCCGAGCGGCATTCCTCCTCGACGCAGGCGACTTTGTCGGCGGGAGTCTGCCCGGCGTACACCTCGTCGACGCCGAGCACGGTACCAACCTCGCGGGCGGTTGATTCTCGGTCGCCCGTGAGGAGAACGACTTTGGTCACCCCCGCAGCACGGAGTCGACGGAGTGTGCGCGGTGCATCTGCTCGTACGGGGTCGCTCATGGTGATGGCGCCCGCATCGCGATGGTCCACCCTGATCCAGGCGATGGCGGTCCCGTCCAGCTCACTGCCGCGTACCACCGCGCGCGCCCAGACCGAAACCGGGGCGTCTGGCGCACCGACCTCGACGAAACGGTTCGCGACCACGCCGGAGACGCCCGTACCCGCGTTCTCGTGGACACCTGTCGGCACGGTCAGTGGCTGCTCACGTCGAGCGGCCTCACTCACGATGGCGGTCGCGAACACGTGCGGCGACATCTGTTCGACCGAAGCCGAGAGTCGCAGCAGATCGTCGGCATCCTCTCCGGGGGCCGCGGTGACTTCCACTTGTTCCGGGCGGCCGGTGGTCAGGGTGCCGGTCTTGTCGATCAGCAGGGTGCGGGCGCGTCCCAGAGTCTCGAGGGCACCACCGTCGCGAATGATCACTCCTGACCGAGAAGCCCGTGACAGGCCGGCGACAATGGCGATCGGCGCGGCCAAGAGCAGCGGGCACGGTGTAGCGACGACGAGAACGGCGACTGCGCGGGTCGGTGAGGCGCTGATCAACCAGCTGACCGTGGCCACAGTCAGCGTCACGGGGATGAACCAGATGGCCAGGCGGTCCGCGAGTCGGACCACAGGCGCGCGTTCGGCGGCGGCTTCTCCGGCCAGTCGAACGATGCCTGCGTAGGTGCTGTCTGCCGCGGGGGCGCGGGCGACCATGTCAAAGGTCGCGCCGGCGTTGACCGCACCGGACCGGATGGTGTCACCGCGCCGGACGTGTCGTGGCAACGGCTCACCGGTGAGTGCCGATTCGTCGAGTACAGCGTCGTCGCGCAGTCGACCGTCCGCCGGGACGATCTCCCCCTCGGCCACGGCCAGGATGTCCCCGGGTTCGACGGCGTCGACGTCGATGAGGGTGATTTCGGCACCGCGCCGTCGTCGTGCGGTCGTCGGGGACCGATTCACGAGCGCACTGAGGTCCTTGCGTGCACGTCGCGACGCCGACGCGTCCAGAAGCCGGCCGGTCGCGAGCATCAACCCGATCAACGAACCCGCTGCATACTCGCCGACCAGGAGAGTCCCGACGAGCGCCAGCGATGCGATGAGATCGACCCCGAGCTTGCGCTGACGAAGCCCCGACAGGATCCACCACAGCGACGGTGCGAGGGCGACAGCGATCCCCGCTGTCCAGCAGGCGTTGGCAAGCCGGCCCGACCCCGCGGACCACAGGAGTGCGCCCGCTGCGAAAGCGGTAGCGGTCGCCGTCAGAAGGACGGCTCCGGGGGAGGGCTTACCCAAGTGAGGGTGTGGCGGTGGTCGCGGCGTCAAGCGGTCTCGATCTGCACCTGCGTGCCGGGGCTGGTCGGCGCACTCAGCGGCACGGTGACGGTCAGGATGCCCTCGGAGTACGTCGCTTTCACGCCGTCTTCCACATATCCCTTGGGCAACGACACGGCCCGGGAGAACTCACCGTAGGCGAATTCGGAGTGACCGTTGTGGGAGGACCGCTCGGTGCGTTGCGCGGCGATCGTGAGGACCCCATCGAGGATGGTCACCGTGACGTCCTTGTCCGGATCGACTCCGGGTAGCTCAGCACGGACAACGTACTGCTCGGCGGACGATTCTTCCTCCACCCGGATCAGATGCCCGTTGGGACGGAGCATTCCGACAGCGGGGAACGTGGAGAACAGCTCTGCGATGTCCGGCAGAAACGAGTGTGACGCATGATGAGTGGTGGGTGTGGACATGGTGGCCCTCCGGTTGGCGAGACGAATCTGACACGACAATCGCACCGCCTCGCCGACGCTGTGAGGAGGGTCGAAAGCCACCCGGTTCCAAGCCGGTCGGCCCTATCGACGCCTCTCGTCATCGCTTCTACTGGTGGTCGAACCTCCGAGAGGGGAGCGGGACCATGACGACAACCTCGTGGGTCGTGATCGCCTGCGTGACAGTGGTGATCGTGATCGTCGCGATCACCGCGGTCCGGATCGTGTTGGAGTATCAACGCGGAGTCGTGCTGCGCTTCGGCAAACTGGCGGGCACCCGTGATCCGGGTCTACGTGTGATCATCCCCCTTGCCGACCGAATGATCAGGGTGTCGATGCGTGTCGTCACCATGCCGATCCAATCGCAGGGAATCATCACCCGCGACAACGTGAGTGTGGACATCTCGGCGGTGGCCTACTACCGAGTGGTCGACCCGGTGAAGGCGGTGGTGGAGGTCGAGGACGTCCATGCGGCGATCAACCAGATCGCCCAGACCACCCTGCGCAAGGTGGTCGGCCGACATTCGCTCGACGATGCACTGGCGCATACCGACACCATCAATGACGACATCCGGCGAATCCTCGAGATGACCGTGCAGGAATGGGGCGTCGAGGTCCGTCTGGTCGAGCTCAAGGACATCCAGCTACCCGGGGGGATGCAACGCGCGATGGCACGCGAGGCGGAGGCAGAGCGCGAGAAGCGCGCGAAGATCATCGCAGCGGAAGGTGAAGCCGTCGCTGCGCATCAACTCTCCACCGCAGCGAAGACCATGGCCGACCACCCGATCGCATTACAGCTTCGCAGCCTGCAGACCCTGATCGAGATCGGGGTCGAGAAGAACACGACAGTGGTGTTTCCGGCACCGTTGATGTCCTCGCTCGCCGATCTCGACGCGTTTCTATCCCGTGAGATGCGCGCGCATTCACACCCGAGCATCGGCGGAGACGGTGCGGACGTGACTGGCGCGGTTGACGGCGCGGCTGTCCCCGCGGCACGCACCCGTGGGTCGGAGTCAGCACCGTGCACACTGTGATCGCGTTCGACAGTGCCCACGGTGCCACCGAGGGTGTGGCGCAACGAATTGCCGGAGGTTTGCGCGCCGGCGGGGACTCGGTGGAGCTCTGGCCGCTTCGCGGTGACCATACGCCTGACCGGGCAGAGCGCCTGGTCGTCGGCAGCGCGATTCACAATGGCCAATGGCTGCCCGCCGCCGAGCATCTCGCCGATTCGCTGGCCGAGGCCGCGCCCGCGCCGGTGTGGGCGTTCTCGGTCTCGTCCATCGGTGCGACATCGACATTCCTGTCACCTCTGGTCGCACGGTGGTTGCGTCCTCGGACACCGGTTCCACGTGCGGTTGCGGCCATGGAGCACACGGGCGCGTTGCGTGGCCACCGCGCCTTCGCCGGCGCCATATCCCCGGGTGACTGGCCCGGTCTGGGACGAGTTGTCTTCCGCCTCATGGGTGGCCGATACGGCGATGCCCGGGACTGGGACGACATCGACCGATGGACCGAACAAATCCTCGCCGACCGAAGGTCTGCCCAGTCAGATGACGGCCACTGAGTGAGTGTGCGCTTGCGACCTCTCAGAAGACCGGACCTTGTCATACCGTCGGCCGCCACCACTCGCGCCCGCCCGCTTCGGTGTGCACACCCGACAAGAGGCTGCCTCGGGTGCTGTCGTCGATGACGTGGTAGCGGATCGAATCCCGTTCACTGACCGCCATGAGTGGCCACCACAGGACGTTGCACCTCGCACCGCGAAGGCGTTTCGTCGAGCGCAGAACAGTTCGTCCTGAGCCGCCATGCCGTCGCTGCGAATTCGATCCAAGGTCGCGGCGTACATGTCGACCAGCTGGGTGACGACCTGGCGCTCGCACGATTGGCCCGCGCCGAACGCGGCGGCGTAACCGTAGGCCTGCCCATCTGCGGCCGTGGAGTGGTCGAAACATGCGTACCGAGCCCGAGCGCGCCGTGCTGCCTCGCGATCGACAGTGTGCAGGTATGCGATCACGTCCTGCATGGAGCGGTGCAGACTGTAGAGGTCGAGCCCGTAGAAGCCGACGCGTTCGTCACCCTCGGGCCGGCCGGCGTTGTATCGGTGCAGCCAGTCGAGGAAATCTCGCACGACGGTGTTTCGCCACATCCAGGCCGGGAACCGATCAAACCCTGAAAGTGCCTCGTCGAGAGCCATCCGATCCCTCGCCGTGAAGCCATCGGTTCACCCGGTAGGCGTCCGGCCAGTCCGCCTCCGCAGCCACGGCCTTGAAGCCCTTGTTCTCGATGAGCCACTGAGTGATGCGGGCGCGGGACTCGTAGAACTCTTCGGTGCCGTGGGAGCTCTCACCTATCAGCACGAATCGGGCGTCCCCCACGAAGTCGTCGAGTACGGCATCCGGCGGGACGCCGTCGGTGCACTCGACTGCCGATCGAGTGACGACGACCGCAAGAGTCTGTTCATCCGGAAGTTGCGTCGGCGGCGAGGTGGTGGATGTGGACAGCAGAGTTCGGACCTCGTCGTCGGTGACCTGAGGGAAGGCTCGGTACGACTGGCCTACCGCCGCGAACGGGGTCGGCATGGATGCGCACACGACTTCGTCAACCGACTCGGCGAGCTCACGACAGGTCGATTCGGGGGCGACCGGAACCGCGATGACCACCGCGGAAGGCTCTCGTTCCCGGAGGGCACTGACCGCCGCCCGCATACTGGCCCCGGTCGCGAGCCCGTCGTCGACGAGGATGACCGTCGTGCCGGCGATCTCCACCGGCGCGCGAACACCCCGGTACCGGCTCTCTCGATCTTCGAGGGTGCGGGTCTCCCGTTCGATCACCCGTCGCAACTGTTCGTGAGTGACTCGACCTGCCCTCACCACGTCGTCGTTGAGGACGATGCGCCCGCCGGAAGCGATTGCGCCGAAGGCGAACTCCTCGTGGCCTGGCAGTCCGAGCTTGCGAACCACGAACACATCCAACGGTAGTCGCAGAGCCGATGCCACCTCGAACGCGACCGGAACCCCGCCACGCGCCAATCCGAGGACGACGACGTCGTCGTGATCGTGGAATCCGGACAAGAGTTCGGCGAGGACCCGTCCGGCCTCGCGACGGTCGCGAACAACTGGGGTATCGTCATCGGCGAGTTCATCGCGGGATTCCCTTCACGTACCGAACGACGTCGGTGACGGTTTGCAAAGTGGCATAGTCGTTCTCGGGCACTTCGATCTCGAGCCGCTTCTTGATGCCCGTCAAGAAGCTCAGCCAGTCGACTGAGTCCAGTTCGGCGATTTCGCGTATCGGCTCATCGACCGAGATGCTCTCCCTGGACAGTTCTGGTGCTACCGCGAGCAGAGCGTCCACGACCGCCGTGGTGATCGTCTCGTCGTCCATGAGTGCTCCTCAAAGCTCGTTTGGTTGTTGCAGCAGTTCTCGGACGGCGCAGAGAAATCGTGCGCCCTGGCGCCCGTCGCTGGCTCGATGGTCGGCCGACAGTGACGTGTTGACGAGCGGCACAGGGCGCATCTCGCCGTCGATCACCCAGGGTCGATAGGTCATCGTTCCGGTGCCGACCAGCGCGACCTGCGGCGGATAGATCGCGCCGAACACGGTCTCGACGCCGTTGTCGCCGAGATTGGTCACGGTTATCGTCGAGTCCGTGAATTCCGAGCTGCGAAGTCGGCCGCTACGGGCACGGGCCACCAGATCGATCAGGTCGGCCTGCAGGGCGTCGAGTGATTTGTCCGTCACGTCGTGAATGGCAGGGGCGATCAATCCGCCTCGCCGCAAGGCGATCGCCACACCCACGTGAACGCGTGCTTGCGGTGTGAAATCGTCGTCGCGCCAGAATCCGTTCATCTCCGGGTACCTCTGCGCGGCCAGTGCCACCGCCTTGAGGAAGAGAACCGCGGAGAGGATCCGTTCCTCCACGGGACGTCGGGCATTGCGTTCGGACAACCATCTCGTCGCCGCTTCCATCGGGATCGTCTCGGCGAGGTAGTAGTGCGGGATCTCTCGTTTGGAACGACTCATCGCGGCCGCGATCGTCCGGCGCATGTCACTCGCGCGTCTGTCGGGCTCATCTGGGCGACAATGCTCGACGTCGTCGAGAGTGATCGCGCCATCAGGTCCGGTTCCCCGGACACGACCGGGATCGACGGCGAGGTCTCGCGCGCGACGGGCGGCTGCGGGGGAGATGCGCACTCGGCTCCGCACGCCCGGGCCGGTGTAGGGGCCTACCGGCTTCGTGGACGCCGCCGGAGCCCGGGGCGCGGCCCGACCGGTCGACGGAGATGCCCGAGCCATCTCCGGGGCGGGCTCTGGCTGGGCGGGCTCTAGCTGGGCGGGCTCTGGTTGGGCATGGATGGCCGCCTCCGGCGACGTCGCTTCGCCGGGACGGGGTTGCGCCGCGTCGCATGCCGCCTCACCCGGTTCATAGAAGGTTGCCATCACCGTGCCGACCGGGATGGTCTCGCCTAGGTGGCGCTGCGCAGTACCTCTCCGGTCGCTTCGCCTTCGGCGTCCCTGACCCGGGCGAGGAATCGCATGAGCGTGCCGCCCATCGGCATCGAGAGGGTCACCGCCAGACTGGCCGGGGCCGAGGCGCCACCGGCGTCCTCGATGTCGATCGACGCCGTCTCGCGATGCGGATCGTCTGCTCGTTGACTCGCGTCATCATTCGGTGCCGCCAAGACGCGTCCTCAACAACGGGACGCGACCCGCATCGGCATACTGCCCGCAAGGACGTCGGTGACGACGGGTCCTGGAACCGGGAGGTAATGCAGGATCGTCAACGACGTACCGAAGGCAGTACCGACAGTGTCCTTCATCGAATCGTCCCTCCTAGTTGCGAGATCACGGTCGTGGGCGGGTGCGGGAGCCGAGCTCGTGACGCACGGACATGCCGAGTCCGATCAGGACGGCTCCAACGCCGACGCAGGCGGCCTGCAACGGATTGAGCGTACGGATCACGGCGAGTTGCACGGCGATCCATCCGATCAACCATCCTCCGGCAAAGATCGAGATCATCGCCGTGTCGGAGCGTTGATTGTTAGGTAAAAGCCAGGCTGCGACCGTCATCGGGAGTCCGACCAGTAGCGCCAACCCGATCCCGGCCAGCACCGGACTGTGCCAGGGAAGGCGCGCATTGACCGTCGGCCCGAAGTCGGTGCCACCCCCGGCCAGTCCCACCGCCCCCGCGTAGGCCAGCAGCGCGGTGAGTGCGGTGAAAAAGACAGCGAGCGATCGTTTCCAGCCGATGCGACGATCCATCGAAGAGGTCGTGGCCATCGGCATGTCCGTTCGTGGTGCGTGGTCTGCTCCAATGTCCATCATCGATGTCGACAGACACGGCGAGGAGGGGCGAAGGTCACCCTTGTCTGAAGTCGTGACCGTGCCGCCGTCCGGGGCACACGGTGCGACCCTCGAGGGTCGTAATTAGGGACTTTGGACTCGGGCGTCTCAACTGCGCATGGGTTCAACTGGACTTGGTGACGTGGGCGCGCCAATCCTCGTCGCACTCTGTCACGGTTCCGGACCGAGTCACACCGGCTCTTCGCCGACGACAAGCAGGCTCGACGTCATCTCCGTGCGACGCTCCAGCACAGAAGGAGACCCACATGGCTCTCAGTTCGACAGTCTCACCGGCATCCGGCCGCCGCCGGTTCGGCTATCTGGCCACTCTGGTCGTCGACGGCGCCCTCCTCGGGTTGCTGGTGCGATGGCCGGGCTGGGATACGGTCCCGTTCCTCACCGAGGAAACAGGCGATGTGCTCGGCTGGCTTATTGCGGCACTGGTAGCGGGAATCGTCGTCAACGCGGTGTACCTCATCGCCGACCCGCCGCCGCTGAAAGCCATCGGCGAAGTGGTCTCCGATGCGATCACCCTCGTGGCCCTGATCCGTCTCTGGCAGGTCTTCCCGTTCGACTTCGCCGATGAGTCCACCGTGCCGTGGACGACGCTCACGCGCACGGTGCTCATCGTGGCCATCGCGGGCACCGTGCTCGCCCTGGTGGTGACAGTCGTCCGCTTCGTTCGTCACGCACTCGTCGATCGCTCGACAACAGAACCTACGAGTGCGTCCGATCGGTGAGTGTGCGGCGTGGCTGACAGTGTCTCGGCGGAGCAGGTGATCGCGTATCGGTTGTCCGCGCACGGGTTGGCAAATCGTCTGGGAGACAACGGTATTGTCGCGGGCAGTGCACGATGCGGCATCCAGAACAGCCCACCAGGATCTGCGCTTCTGTCGCTGCACGCGAGGGTGCACGGCGTGACGGCAAACATGGTCGCAGCGGCTGTGGAGGACCGAATACTGCTGCAAACCTGGGCGATGCGAGGCGCACCGTACTTCATCCCCACCCGGGACGTGACGGTGTTCACCACTGGTGTGCTACCCGCCAGCGACGACGCACTGCGCCACTTCGTCAGCGGCGCCCAACAGTTGCTCGATGAGCTCGGCATGACAATTACCGACGCCGTCGAGCTGTGTGGTGTCGAAATCTGCGACGTCCTCGGGCGGGGGTGTCAGATGGTCTGTGTAAGTCCAGTGCTCATCAGTGAGAGGACAATCTATGAGCATGGCATTAGACGACATGAATCGCCCCGGGTTTGAATCGGGAATCGGGTCCATAAGGGTGTTTTCCAGTCGGCGTTTACACCGACGGAGACGAAGCGAAACAGGGAAGGGTGATTACCTGTCGGTCGGAGAGGCAAAAGACTGAGGCGGGGAGATCGGGTGTCATGCGTCTGCCATGCGTCATCTGTGCATGGCAAGGACGAGAACCCGGAAACCACCTTTGAACATGTGAGCTTCGTGCCCCCGGTCAGACTCGAACTGACACTGGACGGGTTTTGAATCCGTTGCCTCTGCCAATTGGGCTACGGGGGCCAGTGCGCGGGTTGCCCGCGCCGGGAACCAACTCTAGATGATCGGCCGAGCGGCCTGCCAACCGGTACTCTGCGTGCACACAGACGTGGCGTCAGCGACGTGGAGGAGGGGATGGTGACGGTGACCGACAGTGCGACGACCGCAGCCGGTGAGACCACGACAACACACCGCGTGCTGGTGGCCGAGGACGATTCGCTGATCCGGATGGATCTGATCGAGATGCTGCGTGAAGAGGGCTACGACGTCGTCGGCGAGGCGCCGAACGGGCAGGTCGCCGTGGAATTGACCGAGTCGCTGGCCCCCGACCTCGTCATCATGGACATCAAGATGCCGGTGCGCGACGGTATCGATGCCGCGACCGAGATCGCCGAGAAGCGACTCGCCCCGGTCGTCATGCTGACCGCGTTCAGCCAACGCGACTTCATCGACAAGGCGCGCGACGCCGGTGCCATGGCCTATCTCGTCAAGCCGTTCACGAAGGCCGATCTGGTGCCGGCCATCGAGGTGGCGGTGAGTCGCTACCAGGAGCTCAAACAGCTCGAGCGCGAGGTCGCGACCATGAACGAGCGGCTGGAGACCCGCAAGCTCGTGGAGCGGGCCAAGGGCCTGCTGATGGAGAAGCAGGCTCTGTCCGAACCAGAGGCCTTCAAATGGATACAGCGCGCGGCCATGGACCGCCGGACCACCATGAAAGCCGTTGCGCAGGTTGTCGTCGAGACGCTCGGCAGCGACTGATTCAGAACCCCTGGACGACGCAATGCCTCTGCGCGCAAACCAGTTTCACTGTCTTTACGCAGCCGCAACAAGATCGCGCTAGCTTTTCTCCTGCGAGGCGCGGTTCGCCCTACGGCGATGCGCCGCCTTCGTGACAAACGCCGAACGCACCGGCCGACCGCCGAACGCAGAGGCCAGACGCAAGGAGAGCATCGATGTCCGTACGCTTTTTGAGGAGCGGGGCAGTGGTCGTGACCGCGGCGGCGACGCTGGTGGTCGCGGGCTGTAGCAGCTCAGATTCGGGTTCCGACGGCGGTTCCGAGGCGTCGTCGAGTGCCGCCGTCGAGTCCACCCCCGCACCTCCGGGCCTCGGCCTCGCACAGAAGCTGGCGTGCAACCCGCCCAAGGCCGTCCCCGGCCCGGCGAGCACGGCTGCACTCAAGGTCGGCACCCTGCTTCCGGCGACCGGTTCGCTGGCCTTCCTCGGACCGCCCATGGAGGCGGGCGTGGAGCTCGCGATCAAGGACATCAATGCCGCCGGCGGGGTTCTCGACCAACCCGTCGAGCTCGTCACCGGTGACTCCGGAGACACCACGACAGACACGGCCAACGCCACCGTCGACCGCGAACTCAGCGCCGGAACGCAGGTGATCATCGGTGCCGCGTCGTCCTCGGTGTCGTTGAAGGTGATCGACAAGGTCGCCAACGCGGGTGCGGTCATGTTCTCGCCCGCCAACACCTCCGACGAATTCACCTGCTACGAGGACAAGGGGCAGTACTTCCGCACCGCACCGGCGGATACCCTCCAGGCGCAGGCGCTCTCGCAGACGATGGCCGAAGACGGCGTGCAGCGCGTGTCGATCCTGGCGCTCAACGACCCGTACGGAACCGGACTGGCCGACAACACCGTTCGCGATCTCGAGGCCGCGGGTGTCCCGGCCGACCAGATCCAGAAGATCATCTACGACCCGAACGCCCAGTCGTTCAACGCCGAGGTCGATCAGGTGAAGAACTTCAACCCGGACGGCATCGCGGTCATCGGTTTCGAGGAGAGCGCCAAGATCATCACCCGTATGCACGAGGTGGGCATCGGCCCGAGCGACGGCAAGCTCGTCTACGGTGTCGACGGCAACATGGGTAACGCCCTCGGTGAGGCCGTCGGTCCGGGCCTGCTCGCGGGTATGAAGGGCACGACGCCACTCACCCAGACCAGCGGCGACTTCCAGGCGGCCCTGAAGGAGGTCGACGGCGATCTCATCGACTTCAACTACTCGGGTGAGAGCTATGACGCCACGGTGCTGAGTGCACTCGCCGCCACCGCGGCCAAGTCGACCGACGGACGGGCTATCGCGGCCAACATCATCGGTGTGACCAACGGCGAGGAGAACTGCGACTCCTACCAGGCCTGCCTGGACCTGTTGAACGGTGGCAAGACGATCGCCTACGTCGGCAAGACCGGCAACCTGGCGTTCAACGCAGCCGGTGAGCCGAGTGTCGGCTCGTATGGTGTGTTGGAGTTCGACGACGCCAACAAGCTGCTCACCCCCACGCGCAAGTACGTCTCGGTCGCGGCGCAGTAAGACCCCGGATACGACGAGACCCCCGGCTTCGGCCGGGGGTCTCGTCGTCGGTGCGGTCAGCGGGGGAAGTGCCGCCGGAACGGCCCTATGACCTCAGTTCTTCTCGGAGCTGCCCGCGAGCGTGCCGAGGTAGAGCTCGATGATCTTGGGGTCCTTGGCCAGGTTGCGGCCGGTGTCCGTGTAGGCGTTGCGGCCCTGGTCGAGGACGTACCCGCGGTCGCAGATCTGCAGGCACCGCCGGGCGTTCTGCTCGACCATGATGATCGAGACGCCGGTCGCGTTGATCGCCTTGCAGCGGATGAACACCTCGTCCTGGAACATCGGGGACAAACCGGCCGACGGCTCGTCGAGCAGCAGTACCGCCGGGTCCATCATGAGCGCACGGCCCATCGCGACCATCTGCCGTTCGCCGCCGGAGAGCGCACCCGCCTTGATCTTTCGCCGTTCCGAGAGCAGCGGGAAGAGTTCGGACACGAACTCGAACCGCTTGGCGAAGGTCTTGGGCCGCAGATAGACGCCCATCTCGAGATTCTCCTCGATCGTCAACGCGGGGAACACGTTCTGCGTCTGGGGGACGTAACCGACACCCTTGTCGACGAGGACGTGGGCCTTGGCCGAGGTGATGTCGGCGCCGCGGAGGGTCACCGAACCCTTGCGCACCGGGATCAGTCCGAACAGGGTCTTCAACAGCGTCGACTTCCCGGCACCGTTGGGGCCGATGATCCCGACGATCTCCCCGTCACCGAGGTAGAAGTTGCATTCCTCGAGGATGTTGATGCCGGGCAGGTAGCCGGCGGTGATGTCGTCGGCCCGCATCAGGGCGTCGCCGGCCAGCTTGCGGTGCTCCTCGGCGGTGGCCGCGAGTTGCGCGGGCGTCAGCTGTCCGGGACCGGGGTCGGTGCTCATCGTCCGTCCTTCTTCGTGTCCGAGGTCGTGGGGGGCAGTTCGGTGACCTCGGAGAGATCGCCGCCCTCCTCCAGTGTCGCCTCGATGGCCGCCTCGACCTTCTCGGCGAGTACGGCGGTGGCGCCGACGGGCCGGCCCTGATCGTCGAACTCCAGGGCCTGGTCGTGATGCCCGCCGAGGTACGCGTCCACGACGGCGTCGTTGTCGCCCAACCGATCCGGGAGCGACTCGGCGATGATCTGACCCTGGGCCATCACGACGACCCAGTCGCTGATGTCGCGGATGACGTCCATGTCGTGTTCGACGAAGACGACCGTGACGCCTTCGTCCCGCAGCGACTTGATGTGTTCGAGCAGACTCTGGGTGAGGGCCGGGTTGACGCCCGCCATGGGCTCGTCGAGCATCACGATCTCGGGGTCGGTCATCAGGGCGCGCGCCATCTCCAGCAGCTTGCGCTGCCCGCCCGACAGGGAGCCGGCGAAGTCGTCGGCCTTGGCGTCGAGTTTGAAGCGCCGGAGCAACTCGTGTGCACGTTCGGTGACCTCGGCTTCCTGCCTGCGCCACACCCAGGGCGCGAGTGCGGCGAGGAAGTGTTCGCCCCGCTGCCCGGTCGCGCCGAGCCGGACGTTGTCCAGCACAGTCAGTTTCGCGAGCGCTTTGGTGAGCTGGAACGTGCGCACCATGCCGCGGCGGGCCACCTGATGCGGGACCATCCGGCCCAGGGAGTCGCCGTTGAGCGACCACGTGCCCGAGTCGGGCTTGTCGAAGCCGGTGATCAGGTTGAAGAAGGTGGTCTTGCCCGCGCCGTTGGGGCCGATGAGGCCGGTGATGGCGCCGCGCTGCACCTCGAGATGATCGACCTGCACCGCCTTGATGCCGCCGAAAGTACGGGAGATGTTGTCCACCACGATGATCGGATCGGGTTTGGGCGAACCCGACTCGGCGGCCACACCGGCGAACAGCTGCGACCGTTCCGCGGCCGAGAGCGCGGTGAGGTCCCGGCGCGTCGCCCGGATGGCCGCGGCACCCGTGTAGGTGGAGTCGTCAGGCATCGAGTTGCACCTCCCTCTTGTTCCCGAGCAGGCCCTGCGGTCTGAACACCATCATCAGGATGATCGCCAGACCGAGCAGAACGTAGCGGAATGCGCCGACCTGCTGTGCGGACAGATTCAACAGCGGGTCGTCGCCGGACGTGGCCTGCCGCAGCAGTGCGTCGGGGACGGCGAGGAGGAACCAGAACAACATGGCGCCGAGCACCGGGCCGAACACCGTCGCCGCCCCGCCGAGGATCAGCGCGCCGTAGGCGAAGAACGTCTGTGCGGTCGAGTAGAAGTCGGGATTGATCGACTGCGTCGCAAAGGCATTGAAGACACCCGCGAGGCCGCCGATGCAACCGCCGAGCACCAGCGCCTGCATCTTGTAGAAGTAGGCGTTCTTGCCCAGTGAGCGTGCGGCGTCCTCGTCCTCGCGTACCGCCTTGAGGACGCGGCCCCACGGACTGCGGACGAGCAGATACACCATCAGGCACAGCAGGCCGACGACGATCCAGCCGACCACCATCGACCACAGGTCGCCGCCGAGGAACTTGACCCCGAGGAACGAATACTGCTTGCCGTTGTCGAACGGGCTGATGGAGAAGAAGCTGCCCGCGTATCCGTAGATGCCGTTGGTCGATCGGGTGAAATCGTCGGTCGACGTCGAACGGAAGACCAGACGCAGGATCTCCGATGCCGCGATTGTGACGATCGCCAGATAGTCGGCGCGCAGGCGCAGGGTCGGCAGGCCGAGCACCACGGCCAGCATCCCGGCCGCGGCGATGCCGATGATGGCGCCGAGCCACAACGGCTGGTCGTAGTTCACCGCCATGATGCCGACGCCGTATCCCCCGAGCAGTGCGAAGGCGATCTGGCCGAAGTTGAGCAGTCCGGCGTAGCCGAAGTGCAGGTTCAGGCCGATGGCCAGCAGGGCGTAGAAGATCGCCGACGGGCCGATCAGCTGGGCGATCGCTATCTGGAGCGCTGAGATGATGTCCATGGGTCAGCCGATCCTCGCTCGAGATCCGAGAATGCCCTGAGGCCGGATGGTCAGGATGATGATCAGGATCAACAGCCCGCCGATGTACTTCAGGTCCGGACTGAGGATGTAGGTCGACAACTGGACCAGCAGACCGACGATGACACATCCGAGCAGTGCGCCGTAGGCCGTGCCGAGTCCGCCCAACGTGATGCCGGCGAACATCAGCAGGAGCAGTTTGAAGCCCATCTCCCACTGCACCCGGCCGCCGAGTTCGGACAGCGCGAACATCACGCCGCCGAGTGTCGCCAGACCACCGGCCAGGGCCCACACGAACAAGATGACCCGGTCGACGTCGATACCCGACGACTCGGCGAGATCCTTGTTGTCGGCGACGGCCCGCATGGCCTTGCCGATCCTGGTGCGCTGCAACAGCAGTGCGACGCCGAGCAGGACCACGACGCTGATGATGATGCAGGCCAGGTTGACCGGAGTGATCGCGAACGGACCCGAACCGATCTGGGTCTGCGCCTGATAGTCGTCGAACGGTTCGGCGCGATCGGAGAAGAAGATCAGGATCAGGTAGCGCAGCACCAGTGACAGGCCGATCGACACGACGAGCATGGCGATCAGCCCGGTTCGTCGTCTTCGCAGCGGTCTCCACAGGCCGAGCTCGTTGAGGATGCCGATACCGATCCCGACGATCACCGCCAGTATCGTCGCCGGGATCAGCTGGACGCCGAGCTTGACGTTGATGACCCACGCGATCACCGCGCCGAGGGTCACCAACTCGCCGTGGGCGAAGTTCGTCAGCCCGGTGGTACCGAAGATGAGGCTGAGTCCCACCCCGGTGATCGCGATGATCAGGCCGAACCGTATGCCGTCGATGGCCAGCCGCGTCAATTCGGAGATCGCCGACACCTCGGTGCCGGTCCGGACGTCGCCGAAGGAGAAGATGACCGGTCGCGCGGTCCCCCCGCTGACGTCGACGGGCAACTCCGCCTTCTGGACCTCGACGCCGTCGGGGAGCGAGTCGGTGTTGACGACGATCGTGTACTGACCGGGCGGCACGTTGATGGACCACGCGCCCGTGGCCGACGAGGTCGCCGTGCCGACAACGGTCCCGGAGGCGTCCTTGGCCTCGAGTTCGACGCCGGCCACCTTGTCCGTACCGTTGCGCAGCACGCCGAAGACGCGGACCGAGTCGCCCGGCGCGGCCGCGGCGGGGGAGGCGCCGAACAATCCGAACAGCATCGACGCGGCGAGGAACACCAGCATCGCGATCGCCGATCGGCGCATCGGTGGAAGGGGGCCAGACGGATGGCTCTCTCGATCGGGACGGTCGTCGAGAGCGCATCGTGGCGGCGTCTGCGGCGAGATGCCGGCGCGTTGCGATGTCACCCTGCGGGACATTAGCGCCAGCGTCGTCACCACGTGGCGACAACGACGTTTCCCGGAGGTAACTTCTCGCGGACAGAGCCACGTCGGGAAGTCGCGATGTGCTGTCGGAGACCCGATCCGGGTCGTACGCTGGTCCGATGGTCCCGGTCAGCGTGTCCACAACCTCAGACGTCGAACTCGCCGCATCGCTCCTGGCGCAGGCCTTCGCCGACGACCCGGTGACGGTCTGGATGCAGCCCGACACGGCGCGGCACCTCATCATGTTCCGCACCCTGCTCAAGTACAGCCACGGCCCGAATTCGACGCTCGATCTCGCGATGCGTGACGGACAACCGGTCGGTGCCGCCGCCTGGGATCCCCCGGGCCACAAGGTCTCGGCCCGGTCGCAGATGGTGTCGATGGTCGGCTTCTTCCGGGCGATGGGGTCGCGGATGAGCCGCGGGATGAAGCTGGAGGAGGAGTTCGGCAAACGACGTCCCAAGGAGCCGCACTGGTACCTCGGTCAGATCGGGGCGCCGGTGCACGGGGTCGGGGTGGGCACGTCTCTCCTGGGGCATCGACTCGAGCAGATCGACGGGCCCGCCTACCTCGAGTGCTCGAACGTCCGCAACGTGCCTCTCTACGAGCGTTTCGGGTTCAGCGTGACCGAGGAGTTCGAACTGCCGCTCGACGGCCCCAAGGTGTGGTCCATGTACCGGCCCCTCCCGTGAGAGGCCGAGTGTGAGGAGTCGGCCCGGCCGTGTCGGGGGCGGTCACTAGACTCGGCGATTGTGAGTCCAGCGCAGAGTTCCCCGGCAACGACCCCAGCCAAGGCCACCGGATCGACGGGCAAGGCGGCACCCGGCGCCAAGGGCAAGACCAAGCAGCCGGTCTTGATGCTGCTCGACGGGCACTCTCTGGCGTACCGAGCGTTCTTCGCGCTCCCGGCGGAGAACTTCAAGACCCATTCGGGTCAGACGACCAACGCCGTCTACGGCTTCACCTCGATGCTGATCAACCTGCTGCGCGACGAGGAGCCGACGCACATCGCCGCGGCCTTCGACGTCTCACGCAAGACGTTCCGGTCAGAGATGTATCCGGAGTACAAGGCGCAGCGGTCCAAGTCCCCGGACGAGTTCAACGGCCAGGTCGATCTCACCAAAGAGGTCCTGGACGCGCTGGGTGTCTCGGTGTTGGCCATCGAGGGTTACGAGGCCGACGACATCATCGCGACCCTGGCGACCCGGGCCCGGGAGGACGGATACAAGGTCCTGATCGTCACCGGCGACCGCGACTCGCTACAGCTCGTCGACGCCTCCACCACGGTGCTCTATCCGCGCAAGGGTGTCTCGGACCTCACACGGTTCACGCCCGAGGAGGTCGAGAAGAAGTACGGTCTCACCCCCACCCAGTACCCCGACTACGCCGCGCTGCGCGGTGACCCCAGCGACAACCTGCCGGGTATCCCCGGGGTCGGGGAGAAGACCGCCTCGAAGTGGATCCGCGAGTACGGGTCGCTCGCGGCCCTCGTCGATCACGTCGACGAGGTCAAGGGCAAGGTCGGCGACGCGTTACGCGCGCATCTGGCGTCGGTGCAGACCAACCGGCAGCTCACCGAGCTCGTCCGGGACATGCAGCTGCCGACGTCCCCCGACGACCTGGCCATGGTCGGGTGGGACCGGGACCGTATCCACCAGCTGTTCGACGACCTGGAATTCCGGGTGTTGCGGGATCGTCTCTTCTCGACGTTGAGTTCTGTCGAACCCGAGGCGGAAGCAGGTTTCGATCTCGACGGTGCGGTCCTGGGTGCCGGTGAGGTCGCCGGATGGCTGACCGAACATGCGCGCACCGGTCGCGTCGGTCTCGCCGTCACCGCCCCGCATGTCGTGGTCGGCGCGGACCCGACCGGGGTGGCGATCGCGGCCGCCGACGGGACGTCGGCGTATGTCGACGTGACCGCGCTGAATCCCGAAGACGAGGCGGCACTGGGGGATTGGTTCGCCGACCCGACCGCGCCGAAGGCGGTTCACGAGGCGAAGTGGGCCGTACACGCACTGCGCTCACGCGGCTGGAAACTCGACGGTGTCACCAGCGACACCTCGCTCGCCGCCTACCTGGTCCGACCGGGACAGCGGACGTTCAACCTCGACGACCTCGCGCTGCGCTACCTGCGTCGTGAACTGCGCGCCGACGGCGGTCCGGGCGACGGCCAGATGTCGCTGCTCGACGACGATTCCGACGGTCGGGTGGCCGAACAGCACATGCTCGAGGCGCGCGCGGTCCAGGAACTCGCCGACACGCTCGACACGGAATTGGACCGGATCGACTCCAAACCGCTGCTCACCGAGATGGAACTGCCGCTGTCGTTCGTGCTGGCCGATGCCGAGGCCGCGGGCATCGCGGTCGACGTCGACCATTTCGGTGCCCTCGAGCGGATGTTCGCCGATCGGATCCGCGCGGCGGCCGAGGCGGCCTACGAGGTCATCGGAGAACAGATCAACCTCGGTTCGCCGAAGCAGTTGCAGACCATTCTCTTCGACAAGCTGGACATGCCGAAGACGAAGAAGACCAAGACCGGTTACACCACCGACGCCGACGCGTTGCAGTCGTTGTACGAGAAGACAGAGCATCCCTTTCTCGCGCACCTCCTCGAGCACCGCGACGCGACGCGGCTGAAGGTCACCGTCGACGGGCTCCTGAAGTCGGTCGCGGACGACGGACGTATTCACACGACGTTCAATCAGACGATCGCCGCGACGGGACGCCTCTCGTCCACCGAACCGAATCTGCAGAACATCCCGGTGCGTACCGAGGCGGGCCGCGAGATCAGGCGCGGCTTCATCGTCGGCGCCGACACCGCGACCGGGGTGCCCTACGACTGCCTCATGACCGCCGACTACAGCCAGATCGAAATGCGGATCATGGCCCACCTGTCGGAGGATGCCGGCCTCATCGAGGCCTTCAACACCGGGGAAGACCTCCACAACTTCGTCGGGTCGCGCGCCTTCGGGGTGCCGATCGACGAGGTCACCACCGAGATGCGCCACCGGGTGAAGGCCATGTCGTACGGACTCGCGTACGGCCTCAGCGCATTCGGGCTCGCCGCCCAGCTCAAGATCAGCCGCGACGAGGCCAAGGAGCAGATGGAGGCGTACTTCGCGCGGTTCGGCGGGGTGCGCGATTATCTGCACGACGTGGTCGCCGAGGCCCGCCGAAACGAGTACACCGCAACACTGTTCGGTCGCCGGCGGTATCTGCCCGATCTGAACAGCGACAACTGGCAGCGCCGGCAGTCCGCGGAACGGATGGCGCTCAACGCTCCCATCCAGGGCACCGCCGCCGACATCATCAAGGTCGCGATGATCAACGTCCACAAGCGCCTCGCAGCTGAAGGGCTCACGTCGCGAACACTTCTCCAGGTCCACGACGAACTCGTGATCGAGGTCGCCTCGGGTGAGCGGGAGGCCGTCGAGGTCGTTGTCCGGGAAGAGATGGGTAGTGCCATCACCTTGTCCGTCCCGCTGGAGGTGTCGGTCGGGTTCGGACGCTCCTGGGACGACGCAGCTCACTGATGGGTGACCGGGACAGAGAGTTCGGAGTCCTCGTCGGGGACGGGATCGGACCCGAGATCGTGCCGGCGGCGGTGACGATCGCCGAGGCAGCCGCTCGTGCGGAGTCGATCGAGATCAGTTGGCAGCACCTACCTTTCGGGCTGTCTGCGATCACCTCGCACGGCGATCCGGTGCCCGCGGAGACGCTGACGGCCCTCGACGAGCTCGGCTTCTGGATCGTCGGTCCCCACGACTCGGCGGCGTACCCGCCGGATCATGGGGACCGCACGCCGGGAGCGGTCCTGCGAACCCGGTACGACCTGTTCGCCAATCTCCGTCCCGCCCGGGCATTTCCGGGTGTTCCGGCGCTCCGGTCGGACATGGATGTCCTGATCGTGCGGGAAAATTCCGAGGGCTTCTACGCCGATCGCAACATGGCGGTCGGCAGCGGCGAATTCATGCCGACACCCGACGTGGCACTGGCGGTCGGGCTCGTCACACGCGCGGCGTCGGAGCGAATCGCGCGAGTCGCATGCGCCGCCGCGATCGAGCGCGCGGGTTCCGACCGGCAGCCGCGGTTGACCATCGTGCACAAGGCGAACGTCCTGCGCATGACCACCGGCCTGTTCCGGGATGCGTGCCGCGACATCGCCGCCGGGTTCCCCGAGATCGAGGTGTCCGAGCAACACGTCGATGCCATGGCGGCGCTGCTGGTTCGGCGTCCCGCGGACTTCGACGTCCTCGTCACCGAGAACCTCTTCGGCGACGTGCTGTCCGACCTCGCCGGCGAGCTTGCCGGTTCGCTGGGCATCGCCGGTTCGGTCAACAGCTCGGAGTCCCGCGTGATGGCGCAGGCGACCCATGGCGCGGCGCCCGATATCGCCGGGCGCGGCATCGCGAACCCGGTCGCGATGATCGCCTCGGTGGCAATGGGTTTTCAGAGGTACGGGCAGATGACCGACGACGCGGCCCTCGTCGCGGCCGGTGCCCGGATCGACTCGGCGGTTGCCGAGACGCTCGCGCACACCGCGACCCGCGACCTGGGCGGCGAGGCGAGCACCGCCGAGTTCGCCGACGCGGTGGTCCGGCGGATCGTCGAGCGATGAGCTCTGCGAGCGGACTACGAAAAAATTCGTTGTGCTCGGAGCGGGTCCGATTACTGCTCCCTGAGGAGGCCGGAGCTTGCGGAGGCCGTCACGAAGGGTCTTGGTGAGATGCGTCGCCAACCCTTCGTGGCTCGTCGCTAGCGCTCCTCGCACCTCAGGGAGCAGAGGGGGCATCGCTTGCACAACATAGACCAGCGGTTTGTTGTTCTTTCGGTCTCGGGAGCAATGGTTTGCGGGACTCTCGGATTGAGGACCGAAAACGGGCGCGCACACGCGTGAACGGTGGGTGGCGAGCCGGGGTGCGGCGGGCGAACTACAGTGAGTTGGTGCGATCGGCCGGACGAAGGGTAGTGGTGTGACGCGGGTGGCTCGTTGGCTCGGCGTCCTGCTCGCCGTCCTGGTCGTCGTGACCGGGTGCGTGGACAACGAGGCGCGGGAGCGCGCCGGTCAGGTCGTCCCGATCGACGTCGACGTCGCGACGGTGCCGGAGATCGCCGCGCTGGTCCCACCGGAGATCGCGCGCACCGGACGCCTGATCGTCGGGGTCAACATCCCGTACCAGCCGAATGAGTTCAAGGACGCGTCGGGAAAGATCATCGGCTATGACGTCGACCTGATGAACGCCGTCGGCAAGGTGCTCGGACTCGTACCCGATTACAAGGAGTCCCAGTTCGACACCATCATCCCCTCGGTGCAGGCCGGGACCTACCAGCTGGGGATGTCGTCGTTCACCGACACCCTCGAGCGCGAGAAGCAGGTCGACTTCGTGACCTACTACAGCGCGGGCGTGCAGTGGGCGCAGGCGAGCGACAACGACGACGAGATCGACCCCGACAACGCCTGCGGCCTCCGAGTCGCGGTGCAGACCACCACCTACGAGGACACCGACGAGGTTCCCGCCAAGAGCGCGGCGTGCGTCGCTGCGGGCAAACCGGCGATCGACAAGGTCCGGTTCGACAGCCAGGACGAGGCCGTCAACGCACTGATCCTGGGCCGGGTGGACGCGATGTCGGCCGACTCACCGGTCACGGCCTATGCGATCAAACGCACCGACGACCGTCTGAAGCCCGCCGGTGGGGTCTTCGACTCCGCGCCGTACGGGTGGCCGGTGCGGAAGGGTTCACCGCTCGCGCCCGCACTGCAGCGGGCTGTGCAGTACCTGATGGACAACGGACAGTACGAAGAGATCGCGGCCAACTGGGGCCTCGAGGAGGGCATGATCGATGTCTCCGTCATCAACGGCGCGGTGAACTGACATGACGTCACCGCACAGCACCGCCCCGTCACCGCCGGGCGAACCCGAACCGATCCAGGCGGTTCCGCTCCGTCGTCCCGGACAGTGGGTCGCGGCGGTGATCATCGTCGTGTTGGGCGCGCTGTTCGTCTACGGTGCCGCCACCAACGAGGCCTATAGCTGGGGCACGTACGGCAACTATCTCTTCGACTCGCGCATCTTGTCGGGAGTCGGTTACACGCTCGCTTTGACCCTGCTGTCGATGACCATCGCCATCGTGCTCGGCGTCGTCCTCGCGATCATGCGGCTGAGCCCGAACCCGGTGTTGCGCGGCACATCGTGGGTGTACCTGTGGATCTTCCGCGGCACCCCCGTGTATGTGCAGCTGGTCTTCTGGGGCCTGTTCCCGGCGATCTACAAGCAGATCGACCTCGGCATCCCGTTCGTGCACCAGTTCGTGTCGCTCGACATCCAGACGCTCAACGCCGCGTTCCTGTTCGCGGTCATCGGACTCGGCCTGAACGAGGCCGCGTACATGGCCGAGATCGTCCGCGCCGGTGTGTCCTCGGTCGGTGAGGGACAGACCGAGGCGTCGGTGGCACTGGGTATGTCGTGGGCGCAGACCATGCGACGAACGGTGCTGCCCCAGGCCATGCGGGTGATCATCCCGCCCACCGGCAACGAGCTGATCAGCATGCTCAAGACCACGAGCCTGGTGGCGGCGGTGCCGCTCACCCTCGACCTCTACGGACGACAGCGGGACATCTCGGGCGTGATCTTCGAGCCGATCCCGCTGCTCCTCGTCGCGTCCACGTGGTACCTCGTCATCACCAGCGTCCTGATGGTGGGCCAGTACTACGTGGAGCGCTACTACGCGAAGGGCGCGACCCGACAGCTCACGGCGCGGCAACTCAAGACGATGGCCGACGGCGCGGCCACTGCGCCCGGCGGCGCCGCCGGGCCGGCAGGGGGAGAGAAGGCATGAGTCCCGCAGAAGACACGGCCGCACCGGCCGCCGGCGGATCGCCGCCGCCGATGGTGGTGGCCGACCGGGTCTGCAAGAGCTTCGGTTCGGTCCAGGTCCTCAAGGGGATCTCGCTGGAGGTGGCGCGCGGCGAGGTGCTGTGTCTCATCGGTCCGTCGGGATCGGGGAAGTCCACGTTCCTCCGCTGTGTGAACCACCTCGAAGTCGTCAACGCCGGCCGGCTCTACGTCGACGGTGATCTGATCGGCTACCGGGAACGCAACGGCAAGCTCCACGAGATGAGTGCCAAGGACGCGGCGACCCAGCGACGCGACATCGGCATGGTGTTCCAGCATTTCAATCTGTTCCCGCACCGCACGGCCCTCGAGAACGTGATCGAGGCGCCGATGCAGGTGAAGCGTCAGTCGCGTTCGGAGGCGGTCGACAAAGCCCGCTACCTGCTGGAGCGGGTCGGCCTGTCCGACCGGGCCGACGCCTATCCGGCCCAGCTGTCGGGTGGCCAGCAGCAGCGTGTCGCCATCGCGCGTGCGCTCGCGATGGACCCCAAACTCATGTTGTTCGACGAACCCACCTCGGCGCTCGACCCCGAACTCGTCGGCGATGTCCTGAAGGTGATGCGTGAGCTGGCTGCGTCGGGCATGACCATGCTGGTCGTCACGCACGAGATGGGTTTTGCCCGGGAAGTCGCCGACCAGCTCGTGTTCATGGACGGCGGCGTCGTCGTGGAGAAGGGGAACCCTCGTCAGGTCCTCGCCGATCCGAGAGAACAGCGCACTCGGGAGTTCTTGTCGAAGCTGCTGTGAGCGCCGCTAGTCGGCCTTGTGGCTGCAGAATATGGCTGTTCCCGGAAAGTAGCTGCCGCGCAACGGGCTCCATTGCCCCCAGGTGCGGTCGAAACCGTCCGGCCACTCGGGTTCGATGATGTCGTCGAGAATGAACCCGGCGGCCCGGAGTTCGCGAACACGGTCACCGATGGTGCGGTGGTGCTCGACGTAGGTCAACGTTCCGTCGGCATCGGTCTCGGTGTACGGCGTGCGGTTGAAATAGGGGATCCGTACGGTCAGGCCCTCCGGCCCGGGATCGTCGAGGAACATCCAGCGCATCGGATGATTGACGGCGAAAACCCAACGCCCACCGGGCTTCAGCACCCGTGCGACCTCGTTCATCACCCCGGCCGAGTCGGCGACGAACGGTACCGCGCCGAAGGCCGAACAGGCGGCGTCGAACGACGCGGCCGCGAAGGGCAGGGTCTCGGCGGTCGCCTGGACGAGCGGGACCCGCACGCCTTCCGCCGCCATCGCGTCGAGTCCGATGCCCAGCATCCGCCGCGACAGGTCGACGCCGACTGCGCGCGCGCCGTGCGCGGCCAGCCACCGGGCACAGGGCGCCGAACCGCAGCCGATTTCGAGGATGTCCTGGTCCTCGATGTCCCCCAGGAGCCCGACATCGGCCTCGCGTAAACCCTCCGGACACCATACGAAATCCCCGCCTGCGGCATGGGCACCGAGAAAGTCGCCGTGCTCGACGTGATAGTTCTCCGCGTCGTGATCCCACCACCACCGGCTGGCACGGTCGCTGGTCGCGGAGTCCACGTCGCCGAGGATCCTCGGGGGACGGCTCGACCCCGGGCCGTTCGATGTCGTTTGTTCGGATTCCGCCTGGTTGGGGGACATCCTGCGATGATAAGGCCATGGTCTGTCTCACTCTGCTGGGTCCGGTGGACACACCGGATGACGCGGGTGTGTCCCGACCGCAGTTCGGCACGCCTCGCCTCCGCTGTCTGCTCGCCGCCCTGGCATCGCGCGCGAATGCGGTTGCCGATGTGGACTGGCTGACCGACATCCTGTGGCCCGACGCGCCGCCGGCCACCCCGGAGTCGGCCCTGCACAACCTCGTCTTCCGACTACGAACCACCTTGCGGCGACGTCAGGTCGACGGCCGTCTGCGAGTCGTCACGACCGCGCCCGGGTACACGCTCATCGTCGATCGGACCGATGTCGACGCACTGCTCTTCGACGACACCGTGGCACGGGCCGTCGCCGTCGTCGATGCCGAGCCCCAGCTGGCTGTCGATCTGCTCGACCAGGCCGAGAGTCTGTGGCATGGAACGCCATACGGCGAGTTCGCCGACTGTGCCTGGGCGCAGCCGGAGGTCGGGGCGCTCCTCGAACGGCGTGTCCTGGCCGCGGAGACAGCTGCCGATGCCCTGGTCACCCTCGGCCGTCCGGAAGACGCCTATGTCCGGTTGCTGCCCTTCGTCGATGATCATCCCTATCGCGAGGGGCTCCACCTCCGGGTCATGGCGGCGCTGTGGCGGACGGATCGTGCGGCCGAGGCGCTCGATGCCTACCAACGGTTGCGTCGACGCCTCGCGGAGGATCTCGGCACGGACCCGGCCCCGTCGGTCCGCGAGCTGCATGCCCGCATCCTCGACGGGGACCCGCCGCCGCGCCGCGTCCGCGGGGATCGGCGGCCGGCCGGAACAGTCGCGGTACCACATACCGAAATCGGCGCGGCGAACCATGATTCGGGCCAGCTGATAGGCCGGGATGCCGACCTGACGGGCCTGACGGCAACCGTGCGGGGACGCGGGGTCGTCACGGTCCTCGGCCCCGGTGGTGTCGGCAAGACGGCGCTTGTCCGGCACCATGTCCGGTCGGCGAGTGACCGTCCCGTCTGGTTCGCCGAACTGGCAGCGGTCGCGAGCCGCGACGCGGTGGTGCACCTGGTGGCTTCGGCGACGGGCCTGTCGATGCGTCGCGATGTCGCGGCCCTGGACGCACTCACCGGCGCGCTGACCGGTCGACGCGGACTGCTCGTGCTCGACAATTGTGAGCACGTCCTCGAGGCAGCGGTCGAACTCGTTGTCGCGCTGCAGGATCGGTGCCCCGATATCACGGTGCTCGCGACCTCACGGGTGCCGCTGGGAATTGCCGCCGAACAGATCATCTCCCTCGATCCACTTCCGGTGCCGGACGTGGACGCGGCGCCCGCCGCCATCGAGTCGTCGGATGCCGTCCGGCTGTTCTGTGTCCGTGCCCGGGCACGCGATCCGCGCTTCGAGCTGAACGAAGCAACTGCGCCGGCGATCGCGGAGATCTGCCGACGGCTCGACGGCCTGCCGCTCGGTGTCGAGCTCGCGGCGACGAAGGCGCGGGCGATACCCCCGGCAGTGCTCGTCGACCGACTGCACTGGCGTTTCCGGGTCCTGCGCGGTCCGCGCGGGATCGCGCCCCGGCACCGGAGCCTGCACGCTCTCGTCGACTGGTCCTATGGACTGCTGAGCGACCCGGCGCGTGGTCTGTTCGACGTCCTCAGCATCTTCCCCTCCCGGTTCGGCCTCGACGATGCGGAGTTCCTGGCCGCGGCGACGGGAGTGCTGGACCGCGAAGACGTGGCCGATGCGATGGCCGAACTGGTCGACGCGTGCATGGTGTCGGTCGATCCGGGGGGTTACCTCCTCTTGGAGACGTTGCGTGCCTTCGGTATTGATGCACTGGCAAGTCGGGACGCCCTCGACGGTGCGCGGTGCGCGCACACCGCGTGGGTCGCGGACTGGCTGGGTCCGTTGGGGTGCGAGGTCTACGGTCGCGGACACCTCGACGCCGCGCGCCTGGTCGATGCACGGCTCGACGATGTGCGGCAGGCGATCGATCATGCGAGTGCTCACGACCCCGCTCTCGCCGACACGATCCTGCAGGGGTCGATTCCTTTCCTCGAACTGACCATGAGTCCGGAGGTCACCGCATGGGCGCGGATGCTCATCGACCGTCACGACGACTCGTCGCTCGGGTCCGCGGTGTGGGCGGTGTCGGCCGGCGGCGCCCGCTTCGACGGCGACCTGCCGACCGCGCGGCGGTGCACGCGCCGGGGCCTCGACGCCGGCCCCGACCCGTCGGTCCGCGTCTACCTCCACATGATGCTCGTGGACATCGGGCTGTTCCAGGGGGATCTCGACGCTGCGCTCGACGACGCGCGGACGTTCCGCGAACTCGCACTGGCGGCCGGCATGCCGGGGGCGGCGCACATGGCCGACATCAGTGCACTGCTCATCCGCGCCTACCGCGGCGAGGACGCGTACCCGGCCGCGCGGTCCCTCGAGATCGCCTGTGCCACAGCGGGTGAAGACGTTGTCGCGGCCTGGTGTCGCTATGTGTCCGGCGAGTGTCTGCTCGACGCCGATCCCGGGCGGGCGCGGCAACTCCTCGAGGGTGCCATCGAGTCCGCGCGCCGACACGGTGACCGGTACCTACTGGGGGTGGCGATGGCGTCGCGGGCGTCGATCGAGGCCCGTTCCGGCGCAACCGACGCCGCCGCCCGGTCGTACGTTGAGGTGCTCGAGCATTTTCGGCAAGCGGGAAACTGGACGAATCAGTGGGTGACCCTGCGCTCGGTGATCGACGTCCTGGTCGATCTCGGGCGGTGCGAACAGGCGGCTCTGATCCTCGGTGCCACCCGGCGAGCACACGAGGCGGCCGGGTCCGATCCGTTCGGGAACGACGTCGAGCGACTCGGTTCCGTCGAGAATCGAATCCGAGCAGCGTTGGGCGAGGCGGTGACGGACGATCTCGTCGCGACCGGTGCCGCCACGGCTCCGTCCGACGTCGTCGACATCGCCGTCACCTCGTTGCGCGCCGGGCGCGCACCGACGGGGTCAGGTCGTCAGCTCGTAGAAGCGGAAGAAGCTGAAATCCTCGATGGGTAGGACCGTCACGTCGGCGTAACCCGCGTCGTGCGCGTACCGACGCAGCGTCGACGGTCGGAACACCGTGCCGGTGGCCGCGGACGGTGGTGAACTCATCGAGTCCGGCAGACACACCAGCAACGAGAACCCGTACATGATCTTGTCGAGATCGTCTGCGGGACCGTCGAACTCGTCGGATACGGCTTCATCCATGACGATCAGGGAAGCTCCGGGCGCCAGTGCGCGCCGGACCGCGGCGAGGACCTCGACCGGCCGCGGCATGTCGTGTAGGCACTCGAACGCGAAGGCGGCGTCGAACGGGCCGTGCGCCGCCGCCTCGTCGCCGTCGGCGACGAGGAACGTCACGCGGTCGATGACACCCGCCGACTCGGCATGCGCACGGGCCATCCGTACCGACGCCTCGTCGACGTCGAGCCCGATGAAGGTGGCCTCCGGGTAGGCCCGTGCGAGTGCGATGGTCGAGTGGCCCGCTCCGAACCCGACGTCGGCGATCCGCGCCCCGGGCCGGGACAACCGCTCGTGCAGGGCTTCGACGCCGGCCAGCGCCGGTGCGAGACGCGCGTCGAACCAGGGCCGGTTGAGATCGGCCTGGCACTCCCGTGCGTCGGCGCCCAGGGTCTCCCAGCTGACGCCCCCACCGTTCCGGTAGGCATCGAGCAGCGCAGGGAGATGGCGTGCCGACGCCGCGAACATGCGGGGGAGGGCGCCGAGGTACGACAGGCTCGTGGTGTCGGTGAGTACCTCGGCGACGCCCGGCGAGATCGCGAAGGTGTGCGGGCGGGTGGTCAGGTTCGCGTCGAGAATGCCGAAGGCGCTCTGCATCTCCAGCCATTCCCGGGCATAGCGTGCGTTGGTGTCGGTTCGTTCGGCCAACCCGTCGGCGGTGAGGGGTCCCGATTCGGCCAGGCATCGGTACCACCCGAGGCGCTCGCCGAGGTACACGCTCATGGTCTCGGCGGTGGCGAGCGTCGAACCGAAGAGTCGTTCGGCGAACTCGTCGGCGCTCGGTGCTGGTCGGTCGGCGGAGGATCTCAGTGTTTCGGTCATGCCCAGATCATCGGGCCGTGGGCTCTCAAGTCACTCTCATCGTGATCTCGGAGTTCTTCACCCCGTGGCGGTGGGACGCGCTCGTCGCCGTGGCGACGACGTGGGTCACAACGTTCGACGACCCCGGGTCCGAAGACCCTGCTTGGGTAACCTGAGCGCCGTGGGCGACCAGACTTGCCGATGCGGCCACGACCGATCGGCTCACGAGCACTACCGGACGGGTACGGATTGCGCGCTCTGCGGCGAGCGGTCCTGCCCGCGGTTCCGTCCGGACTCCCGGCTTCGTCGGCTACTCGGCGCGTTGCCGGGCCGACGGGGAAACGGCGGCTCCGCCGTCTGACCCGCAGTGCGATCAGCAGGCCCGCCCCGCGAGCACGACGTCGGTTCCCGCATCTGGGTCCCAGCGTCGCAGTGCGGTGAACTCGCCGACGATCTCGGCGCGGATGTCGAGGATGTCGAAGGCGCGGACGAGCTGTTCGGCGTCCATCCGCCGCGCGAGGGTGACGTGCGGGGTCCACTGCCCGGGAACGGTGTGCGCGAACGGCATTCGGCGACCATCGGTCGAGGCTGTCGCCGTGTCGGCCGGCTCGGGGTCGACGAACTCGGCGGATAGCCGCGAGACCTGGGCGTGGACCGACAGTAGTTCGCTCGACGGCACCACGAGCCGCGCGAGCGTGGATCGTCGACCGCCGCCGAAGACGATCGGAGCGCCGAGCCGCATCCCCACCGGCAGGCGCATGGCGACCGCGGCCAGTGCCGCATCGGCGTTCCCGTCGATCCGGGACGCGGCCACCAGCGTCACGTGGGGCCGATTCGTCGGCGACGCGACGCGACCCTGATGGGGGAGTCCGGCTGCGGCGAGGGCGTCCCATTCGGCCCGAACCTGCTGGTCGGACGAGTCGTCGAGGAGGAGTTCGAGTGAGTGCGCCACGTGGGGATCGTCTCATCTCCCGTCGGGCCGCACGTCCTGGCGGCCTCGTGAGACGAGCCATTTGCCCAGCACAATGCCGCTGGAGTAGGCTTCTACACGCGCGTGTGCCCGATGACGCGCGGTTCGCACCTGCCCTGACCGGTGACAGGCCGGTCCAGGTGGTGTCGATCAACAGAGCTTTGCAGAATCGTACCTACTACACACCTGTCCGGAGCAACTCAACATATGTCGTCCCCCACGATCACCTCGCCGCAAGTAGCCGTCAATGACATCGGCACTGCCGAGGACTTTCTCGCCGCCATCGACTCCACGATCAAGTACTTCAACGATGGCGACATCGTGGAAGGCACCATCGTCAAGGTCGACCGGGACGAGGTTCTGCTCGACATCGGTTACAAGACCGAAGGCGTCATCCCTTCTCGCGAACTGTCGATCAAGCACGACGTCGACCCCAATGAGGTCGTCAACGTCGGTGACGAGGTCGAAGCCCTGGTCCTCACCAAGGAGGACAAAGAAGGCCGTCTGATCCTCTCCAAGAAGCGTGCGCAGTACGAGCGGGCTTGGGGCACCATCGAGGAGCTCAAGGAGAAGGACGAGGCCGTCAAGGGCACCGTCATCGAGGTCGTCAAGGGCGGCCTGATCCTGGACATCGGCCTGCGCGGCTTCCTCCCGGCATCGCTCGTGGAGATGCGCCGCGTCCGCGATCTGCAGCCGTACATCGGCAAGGAGATCGAGGCCAAGATCATCGAACTCGACAAGAACCGCAACAACGTGGTCCTGTCGCGCCGCGCATGGCTCGAGCAGACCCAGTCCGAGGTCCGCAGCGAGTTCCTGCACCAGCTGCAGAAGGGCCAGGTCCGCAAGGGCGTCGTGTCCTCGATCGTCAACTTCGGTGCGTTCGTCGATCTCGGCGGCGTCGACGGTCTGGTCCACGTCTCCGAGCTGTCCTGGAAGCACATCGATCACCCGTCCGAGGTCGTCGCCGTCGGCGACGAGGTCACCGTCGAGGTCCTCGACGTCGATCTGGACCGCGAGCGTGTGTCGCTGTCGCTCAAGGCAACTCAGGAAGATCCCTGGCGCCAGTTCGCCCGCACCCACGCCATCGGCCAGATCGTGCCGGGCAAGGTCACCAAGCTGGTGCCGTTCGGTGCGTTCGTCCGGGTCGACGAGGGCATCGAGGGTCTGGTCCACATCTCCGAGCTGGCCGAGCGCCACGTCGAGGTGCCGGATCAGGTCGTCGCCGTCGGTGACGACGCGATGGTCAAGGTCATCGACATCGACCTGGAGCGTCGTCGGATCTCGCTGAGCCTGAAGCAGGCCAACGAGGACTACACCGAGGAGTTCGACCCCTCGAAGTACGGCATGGCCGACAGCTACGACGAGCAGGGCAACTACATCTTCCCCGAGGGCTTCGACGCCGAGACCAACGAATGGCTCGAAGGCTTCGAGAAGCAGCGTGAGGCATGGGAGGCCCGGTACGCCGAGGCCGAGCGTCGCCACAAGATGCACACCGCCCAGATGGAGAAGTTCGCCGCTGCTGCCGCAGAGGCCGCCAACGCCCCGACCGACTACTCGTCGGCGTCGGAGAGCCGCGGCGGATCGTCGTCGAGCAGCAGCTCGACCGGCGGATCGTCGGCCGGCGGTTCGCTGGCCAGCGACGAGCAGCTCGCCGCACTGCGTGAGAAGCTGTCGGGCAACGCCTGACACGCCTCGCTCACCGAGCACGATGAAGAAGCCCTCCCGGGAGACCGGGAGGGCTTCTCTCGTCTGGTGCCGACGGTCAGTCGGGCGCCCCGGTGCGACGCCGAGCACTCCAGTAGTCCCGGGCGTCGAAGGTTGTTAGTGCCGCCCACCGCAGCGGCATCCGGCGCGGTGGTCCATCCGGGTGGTCCGCGTCACCGGTGACTCCGCTGAGCCGTGCTTCGAAGTCGCGTAGGCGGAGGGCCAGCGAGGGCACTCGATCGACGGCCGCGGCGAGGGCATAGAGCGTGGCGAGGATGTGCAGGCACCGGTCGCCGCGGGCGCGGCAGGAGCAGTCGGCGACGTCGAGAACCGGTGACGACCACGACGCCGCTTCGATGAGGCGACGGTGCATGTCGTCGGTCGGTTCGGTGGACTCGTCCAGCACCTCCCGCAGCGTCGTCGCGTTCGCCGGGGACATGGCATCGAACTCGAGATGTGCCATCGACGCCTCGCCGCCACGCTGCACCAGGCCGCTGACCGAACGTCCGTCGACGGTGAGCGTGACGCCGCCGTTGCGGGCGACACTGCGGGCTCGTGGTGCCGAGGCGTTGGGACCACGCGCCGAGATCGGCTCGGCGAGCCGGACGATCTCGGCGCCCCAGCGGGTGAACCCGAATTCGGCAGGTGAGCTGGTCATCGCGCCTCCCGGTGACGCCGCAGGATGTCCATCAACCGCTCGTCGTCGAGGCCGGTCAGCTCGGTGAGGGCGGACGTGTCGTCCGCGTGCGCGCCGAGCGCGGACTTGCGCCGGTGCAGGCGATCGATGTGCTCTTCGAGGGAGGTGGCCGAGGTGAGGGTGGTGATCGTGACGGGACGTTTCTGGCCGATTCGGTGCACCCGGTCGGACGCCTGGGCCTCGACCGCCGGGTTCCACCAGCGGTCGAAGTGGATGACGTCGCAGGCGCGCGTGAGGGTGAGCCCGACGCCGCCGGCTTTGGGGCTCATGACCATCAGCCCGGGGCCTTCGCCCGCCTGGAAGGCGGCGACGAGTTCGTCGCGACGGCTCGCCGAGAGACCGCCGTGGAAGAACGGTGCCTCGACCGCCAGTTGTTCGGCGAAGTGCCGGACGAGGAGTTCACCGGTTTCCCGGTACTGGGTGAAGACGAGCGTGGGGGAGCCGGTACGCAGGTTGTCACCGAGGATCTCTGTGCACACGTCGAGCTTGCCCGAGCGTCCCGCGAGCACCCGGGTGTCGCCGGTGACGAGGCCGGGATGGTTGCAGATCTGCTTGAGCCGGGTGAGTGTGGCGAGAATCCGTCCGTGTCGTTCGAATCCGTCGCCGAAGCCGGTGTCTTCCACGCGCGCGAGGTGAGCGTCGTAGAGCTGCGCCTGTTCGTCGGTGAGATCGACGAGCACCGGATTGCCGATCTTCGGCGGCAGCGCCGAGGCCACACGGGATTTGGTGCGCGCCAACATCACCGGCGCGACCGCCACCCGAAGTCGTCGCAGCGCGCCGGCGTCGCCGTCGTCCACGGCTTTGGTGAAGCGCCGCCGGAACACCGCCCGGTGAGGAAACAGTGCGGGCGCGACGACCCGGAGAATCGCCCAGAGGTCGTCGAGACTGTTCTCGATGGGAGTGCCGGTCAACGCGACGTGAGCCCGGGCGCCGACGGTGCGCGCCGCGCGTGACACCTGGGTGCGCGGGTTCTTCAGGGCCTGCGCCTCGTCGAACACGGCTGTGGCCCAGTCGAATCGACGGACGTCGGCGATGCTCAGTCGCAGTCTCGCGTAGGAGATCACGGTGATCGAACCGGGCCCGTCCGGCGCATGGTCGAGGGGGCCGGTGTACACGTTCAGATCAGGCGCGAAGCGGGCCACCTCGTGACTCCAATTGGTCACGAGGCTGGTCGGGCAGACGACCAGCTGTGGTCCCTCGTGCGCCCGAAGCGTCAGCAGTCCGATCGCCTGGACGGTCTTGCCCAGTCCCATCTCGTCGGCCAGCACGGCACCGCCGGTGACCTCCACGGTGCGGGCCAGCCAGGCGATACCGCGAATCTGATACGGCCGCAGGTGGGCTCGCAGAGTGTCTCGCAGTATGTCCTCGGCGGCGAGAGACTCCTGCAGCGCTGTACGGGCGAAGTCCGCAGTCGTCACCGCCGTCCCGGTGGGATCGATCTCGGCGTGTGCGGCGAGCGGCAGCGGTGTCGCGGAGTCGCCGGCGAGTGTGCGTCGCCACGCTTCGACCGACTCCGCGACTCGGCTCGGATCACCCTGGTCGCACGCGGCCAGGAGTGCCGGGGGATCGACGAGTTCGCAGCGGACGTCGCGAACGACGAGGTCGCGGCCGTCCGGGACCGCGAGACGGCAGGTGTCCGACAGGTTTCCGGCATCGGACTGGTGGGAAGACCAGAGCGCGAACTGGTGCAGGTCCGGCAGATAGGTGGCCTGAGTGGGCAGTGGACGCTCCTCTTGGTACGGTGTACGGGGTTATGACTCAGTACACCGTACGGGAAAGGCGTCGCCGTGTCGACCGCAGATGATGCACGCACGCTGGTCCGACTGCTCTGGCGGGCCGAGGCCGGAGATGGCGGTCCGCGGCGGGGGCCGCGGCAGCGGGTGTCGGTCGACGACATCGTGACGGCGGCGATCGACCTCGCGGACGAGCGCGGGCTCGGTGCCGTCTCGATGCGCGCCCTGGCCGCCGAACTCGGCGTCGGGCCGATGAGTCTGTACACCTACGTGCCGACGCGTGACGTGCTGGTGGCGCTCATGATCGATCACGTGACAGCACGGACTCCGATGCCCGGGCCGGCACCGACCGTCGTCGAGTCCCTGGCGGGAGTCGCGCGCGCACTGCGTGCCGAGTGTCTCGACCACCCATGGCTGCTGGCGGCCTCGCCGTGGCGCCAGGTGCTGGGCCCGCACCGCCTGGCCCGGTACGAGCGGCAGCTCGAACTGCTCGAGGCGACCGACATCTCGGATGTCCAGCGAGACCACATCATCGCACTGCTCGGTGCCTTCGTGGCCGGCAACGCCCGCGAGGCGGTCGGGGAGCGGACGGCCGCCGAGGAATCCGGGATGAGCGACGCGCGATGGTGGGAGATCGTCGGTCCTGAACTCGCGGCGGTCATCCCCGATGGTGCGTACCCCCTGTCGGATCGGGTCGGCAGTGCGGTCGGAGAGATCCATCAGGCGCCCGGCGCCCCCGATGACGCCTTCGAATTCGGACTCGCCCGCGTGCTCGACGGGTTGCGGCCGTTGCTGGCCTGATGCCGGGGTGTTCGCGAGGAGCGGCCGTTGCGGGCCACCATCATCCCATGCGTTGTTGACAATGATTTTCATATCCATGTTCACTGTTCGGGTGTTTGCACAACGGACAAAACTGACCCGCTCTCTCGCGTTTCTCACCGCCGCGTCGTTCGCGCTCGTCGCCTGCGGGAGCGAGGATTCGAGCGAATCCGCGCCCGCCTCCAGCTCGGCCGCGGCCGTCGAGCAGCAGAGCGCCACGCCGCGCCTCGCGCTCAGCTACGACGGCGGCATCCTGGTCCTCGACGCGGAGTCGTTGGAGCAGGTCGCCGACCTCCCGATCGACGGCTTCATCCGACTCAACAGCGCCGACAACGGCCGTAATGTGTTCGTCTCGGAGTCGGACGGGTTCCGGGTTCTCGACATGGGTACCTGGACGCGTCAACACGGCGACCATGGTCACTACTACACGACGACACCGGCCCTCACCGACATGACGTTCGGCGGTGAAGAGCCGGGACACGTTGTGCCACACGACTCCCGGATCGCCCTCTTCACCGACGGCACGGGCCAGGTCGACATCGTCGAGCCCGCCGAGCTCCTGCGCGGGAACCCGGCGTCGACCTCGTTCACACTTCCCGAGCCGCACCACGGGGTCGCGGTGTTCCGTGAGGACGGCACGGTCGTCGTCACCGCCGGAAACGAGGAGTCGCGCAGCGGCATCGCGATCCTCGACCCGGAGCGCAAGGAGATCGTGCGCAACGACCAGTGCCCGGGTGTGCATGGCGAGGCCGCCGGCGCCGGCGGAGTGCTCGCTTTCGGTTGCGAGGACGGACTGCTCATCGTGAACGGGAACGACATCCGCAAGGTCGAGAGCCCCGACGAGTACGGCCGCATCGGCAACCAGGCCGGCAGCGAGGAGTCCCCGATCATCCTCGGCGACTACAAGTCCGATCCGGACGCCGAACTCGAACGGCCGACCCGGTTCTCGCTCACCGACACCCGCACCGGCCAGCTCCGGCTCGTCGACCTCGGCACCTCCTACAGCTTCCGGTCCATCGAGCGCGGTCCCGGCGGGTCCGCCGTGATCCTGGGAACCGACGGTGCCCTACACGTCTTCGACGCCGACACGGCGGCCAAGACCGCCAC
This sequence comes from Gordonia sp. IITR100, assembly GCF_002009645.1. Lineage (NCBI taxonomy): Bacteria > Bacillati > Actinomycetota > Actinomycetes > Mycobacteriales > Gordoniaceae > Gordonia > Gordonia sp. IITR100. The sequence goes on along the minus strand of NZ_MVKV01000010.1, from coordinate 76,022 downwards.
GATCCCCGCCATCGGCGCGTGGACCGAACCCGACGAGTGGCAGTCCCCGATGCCGAACGTCGTGGTGCAGGAGGGCATCGCCTACGTCAGCGACCCGGCTGCCAAGAAGATCGTCGCCGTCGATCTGAACAAGAACGAGAAGGTCGGCGAGGCGGACCTGCCGCACGAGACCATCGAACTGGCGGCCGTCACCGGCTGATACCACAACCCGAGGAGACCTCGTCTCGACGTCGTGACCAGCTGAGGGTCATCGCGCGAGACGGGGTCTCTGGTTCTCGGCGGGGCCCTTCCAACGTGTCGCAGACGGAATTTGTCACACTGGTGGGCGTGATCAGGCTTGGGCTGACCGGTGGCATCGGGGCCGGCAAATCGACTGTGGCAAAGACGTTCGTCGAGCGGGGCGCGTACATCATCGACGCGGACAAGGTCGCCCGGGAGGTGGTCGAGCCGGGATCCGAGGGTCTGGCTGCGCTCGTCGAGGCGTTCGGTCCGGACATCCTGGCCGCCGACGGGAGTCTCGATCGTCCGGCTCTCGCGGCGAAGGCCTTCGTCGACGACGAGTCGCGGCTGACGCTCAACGGCATCACCCACCCGCTCATCGGTGCGCGGACCCAGGCCATGCTCGACGACGCACCGGCCGACGCAATTGTGGTGCAAGACATCCCGCTGCTGGTCGAGAACCACACGGCGCCGTTCTTCCATCTGGTCGTGATCGTGTTCGCCGAGGCCGACGTGCGGTTGCACCGGCTGACCACCATGCGGGGTGTCGCCGAGGCCGATGCCCGTGCCCGCATCGCCGCGCAGGCGACCGACGAGCAGCGTCGTGCCGTGGCCGACGTATGGCTGGACAACTCGGGCGCCCCCGAGGAACTGGCGGCATCGGCCGCCCGGGTCTGGGACGAGCGCCTCGTGCCGCTCGAGCTGAACGTCCGCGAGCGTCGCGTCGCCGAGTCGGTGCCCGGGCTCGTGGCAGCAGAACCGAATCCCGATGGTCCGTCCGCGCGTCTGGTGAACCGATTGTGGGCGCTCGCCGGCGAACTGGCCACCGCGGTCGACATCGTCAACCCGGCGACGGTCGAGTTGCGGGTGACCGCACGTGACGCCGGCGCCGCGGAGGGCTTGGCGGATCGTCTCGCCGACGGTGGATTCGCACCGGCCGGACCGGATCAGTACGGGTCCTGTGACCCGGGGCGGCCGGCCGCGGTGCGGGTCGTGACACGCTGACCGGCGGTTGGCACAAAAACTGACTACAAACGTTGCCAAAATTGGCACATGCTGCCCCGTCCGCTGCTAACTTGTGAGTCGCACGCCCCCGCGGTGGGGGTGGTCGCTGAGGACGAAGCCCAGGAGTGGAGTACAGCATGGTCGGTCGGGGAAGTCGGAGTCGCGCGCGGATTGCCAGTGGCGCAATAGCTTTCGGTGCAGTTGCGTGCGCAAGCGTGGCGCTGGCCGCGCCGGCGGAGGCGGCGCTGCAGGGCATCGCGGTGGACACTCTTCCGGGTTACGGCTCGTCGGCCAACGGCTCGTTCAACTACGGGGTGTACGGCGCGGGATGTTCCTACACACTGTCGGTTCTCGTCAGCGATCCGCGTTCGGCGAAGTCGAATCTGAAGGTCACCCTGGTGGGCGCCGGGCGCTCGGTCACGATCTACGACCAGAAGCCCACGAGTGTCGAGATCCGGCCCAAGTGGCGGCCGTCGACCCCGGGCCGCTACCTGCTGAAGGCGACCCTCGACGGAGTCGAGAAGTCGAGGGCGGTCACGGTGGGCACCGGCGTCCAGCTCCCCGACTTCATCCGTAACGGATCCTGTTTCGTGCTGCCGACGTACTGATCTACCGGGCCTCGCCCTGGCGACGGTGGTCGTGGTCGCGAAAGGCCACCGCGCCACCCGCCGCGGCGTCGAGCCAGGCCTGTATGTCGTTGCCGTGTTCCGCCGCACCGACGAGTGCACGCGTGGCGATCCCGACGGCTTCGACGCACTGCGCGGTGTCGAGCAGTCCCTCACGGTGGGCCTCGAGCAGCTCGTCGGTGTCGAGCAGCAGGGGAGGGGTGCCCGGCACGTCGACGAGATCGAGGTACCAGTCCTCGGCATGCCACCGGCCGTCGTCGTCGGGGCCGGCGAACCGGCCGACATCCAGGTACAGGCGCTGCCCTTCACGGTAGCCGCCCTGGTAGTGGAAGATGTTGGCGCGCAACCCCAAGGCGGGTAGCAGCCATGACTCCAGGTGGTCGAATCTGGGGTGCCCGGGAGCGTGGCGCGACATGTACAGCCCGAAGTCGGTGACGCGATACTCCTCGACCTCCCGAACGAATCCCTTGTTGTCGGTGTTCGTCATCGCCGGGACGTCGAAAGTCTCGCGTTTGGGCGGGTGCAGCGGGTGCGGTGCTGACCCTGACCCGGGGTCGGCGGTGCGCCCGCCATCGCTCGTCATGCTCTGAATCTAGACAGCCTCACCGACGATCTCAGGGTGAAAGCCCGAGTTCTCACCGATGCGTCCGACCGCCAATTCGCGGGATGGTCGGAACATGAGGACTTTCGTCGCCGAACGGGGCCGTGGAGTGGCCCGCGAACGAATCACAGCGCGGCCGACCGTCAAGTGCGCACGGCACCTGCTGCTGTGGATACATGTGCTCTCGTCGGTCTGTTGGATGAGCCAGGCGCTCGCGATGGCGGTTCTTATGCTGAGTCCCGGGGACGGGGGCGCGGTCGCCGCACACGTCCTCGACACCACGGTCCTGGTGGTCTCTGCCAATGTGTCCGCGATGTCGGGATTCCTGCTGTCCGCGACGACGCCGTGGGGCTTCTTCCTCCACTGGTGGGTCCTCGTGAAGTTCGCGATCACGGTCATCCAGCTCGTCGTCGGGATCGCGGTGCTCTCACCAGCTCTCGACTCGGCGGCGCGCGCCCGCGAAGTCGCGTCGGCCGGCCTGCTCGCGTCGACGGTCCTGATGGCCACGTTGATCGCGTTCCAGGGCTGGCTGTCGATCGCGAAACCGTGGTCGCGCGTGCCGCGCCGGTCCCGCGGCAAGGCGCCGGTTCCGGGCCCGGCGGTCCGGGTCGCGGCGCCCGTCGCGGTCCTCGCCGACGTCGGGGTGTTCGTCGTCGTCGGCCAGCCGATCCCGCTGTGCTCGGCGCTCGTGCTCGTCGCCGCGCTCGTCGGACGCCGGTCCGCGGGAACATCGATGTCATAGGTCGCGTTTACCCTGGCACTATGGCTTTTGCAGCAGAACGCCCCGTCATCGCGCACTCGGAGTTCCGGCCGGTCGGCGAGATCGAGCGGACCGATGCCCGCCTGCAGGTCGTCAGCGAGTACGAACCGGCCGGCGACCAGCCCGCCGCCATCGAAGACCTCACCCGCCGGATCAAGGCCGGGGAGAAGGACATCGTCCTCCTCGGCGCGACCGGCACCGGAAAGTCGGCGACCACGGCCTGGCTCATCGAGCAGGTGCAGCGCCCGACGCTCGTGATGGCGCCGAACAAGACGCTCGCGGCGCAGCTCGCGAACGAACTGCGCGAGATGCTGCCCAACAACGCGGTCGAGTACTTCGTCTCGTACTACGACTACTACCAACCAGAGGCGTACATCGCGCAGACCGACACCTACATCGAGAAGGACTCGTCGATCAACGACGACGTCGAGCGTCTACGTCACTCGGCGACGTCGAGCCTGCTGTCGCGACGCGACGTGGTCGTCGTCGCCTCGGTGTCCTGCATCTACGGCCTCGGTACGCCGCAGTCCTATCTCGACCGGTCCGTCGAGATCGAGGTCGGTCAGGAGATCGATCGCGACGCCCTGCTGCGTCTGCTCGTCGACGTCCAGTACACGCGCAACGACATGTCGTTCACCCGCGGCAGCTTCCGGGTGCGCGGAGACACGGTCGAGATCATCCCGTCCTATGAGGAACTGGCTGTGCGCATCGAGTTCTTCGGCGACGAGGTCGAGTCGCTGTACTTCCTGCATCCGCTGACCGGTGACGTCGTGCGCCAGGTCGACTCGCTGCGCATCTTCCCGGCCACCCATTATGTTGCCGGGCCCGAGCGTATGGAGAAGGCGATGGCGAGCATCGAGCGCGAGCTCGAGGAACGACTCGCCGAGCTGGAGGGCAAGGGCAAGCTGCTGGAGGCCCAGCGTCTGCGCATGCGCACCACCTACGACCTGGAGATGATGCGTCAGGTCGGGTTCTGCTCGGGCATCGAGAACTACTCGCGCCACATCGACGGCCGAGCCGCGGGGAGCGCGCCGGCCACGCTCATCGACTACTTCCCGGACGACTTCCTCCTCGTCATCGACGAGTCGCACGTGACGGTGCCCCAGATCGGCGGCATGTACGAAGGCGACATGTCGCGCAAGCGCAACCTCGTCGAGTACGGATTCCGGTTGCCTTCGGCGGTCGACAACCGACCGCTCACATGGGATGAGTTCGTCGACCGCATCGGACAGACCGTCTATCTGTCCGCGACTCCCGGGCCGTACGAACTGGGCCAGTCCAACGGCGAGTTCGTCGAACAGGTGATCCGTCCGACGGGGCTCGTGGACCCGCAGGTCGTGGTGAAACCCACCAAGGGCCAGATCGACGATCTGGTCCATGAGATCCGTGAGCGAACCGATCGCGACGAGCGCGTCCTGGTGACCACCCTGACCAAGAAGATGGCCGAGGATCTCACCGATTACCTGCTCGAACTCGGTATCCGCGTCCGGTACCTGCACTCGGAGGTCGACACCCTGCGTCGTGTCGAACTGCTCCGCCAGCTGCGGTCCGGTGATTACGACGTCCTGGTGGGCATCAACCTGCTCCGCGAGGGTCTCGACCTGCCCGAGGTCTCGCTCGTCGCGATTCTCGACGCCGACAAAGAGGGCTTCCTGCGGAGCACCACGTCGCTCATCCAGACGATCGGTCGCGCGGCCCGCAACGTGTCCGGCGAGGTCCACATGTATGCGGACAAGATCACCGATTCGATGCGCAACGCCATCGACGAGACCGAGCGGCGTCGCGAGAAGCAGATCGCGTACAACAAGGCGAACGGCATCGATCCGAAGCCGCTGCGCAAGAAGATCGCCGACATCCTGGACCAGGTCTACAAGGAAGCCGAAGACGAGGCCGTGGCGGTCGGCGGTTCCGGACGCAACTCCAGCCGCGGACGCCGCGCACAGGGTGAGGTGTCGAAAGCCGGAAGTTCGGGGGTCATCGAGAAGCGTGACGTGTCGATGATGCCCCGCGCCGAGCTCGCCGACCTCGTGTCCCAACTCACCGACCAGATGATGAGTGCCGCTCGGGATCTGCAGTTCGAACTCGCCGGACGACTCCGCGACGAGATCGCCGATCTGAAGAAGGAGATGCGAGGGATGGACGCGGCCGGGATCAAGTGACGGCTTCGGGGTGGCAGCGTCGGGTTCACGATGTGCCGATCACCACGAACGGGGGACAGACGTGCCCGTGGCACACTAATGTCCCCGTGCAGGACCCCTGCATTGTGGGTATACGCGATGACGCCTCGCTGATGGGCAGCGAGGCGAATTCATGTCGAGAGGTTGGGATGAGCTCTTACGAAACCGTCGTCGTCGGAACGGACGGCTCCGAGTCGTCGATGAAGGCTGTGGAGCGTGCGGGTGCACTCGCGGGCGACGCTCAGTTGGTGATCGCGTGCGCGTACTTCCCGAACGAGCGCGGAGCCGGAGACGCCGCGGATGTCCTGAAAGACGAGGCGTACCAGGTCACCGGATCGACGCCGACCGAGGAGATCCTGCGAACCGCGAAGGAACGGGCCACCAAGGCCGGTGCGTCGAACGTGGTGCAGCGCCCGGTCAAGGGTGCTCCGGTCGACGCGCTCCTGCAGTTGGTGAGCGACGTCAAGGCCGATCTTCTCGTCGTGGGCAATCGCGGCCTGAATTCGATCGCCGGCCGGCTCCTCGGATCGGTCCCCGCCGATGTGGCCCGCAAGTCGGCGTGCGACGTGCTGATCGTCCACACCACCGGATAGTCGACGAAGGGTGTCCCACCGGTGCGTTCGCACCGATGGGGTCCCGCTCAGATGTCCCCGTCTGCGCGGACGCCCGGAAATGCTCCGGCACGTCCGAGGAGTGCGGGGACATTCTTGTCGAGGGCCCGGCCCAGCCACGCGGCGGTGTCGATCAGCCCCTGCATGTCGACACCCGTGATGACCTCGGACCGATCGAGTGCGTAGACGAGATCCTCAGACGCGATGTTGCCGGTCGCCGCGGGCGCGAACGGACACCCACCGAATCCGCCGACACTGGCGTCGATGGCGCCGGCACCCGAATCGAGCGCGGTGAGAGCATTCGCGTAGCCGGTGTTCCGCGTGTTGTGGAAGTGCCAGCGCTGTGGAATACCGGGCGCACTATCCGTCGTGCGGGCGGCGAGATCGCGGACCTGCGCCGGGACCCCGACGCCGATCGTGTCGGCGAGAGCGATCTCGTCCGGGGCGGCCTGATCGGTCAACCGCGCCACGATGTCGGAGATCCGGCGCGGGTCGACCTCGCCCGTGAACGGGCAGCCGAACGCGACCGCGATGGTCACCGTCGTCGCGAGGCCGGCCGCACGCGCGTCGCGCACCACGTCGACGGCCGCGGAAACGGTGTCCTCGACGCTGCAGCCCTGATTACGGCGGCTGAACGCCTCGGTGGCCACGACGACCGCGTTCACCTCGTCGACCGCGGAGGCGAGAGCGCGGTCGAGACCACGACGATTCAGGACGAGCCCGATATAGGAGACACCGTCCACGCGGGGCACCCCGGCCATGACCTCCTCGGCGCCGGCCATCTGCGGTACGCGTTTGGGGTTCACGAAACTCACCGCCTCGATCCGGCGCAAGCCGGCGTCGACCGCCCGGGCGATGAGCTCGACCTTCTCCTCGACGGAGAGCAGGGTCTGCTCGTTCTGCAACCCGTCCCGCGGGCCCACCTCGATCAACTGCACGTCTGACACCAGTCCGATCTTGCCTTGTCCGGCGCAGCGACTCCATCGATCGAGGCCCCCTCGCTTCGCTCCCGGCGCCGGTGTCCGTTCGGCCCGCTCGCTTCGCTCCCGGCGCCGGTGTCCATTCGGCCCGCTCGCTTCGCTACCGGCGCCGGTGTTCATTCGGCCCGCTCGCTTCGCTCCCGGCGCCGGGCGACGCCATGTCCGAGATGCCGTTCTGTCCCGGTGTCGGTCGAACGACCGAATCCTACGGTCCCGGAACCACGCCAGACGGTACGAAAGTGACCAGTGTGGCTTTATCGCACTCGGGTGATCCCATCTGTCACACCAGTTTTCGAAGTCGTCTGATCGTCGGGAACGGCCGATCGTGCGGGATGTATCACTTTCCGAAGCGGATGCGATGTACCGCGTATGATTCGTTGCTGTTCGACGATCGCTGCGGGGGGACGCGGGGGCGTCATCGTCGAGCGACCCAACCGCCGAAACCGACGTCGGACGACGCATGGATGACACTGTGTCCCACCGAGATGGGACTGGGGGAGACTGGCGCCCGGGGGCACTCCGCGCGCCTCGAGGGGCGGATCTACTGGATCTGACCGCGGCCCAACGCGCCATGTGGTTTGCCGAGAACTTGGTCGACGACCACTCGGTCACCGTCGCGCACTACCTCGACATCGTCGACGACGGACGCCCGTTCGATCGGGAGTTGTTCCGTCGGGGAGTATTGGAGGCGGCACGCGACCTGCAGACGGCGTACACGCGCGTGGTCGAGGTCGACGGCACGCCTCGGCAATACATCGACTTCTCCGTTCCGTTCGACGTGATCGACGTCGATCTGCGGACGCACCCGGATCCCGAAGCGGCAGCCGCCGACTGGATGCGCGCCGACCACCAGCGGTCCGTGGACCTGCTGGCCGATCCGGTCGCCGTCGCGGCCTTCATCCGGATCGCCGACGACCGGACGTACTGGTACATGCGCGGTCATCACATCGCGTTCGACGGATACGGCGCGCTGATGTGCCTGCACGAAGCGGTGGCGCGCTACAACGAGCACCGCGCGCCGAATCCTGCGGCGGAGGTCGCTGCCACGGTGCCGCCGCGAATCGGGCGCCGACCGGTCCGACGCGCCAGCATCGCCGAGGTGGTCGCCGACGACGCCGCCTACCGGCAGAGCACGCGGTTCGAGAAAGACCGCGAGTTCTGGCAGGAACGTGCCGCCGGGCTCTCCGAGCGGGTCAGCCTCGCTGCACACCCGGCCACCGCCGGCGTCCGCAACGAGACCGTCGTCTGCGCCGGGCTGCTAGGTCCGGAACTGGATGAGGCGCTGCGTCGGTGCGCCCGGGATCTCGACGCCTCGGTTGCCGCCATCCTCACCGCCGCGTTCGCCGCGTTCCTCGCGCGCATGTCCGGCAGCGACGACATCGTCCTCAGTCTGCCGGTCACCGCAAGGACGACGGCGCGCGTCCGGCACTCGGCCGGGATGGTCTCCAACATGTTGCCGCTGCGCGTGGACGGAATCTCCTCCGCGACGTGCGCCGACGTCGTCGCGGCGGTCAGCGCGGAGATCACCGCGGGTCTGCGCCATCAACGGTATCGATCCGAGGACATCAGGGCGGCAGCCGGTTTCGGTGATGCCCGCGGTACGTCGTTCGGACCGCTGGTCAACCTGTTGCTGTTCGACAAGCCGATCGTCATCGACGGCGCCCGCGTGCGCTATCACATGCTGTCCGCCGGTCTGGTCGAAGACCTGGTGATGAACGTCTTCGCGGCCGGCCCGGAGGCCCCGCTGGAAGTGGGTTTGCACGCGAACCCCACGCTGTACGGGTCGGCGGAACTCGAGGCACATCGCGGTCGCCTGCTCAACGTGCTCACACAGTTCGTCGCGCACCCGAACCGGCCTGTCACCGACCTCGACCTGCTGATGGCCGGGGAGTCGGCAACCCTGGATCACCTCGGTTCCGGCGGGCCGGCCCTCGGCGTGGGCGGTGAGCACGTGCTGGCCGCCTTCGATCGCCAGGTCGAGTCGACGCCGGACGCGCCCGCGGTGACGTTCGGCGACACCACCCTCACCTACCGCGAATTCGCGCGTGCGTGCGACACATTCGCGGACCGGTTCACGAGTCTGGGCGTCCGGCGCGGCGATCGCATCGTCGTGGCACTGGACCGCTCGATCGAGCAGGTGTGCGCCGTGTATGCCGCGATCGGGCTGGGTGCGGCCTACGTGCCGGTCGATCCGGCCGAACCGGAAGAGAGGCGGCAGGCGATCATCGCCGCGGTCGAACCCGCCCTGGTCGTCGACGCACACTTCGTCGCCGGTCTCGCCTCCCCGCGTCGAGGTCCGACGGCACGGCCGCATCGGGAGACCCGAGTTCCGGCTGATCTGGCCGCCTACGTCATCTTCACGTCAGGATCGACCGGGACCCCCAAAGGTGTCGAGATCGGTCATCGGGCGATCGAGCAACGCCTCGGGTGGATGCAGCACGATCACCCGATCGCCGCGGGGGACGTCGTGCTGTACAAGACGCCGGCGACCTTCGACGTGTCGGTCTGGGAGTTGCTGTGGCCGTTGCGCGTCGGGGCGCGGATGGTGATCGCGATGCCCGGCGGACACCGCGATCCCGCGTACCTCCGCGACCTCATCGCGCGCTCCGGCGTCACCGTCCTGCATTTCGTGCCGTCGATGCTCGATGCCTATCTCGACGTGGTGCTCGGACCGGACCCCGGTGGTTCGACAACTCAGTCCGTCGACGACTTCGGCGGAACCGACACGATGGCGCACGAACGGCTCTCCCTACCCGACCACGTGCGCTGGGTGTTCACGTCGGGCGAGGCGCTGCCGGCCCGGCTCGCCCGGCGCGTACGGTCGACCACCCGTGCCGGACTGGTGAATCTGTACGGGCCGACCGAGGCGGCGATCGACGTGACCGCCCAGCGGGTCACGACGGATGGTCCCGCCGTTCCGATCGGACACCCGGTACCGGGGACCGAGGTGCGGGTCCTCGACGGCCGACTCCGTCCGGTTCCGGTCGGGGTCGCCGGCGAGTTGTATCTGGTGGGGCCGCAGCTGGCATCGTGCTACGTCGGTGCGCCGGGACTGACATCGGGCAGGTTCACGGCCGATCCGCGGGGGGACATGGGTGCCCGGATGTACCGCACCGGGGATCTGGTCCGATGGACTGCGGACGGTGAACTGGAGTATCTGGGACGAACCGATCAGCAGATCAAGATCCGGGGTCAGCGCGTGGAACCCGGCGAGGTCGAGGCGGTGATCGCCGCGATCCCGGGCGTCGACGCGGTAGCGGTCGTCGCCCGCCGCGATCTCGGGCCCGCACCCGTTCTCGTCGCCTACCTCCGTGCTCGCCGGGATGGGTCCGTGCCCGACTCCCGCGCCGATCGTGATGCCGGTGACACCCGGCAACTGCTCGACGCCGACGCTGTGCGCGCGCACTGCCGACGGCGCCTCCCCGGACACATGGTTCCGCCTGGGATCGTCTTCCTCGACGCGTTTCCCACCACCCGGTCGGGCAAGCTGGACACACGCGCGCTGCCGGTTCCCGTACTCGGCTCCGCCGCAACGAGTTTCCGGACGCCGCAGACCCCGGTCGAGCGGGCGATCGTGTCGCTGGTGGAGGAGGCGTTGGACCGTGAGGGGGTCAGCGTCTCGGACAATCTCTTCGCTTTGGGGGCGGATTCGTTGCTCGCCGCCCGGATGGTGGCCCGCGCGCGTGTCGACCACGGCCTGGGGATTGCCCTGACCGACGTCTTCGACGCGGTCGACCTCGCCGATCTCGCGTCACGCGCCGTGGTCGTCCCGCAGTCCGACCGGTCCGCAGCGAGCCGGTCGCAACCACCGCGTCCGGCGCGAATCCCGCTGTCGCAGGCGCAGACCCGGTTGTGGTTCATCAACCGGATGTCGCCGGCCGAGTCGACCTATAACATGTCGGGCGCGCTGCGCCTGGCGCACGCGCTGGACACCGATGCCATGCACCGGGCGGTCCTGGACGTCGTCGACCGGCACGAGATCCTGCGCACGGTGTTCCCGGTCGTCGACGGCGAACCCGAGCAGCGAATCCTGGACACGCGCACGGCTGCCGATCTTCTGGGCGGGACACACGTCCAGCTCGTCGCCGGGAGCGCAGCGAGCGGGACACATGTGACCGACGCCGGAGACGATGTGAACGTGGCGATCTCCGCCATCACCGACGTGGGCTTCGATCTGGCCGAGGAGATCCCGTTCCGGTACCGCCTGGTGACCGGACATCCGGATGGCGACATCGTCGTGCTGGTCCTTCATCACATCGCGGCCGACGGGCACTCGCTCCGGCCGCTGCTGCGAGATCTGATGACCGCGTACGACAGTCGACGCGCGGGTGCGGAACCGGATCTCTCACCGTTGCCGATGCAGTACGCCGATGTCGCCGTCGAGCGCGCCGAGACGCTCGGAACGCCGGATGCGCCGTCGTCGGTTCTGGTCGAGGGCCTGGAGTTCTGGCGGGCGGAGTTGCGCGGCGCGCCGGATCTGCTGCAGTTGCCCACCGATCGGCCGCGTCCGCGGGTGATGTCGAGTAGCGGAGCGCATGTGGACACCGTGCTCGGGACGGGCCTGACCGCGGGGATCCGGCAGCTCGCGAGATCGTTGGCGGTCACCCCGTTCGCGGTGTTCCAGTCCGCCCTGGCGATCACCGTGGGTCGGCTGGCCGCCACCGACGACGTGAGTATCGGGACCGCGGTCGCCGGCCGCGACGATCCGGCGCTCGCCGACCTCGTCGGCATGTTCGTCAACACCGTCGTGCTGCGAACGACCCTGCAACCCGGGGACACCGTCGCCGACTTCGTCACCGCCGCGCATCGCCGCTGCGCGCACGCGATGAGCCGCGTCGACGTCCCGTTCGAACGGGTCGTGGACGCTGTCGCGCCACACCGGTCGCCGTCGCACTCGCCGCTGTTCCAGGTCGCGCTGACGGTTCAACCCGATCAGTTGGCCGAGCTCGCCCGATGGGCCGGGTCCGCGGAGGTCCTCGATGCCCGGGTACCGTCCGCGAAGTACGACGTGACCGTGTCGGTCACTGACCGCACCGACCGTTACGACGTCGAATTCGCCTATGCAACTGACCTTTTCGACGAAGCTACGGTGCGTGACATGGCGCGGCGGCTGGAGTTCGTCCTGGAGCAGATGGTGCACGAGTCGTCGCGGAGCATCGGTGCGATCGACCTGCTCCGCCCGGACGAGATGCGTACCCTGGCGGCGCCGGCCCGGGGATCGCGTTCGGAGCAGACCCTCGCGACACTGCTGACGCGCGGTCTCGCGAGCGCCGACCCCGGCGCCCCTGCCCTGCTCGGGGAGAGCGCGGTCCGCTGGTCCGAGGTGACGACCACGACCAATCAGATCGCCCGCGTCCTGATCGAACGCGGCATCGGCCCAGGCGACGTCGTAGCGGTGAGCATCCCGCGCTCGCCCCGGTCGGTCCTGGCCGTACTGGGCGTGGCCATGAGCGGCGCCGCCTTCGTGATGATCGACTCCCGTCTGCCCGCCGCCCGCCGTTCGGCGATGCTCGCCGACAGCGGTGCGGTTCTGGTCATCACGGCGGATCCCGTCACCACGGACGGCGCCGGGTCCTCGGCGACCCGATCCACGGTCGCGCAGCTGGTTCTCGATGACCTCGAGGTGGATCTGGGAATCGCCGGACGGCCGACGCACCGGGTGGCCGACGCCGAGCGGGTACGGCCGATCGCCCTCGACGACGCGGCCTACCTCCAATTCACCTCCGGGTCCACCGGCCGGCCCAAGGCCGTCACGGTGACCAACGCCGGGTTCGCCGAACTGGTCGGTGAGCAGCAGCATCGCCTGGGCGCGGGCCCGGACTCGCGGATACTCCATGTCGCCGCACCGGGATTCGATGTCGCGGTCTGGGAGATCGTGTTCGCGGTGTGTTCGGGCGCCCAGCTGGCGATCAGCCCACCCGAGGTGTTCGCCGGTCCCGAGCTGGCGACCATCATCGCCCGTGACCGGGTCACCCACACGATCATGACGCCCACCGCGCTCGCCACTCTCGATCCTGCCGCGGTGCCCGAACTCTCGGTCGTGATGGTGGCGGGCGAGGCCTGCCCTCCGGAGTTGGTCGCGAGGTGGCATGCGGCCGGCCGCCCGCTGCTCAATCTCTACGGTCCCAGCGAGACCACGATCTGGGCCACCGCCTCCGCGCCCCTCCGGCCCGCGGAACCGGTCACGATCGGTGGGCCGATCGCCGGAGTCGGCGTCCGGGTCCTCGACGCCTGCCTGCGTCCGGTGCCGGACGGTGTCCTGGGTGAGCTGTACCTGTCGGGACGGGCACTCGGGCGCGGCTACCACGGTCGTCCCGGACTGACGGCGGGCCGGTTCGTCGCCGATCCGTTCGAGACCGGGGGGCGGATGTACCGCACCGGGGACCTCGTCACGCGCACGCCGTCCGGCGACATCGTCTACCACGGGCGCAACGACTTCCAGATCAAGATCCGCGGCATGCGGGTCGAACCCGGCGAGGTCGACGGCGTGCTGGCAAGTCATCCCGACGTGGACATCGCGGTTACCGTCGGGACGTCGACCCCCGCTGGGGACACGGTGCTGGTGTCGTATGTGACCGCCCCTGCCGACCGGGTCCCCGCACCCGAGCACATCCTCGACCACGCCGCCGCCCGCCTGCCGTCGCACCTCGTACCGCACACCGTGGTGGTGCTCGACGAGTTGCCGATGACCCGGACCGGCAAGGTCGACCGCCGCGCCCTGCCCGGGGTGGAGATCTCGCCCGCACGTGAATATGTCGGCCCCCGCAGCCGGCTCGAGGGCGTCGTGGCCCAGATCTTCGCCGACGTGCTCGGTCTGCGGGAGGTCAGTGTGTACGACGGGTTCTTCGAACTCGGCGGGAGCTCGCTGTCGGCGACCAAGGTCGCCTATCGCGTCGAACAGCATGTCGGACGCCGCGTGCCGATGTCGCTGCTCTTCGAGAACCCGACCGTCGCGGACTTCGTGGCGGCGGTGGCGACGGCAGACCGGGCGGTCTCGGGACGCATGCTGACGCCGCGCGAACGCACTCATGTCGTCGACCTCACGGGAGTGCAACGCGGCCTGTGGTCGATCAACCAGACCGATCCGGCCTCGCCTGCCTACAACGTCGGCCTGACCCTGGAGCTCGACGGCCGGCTCGACGTCCCGGCCCTCACGGGCGCGGTGGGTGACCTCGTCGCGCGGCACGAGTCGCTGCGCACGCGTTACCCGCTGCACGACGGCACACCGGTGCAACTCATCATCCCCGCTGCGGATGCGGTGCACGCGTTGCGGATTCCGCTCGTCGATCTCGCCGCCGGTGACCGGCCCGACATGCCCGCCGAGGACCGGTTGGGCGCCGAGGTCGCCGCTGTCGTCGGAGCGGGTTTCGACCTGACCGGCCCCCCGGCGGTCCGCGCGACGATCCTGCGGGTGAGCCCGGACCGGCACCTGCTGGTGTTCGTCGTCCACCACATCAACGCCGACGGTGGGTCGCTCGGCCCGCTGTCCCGCGACCTCGCCGAGTTCTACTCCGCCCGCATCTCGGGGCGAGCCGGATCGAGAAGTGCGGTGGGGCAGCGCGTGCAGTTCGCCGACTATGCGATCTGGCACGCCGAGCGCCTGCAGACCACGCGGCCCGACGGGGAGACGGAACGTCAGCGTCAACTGCGGTACTGGGGGCGACGTCTGGATCGGGCGGGGGAGCCGGCGACGATCCCGACCGACCGGCCCCGGCCCGTGGAGCCCCGCCATGTGGGCGGAGTCGTCGATCTCGACATCCCGTCGCCCACCGCGACGATGCTCCGCCAGATGGCGCGGGTGGGCAACACGACGCGGTTCGCCGTCCTGCACGCGGCGCTCGCGGTCCTGCTCGGGCGGTTGTCGGGAAGCGACGACATCGTCATCGGCACACCGTTCGCCGGTCGTGATGATCCCGCCCTGACCGACATGGTGGGGATGCTCGCGACCACGGTGCCCCTGCGTACGCGGCTTCGTCTCGACGAGCCGTTCGCGGACCTCTTGCGACGGGTGCACACCGATGATTTCGCCGACCTGGGTCACACCGACGTGTCCTTCGACGAGATCGTCGATCATCTCGCCCGGACCGACCGTGCGTCGGTCCGCCGCGGACGCCGAAACCCGTTGTTCTCGGTGATGCTTTCGTACCAGAATCTCGAGTTCCCGGACGTCGAACTCGACGGGCTGCACGTCCGGCCGCGTCTGCCCGAGTCCTTTCCCGCCAAGGTGGACCTCGAGGTCATGCTCTACCCGGGCGACCCCGACGGCGTCGACCGGAACGGCGCGTTGGGCGGGCAGATCGCCTTCGACACCGATCTCTTCGACCCCGGCACGGTGGCCCTGTTCGCCGAGAGATTCCGAAATCTGTTGGCCGACATCGTGTCACGGCCGGATACTGCGATCGGGGATCTCGCCGTCTGGGCGGAGCAAAACGCGCCGCAAGCGCGCGGGAACGATGCCGTCCGGCCGCTGCACGAGCTGGTGTCGGAGGTCGCGGCAGTCGCGCCCGACACGGTCATCGGCGTCGCGGGGGCGCCACAGGTGACCTTCGCCGATCTCGAGGCAACCGCGGTCGCGATGTCGATGTCGATTCCCGACGAAGACCCGGCGGAGGCGTTGACGATCGCCGTGGCGACGCTCCTCGCCGACGCCGACCGATCCATCGACGAGGTCTTCGACAGCGTGCGAACCGCCGCCGATGCCGTCGTGCACGGCCACACGGGCGCCGGATCGGGCGCGGTCCAGCGAAATCGAGTGGAACCCGCGTGACGTCGGACACCTCGATTCCCCGCACTTCGACGGGGCATGCCCAGCCGTCGCTGCGCCGCCTGTCCGCGCTGCGGCTGCTGGCGCTCGCCGCCGCCCACGCGGGCGACGACGAGGCGATGTCCGGGGCGGCCGGTCCGGTGACCTTCCGTGCTCTGCACCGCCGGGTCTCGGCCTCGGCGATCACCCTGGCGGAGCGGGGCGTCGCGCCCGACGCCGCCCTCCGCGCGACGGTGACGGCGCTGATGCCGCGCGCGGGGCTGAGCGGATCGCAACTGGCTACCGCCGCGGCCGGAATCGTCGATGAACTCGACCGGCGGATCACCGAGATCCTGGGCCTCGGTGACCGCGAGTCGCTGCCGGGGCTTTTCCGGATCGCCGCACGACGACGTGCCGACGCCGTCGCTCTCGCCGACCTCGACGGGGCGTCGCTCACCTACCGGGAACTCGACGAGCGCTCCGAACGGATGGCGCACGCCCTCGTCGATCGTGGTGCGGGTCCCGAAACACTCGTGGGGGTCGCGCTTCCGCGCTCGGTGGACCTCATCGTGGCGTTGCTCGCGGTTCTCAAGACCGGTGCCGCCTATCTACCCCTCGACCGGACACACCCGGTTGCGCGCCTGCGCGGGATCGTCGAGGACGCGTCGCCGGTCGCCGTCGTGGCCGACGCCGAGACGGTCGGGGCCTGGGCTGCGATGCCCGCGCCGCTGTGCACGCCGCAGGACCTGTTGGCGCAGTACGACATCGATGCCCGGTCGGTCTCGACCCCACCGCTGCCGGAGCACGTGACCGCCCAGTCGAGCGCCTACGTGATGTACACCTCCGGATCCACCGGGCGCCCCAAAGGCGTTGTGGTCACCCACGACAACGTGGTGTCGCTGCTCGATGCGCTCGACGCCGTAGTGGAGAGTTCGCCCGACGACGTGTGGTCGATGTTCCACTCCTACGCGTTCGACGTCTCGGTCGGCGAGATCTGGGCCGCACTGCGCGCCGGCGGTCGTCTCCTCGTGCTCGACCACGCGACGACCCGCGCCCCGGACGACGTGGTCGAGGCGTTCGACCGACACGGGGTCACGATCGTCAACTTCACCCCGTCGTCGTTCTATCAGTTCGCGGCGGTCGTCCGCCCACCCCTCGGCCGTCGATTGCCCGACTCCGTTCGGCGCCTGCACTTCTCGGGCGAACTCCTCGACTACGAGCATGTCCGGACATGGCAGACGGACCGGGCGGCCGACGGGTCGGCGACCCGTCCCGGCGCCGATGTCGCGGGCCCGCAACTGAACAACATGTACGGTCCCACCGAGACCACCGTCTACATGACCCGTCGGGATCTGACGCGCGCATTCGTCGACCGGGCAACCGCCTCCGACATCGGGACCCCGCTGCTCGGTTCGCGGGTGTACGTCCTCGACGGTCGGCTCGCCCCCGTGCCCGACGGCGTGCCCGGTGAACTGTACGTCGCGGGCGCCCAGGTCACCCGCGGGTTCCTGAACCGGCACGGTCAGACGTCCACACGGTACGTCGCCGACCCGTTCGGACCGCCGGGCGGTCGGATGTACCGGACCGGCGACGTCGGGATGTCCCGCAACGGGTCCATCGAATTCGTGGGACGACGCGATGGCCAGGTGAAACTCCGCGGCTTCCGGATCGAGCTGGGAGAGGTCGAGTCGGCGATGTCGGCGCTCGACGGCGTCGACGCGGCGGGGGCGGACATCCGTACGCTCGGCGACACCGAGCATCTGGTCGGCTACCTCGTCGCCGCGGGCGGCGCCGCTTCGGCGGCGGATGACGCAGTCGGGCTGTCGGATAGCGAGATCCGCACGCGCCTGGCGACCGCGGTGCCCGAGTACATGGTGACCACCCGGTTCGTCCGGCTACCCCGACTTCCGCTCACCGTGAACGGCAAGCTCGATCGCGGCGCCCTGCCCGATCCGGGGTCCGGCGATGGCCCGGAGGTTGCCGAGCCGCCCGCCGGCGCGACCGAGGCGGCCCTGGCCGCACTGGTCGCCGAGATCTTGGGCGTGAGCGACGTCGGGGTCACCACGTCGTTGTTCGATCTCGGTGGCAACTCGCTCACCGCTACCCGGGTGGCCGCCCGGGCAGCCGAGCATTTCGGCACGACGGTTTCCGCGCGAGATGTGTTCGCCGATCCGACGGTCCGGGGTCTGGCAGCGGTCATCGACGGACGCGACCCCGGAGACCACGACGGACGCGGGGGAGCTGATCGCCGGGTGTCCCTGCGCCGAGTGGGCCGCGACGGGGTGCTCCCGTTGTCGCCCGCACAGCGTCGAATCTGGTTTCTGGAGACGCTGGATCCGGGCGGGGCCGGGTATCTCATCCCGGCCGTGCTCCGCCTCGATGCCGCATCGGGTTCGGTCCAGGAGGCGGCGGATGACCGGTCCCCGGACCCTGCGGTCGTCGCCGCGGCTCTCGCGGATCTGCTTGCGCGACACGAGGTGTTGCGCACTCGATTCGTATCGGTGGACGGCGTTCCCGAGCAGGTCATCGCGCCCGCGGGAGACCCTCGACACGACGTCCGGGTGACACCCCCGATCGACATGCGCGGCGCCGGCGAGGGCGACGTCACGGCCACCATCGCCGAGATCACCAGTCGTGGTTTCGATCTCGAAGCCGGTGCGCCTGTTCGGGCCCGCCTGATCCGCGTCGCCGACGACGCCGTGATCCTGGTCCTGGTGGTGCACCACATCATCAGCGACGGTGGCTCCGTCGCGCCGATGGTCACCGACTTCGTCACCGCATACGAGGCGCGCGCGGCCGGCCGCGAACCCAGCTGGGCGCCCCTGCCGGTTCAGTACGTCGACTACTCGGTGTGGCAGCACCTTCGGCTCGGGGACGCCGCCGACCCCACGTCTCTCGCAGCACGTCAGCTCGACCACTGGCGAACCCGTCTCGCCGGGGTGCCGGCACTCATCGAGTTGCCGGTGGACCGGCCGCGCACCGCGGTCCGGGACGACTCGGGTGCCGAGCTGTCGGCGACGTTCGACGCCGCCACCTGGAACGCTCTGGGAGACCTCGCCGGTCGGCACGGCGCGACGATGTTCATGGCCGTCCACGCCCTGCTCGCGGTCACTCTTGTCCGGTCCGGCGCCGACGAGGACGTCGTCATCGGGACCCCGGTCGCGGGTCGGGGCGAGCGCGATCTGGACCCATTGATCGGGATGTTCGTCAACACGCTGGCGCTGCGCAGCCGGGTGCGTCGAGCGGCCTCGTTCACCGATCTGCTGGACGACATCCGCGAGATCGACGTGACCGCACTCGATCACGCCGACCTGCCGTTCGAGACTGTCGTCGACGAGGTCGTCGCGGTACGCGACACCGCGCACCCGCCGCTGGTCCAGGTCGCTCTGGCATTCCAGAACGCCGCACGGCCGACCGTCGAGTTGCCGGGGCTCGTCGTCTCCGAGATCGAGGCCCCGGTCACCACCGCGAAGGTCGACCTGCAGATCACGGTCCTCGACGAGCCGGGCCGCAGCCCGGCCGACGACACGCGCGTGATCGTCACCTATGCCACCGCCCTCTTCGACGCCGGCACGGTGGACGCGTTCGTCCGTCGGATGACCGCCATCGCGCGAGCGGTGGTGGACGAGCCGCACACGCCGGTCGGCGACCTGTCCACCGGAGACGATCACTTGGATGCGGTGATCGCGGCACCGGGTCTCGCGTCGGCGAGGTCGACGCTCGCCGACCTGCTGGACGCCGCGATCGCCGTGAATCCCGACGGCATCGCGGTCACCGAGAACGGGCAGCACCTGACGTACACCGAGCTCGACCTCCGTACGCGCCGGCTGGCCGACGTACTCCGTGCGCGTGGCGCCGGGCCGGACGCCGTGATCGCCCTCGCCACACCGAGATCTCTCGAAGGCACGGTCGGGTTCTGGGCGATCGCGCGCACGGGCGCGGCGGTGGCGCCCGTCGACCCCGGCCTGCCCGGGGAGCGCCTGCGCTACATGCTGGACACCGTCGACGCGCGTCTCGGGGTCACCTCGTCCGAGGTCGTCGCCGGGCTGCGACCGGCGGCTGCGGCGGTGGACTGGGTTGTCGCCGAACAGCCCGGCGATCCGGACGAGACCGGAGTCGCGTCCGCCCGACGTCCGCGCCCCGACGAGACGGCCTATGTCATCTTCACGTCCGGCTCGACCGGCCGGCCGAAAGGCGTCGCGGTCACCCACCGCGGGCTGGCCGATCTGATCGCCGATGCCCGTGCGAGATTCGGGCTCACGCCGGCGGCGCGCGTACTCCGCTTCGCGGCACCGGGTTTCGACGCCGCGGTGTTCGAGACGCTGGTCGCGGTGGCGGCCGCGTCGACCATGGTCGTGGTGCCCGGCGGGGTCACGGGCGGCACCGAACTCGCGGCGATCCTGCGGCGGGAGCGTATCACCCACGCGACGATCACCCCGACCGCCCTCGCCACGGTGTCCGAGGCGGTCACCGAATCGGGCGCGGCGACCGGCACCGGGTTCCCCGATCTCGAGGTCATCTCCGTCGCCGGTGACGTCTGTTCGCCGGAACTGGTCCGGGCCTGGTCCGCCGGTCGCTCGATGCACAATCTCTACGGTCCCACCGAGACCACCATCTGGGCGACATCGTCGGCACCGATGCGGCCCGACTCCGCGGTCACCATCGGTGGTCCGATCGCCGGTGTCACCGCCGCAGTTCTCGATCCCCGCCTGCATCCCGTTCCCGCCGGCGTGGCCGGGGAACTGTATCTGGCGGGTTCCGCCCTCGCCGTCGGCTACGTCGGCCAGACCGCGTTGACCGCCGAGCGCTTCGTCGCGGCACCGTTCGGCGCGCCGGGCGAGCGGATGTACCGGACCGGTGATCTCGTA
Source organism: Gordonia sp. IITR100 (assembly GCF_002009645.1). Lineage (NCBI taxonomy): Bacteria > Bacillati > Actinomycetota > Actinomycetes > Mycobacteriales > Gordoniaceae > Gordonia > Gordonia sp. IITR100. The sequence goes on along the minus strand of NZ_MVKV01000010.1, from coordinate 55,432 downwards.
CGATGGCGCCGACGGAGCGGCCGCTGGACGCTGGACTTCCTGGGCCGCAGCGACTTCCAGGTCAAGATCCGGGGTTTCCGGATCGAGCTCGGTGAGATCGACGCCGTTCTCGGCGAGCACCCGGGGGTGGACTTCTCGACGACCGCCGGAATCGAGCACCCGACCTCGGGTGAGACGGTCCTCGTGTCCTGGGTCCATGGTGTCGTCGGCGCTGCGCCCGACACCGCAGACGTCGCGACCCACGCGGCTCGACGGCTCCCCGCCCACATGGTGCCCACCGTGATCGTGCCGATCGACGACATCCCGCTGACGGACACCGGAAAGCTCGACAGCAGGGCGTTGCCCACACCGCGTTTCGGTGCACACGTCCACGTCCGTCCGTCGACGGCAACCGAGCAGGCGGTCGCTGCGGTCTACGCAGAGGTCCTCGGACTCGATGCCGCGGAGGAGGTGTCGGCCGAGGCGTCGTTCTTCGATCTCGGCGGCACCTCGCTGTCGGCGACCCGGGTGGTGGCCCGCCTGGGTGGCTCGCTCGGTGTGGAGATCGGAGTCCGCGCGCTGTTCGAGACGCCGACGGTCCGGGCGCTGGCCGCCGCCGTCGATGCGGGGGAACACGGTCGCGGTGCCGATCTGCCCGCGCTCGAGGCGATCAGCCGGCCGGACCCGGTACCCCTCTCGTACGCCCAGCGTCGGATGTGGTTCCTGAACCAGTTCGATCCGCACTCCGCCGCCTACGTGATCCCCATCGTGGTCCGTCTGCGCGGGGACCTCGACGTGTCCGCGATGCGGGCGGCCATCCTCGACGTCGTCGACCGCCACGAGGTGCTGCGCACGATCTACCCGACGACGACGCCCGACGGCGACACCGGCGCGGAATCCATCGCGGCCGGGTCCGCGTCGGCCGAAACGGGCGCTCGCGCCGTCGAACCCGTGGCGCATGCGCCCGACGACTGGGCCGGGCGCATCAAGATCGGGCACACCGTGGTCCCGCCGCGGGCCGCCGCATCATCCGACGAGGTCGTCGACCAGGAGATCCAGGAACTCGTCACGACCACGTTCGACGTGACGACGGACCTACCGGTACGGGTGCGCGTCATCACCGCGTCGGCGGATCACCACGTACTCGTCATCGCGCTGCACCACATCGCCGCCGACGGTGAGTCGGCACCGGTGCTGGCGGCCGAGATCGCGCGGGCGTACGCGGCCCGGCGGTCGGGCCGCGCACCGGACTGGCCGGCCCTGCGCTTCCAGTACGCGGATTACGCGGTGTGGCAACGGCATCGGCTCGGTGACCCCGCGGACGCCGACTCCCTGATCGCGCGCCAGTTGCGGTTCTGGGTCGAGCGGTTGACCGGCCTGCCCGACATCCTCCCGCTGCCGATCGACCGCCCGCGCCCCGCCGACACCGATGGACGCGCGGCCACCGTGCGGTGGTCATTGCCCGCGGCCGTGGTGTCGCGACTGCGCCGACGCGCCGCCGCCCGCCGTGCCACCCTGTTCATGGTCGCGCACACGGCCACCGCCGCGGTCCTCGCGCGCCTGACGTCGACGAACCGGATCGCCGTGGCCACACCCGTCGCGGGACGAGGCCGACGCGAGATCGACCAGCTGATCGGCATGTTCGTCAACACCGTCATCCTGTCGGTCGACGTCGAGCCGCACCTCACCGTCGGCGCGTTGCTCGAGCAGGTCAAGAACGCCGACCTCGCGGCGTTCGACAACGCCGACGTGCCGTTCGAGCGGGTGATCGACGCGGTGAACCCGCAGCGCATCGAGAACGTGGAGCCGCTCGCCCAGGTGCTGCTCGTCCACTCCACGAGCCGCGGACCGGCGCTCGGCACACTGGCCGATCTCGACACCGAGTTCGTCGAGATCGAGGACACCGCCGCGAAATTCGACCTCACCATCGGTTTCCGCGAGACCGCCGACGGTGGGCTGACCGGCTCGATCGCCTATGCCACTGCGCTGTTCGACCCGGCGACCGCGGAGATGATCTCCGCGGCGTTGTCCGCGGCACTCAGCTCGCTCGCCGACGACGCCGACCTGCCGGTCGCCGACCTCCCGATCCTCACCGCAGCCGAAGCCGATGCGCAACAACAGCTCTCGGTCGGTCCCGCGGTCGTCCTGCCCGACCTCACGATCCCGGCCGCGATCGCGGCCGCCGACCATCTGCGAGCGTCGGAGGCGGTTGCGGTGCGTTTCGGGGACCGCACTCTCACCCAGCGCGAGTTCGCGGCGCGGGTGGCCACCCTCGCGCGGGAACTCATCGCGCTCGGGATCGGCCCGGAGGACTGCGTCGCGGTGTGCATGCCGCGGTCGATCGAACTGGTCATCGCGGTCCACGCGGTACTCGCCGCCGGCGGTCAGTACATGCCGGTGGCACCCGACGCTCCCTCCGACCGCGTTCGCCACATGGTCGACACCGCGCACGCGAGGATCGCGCTGATCTGCGACGACCGGGCGCCCGCGGCGCAAGTTGTCGCCCGCGCGATCGTTGTGGACGCCGCGAACCCTGTCGACCTCGACACTGTCCCGGTCGCCGCCGACGAACGTCTGTCGATACTGCGCCCCGACCACGCGGCGTACACCATCTTCACGTCGGGGTCCACCGGCCGACCCAAGGGCGTCACGGTGTCCCATCGCGCCGTACTCAACCGATTGCGATGGGGAGTCGACGAATTCGGGATCGGACCGCACGACTCGATCCTCCTGAAGACGCCCTTCACCTTCGACGTGTCGGTGCCCGAACTGCTGACCCCGGCGCTGACCGGCGCCCGGTTGGTCATCGCGCCCGACGACGCCCATCTCGATCCGCATTCGATGGCTCGGCTGATCGACGCCGAGCAGATCACCACGGTGCACTTCGTACCGTCACTGCTCGCCGTGTTCATCGACGAAATCCGGCCCGTTCGCTCCGCTCCCGACGCCGGTGACATTCGGCCCGCTCGCTCCGCTCCCGGCGCCTGTGACATTCGGCCCGCTCGCTCCGCTCCCGGCGCCGGTGACATTCGCGACGATGCGAGTTCGCCGCTACCGAGCCTGCGACACCTCTACTGTTCCGGTGAGGCCCTGCCACCGGCGACACTGCGGGCGACGCGCGCGGCGCTCCCACGCGTACGCGTCTCCAACCTGTTCGGTCCCACCGAAGCCGCCGTCGAGGTCGCCGTCGCGACTCCGGACCCCGGCGCGGACGTGGTGCCCATCGGGCGGCCGGTGTGGAACACCCAGACGTTCGTCTTCGACGCACGCTTGCGTCCCGTGCCGGCGGGCGTCACCGGCGAGTTGTATCTGGGAGGCGTCCAGCTCGCCCGCGGATATGCGGCACGGCCGGACCTCACCGCCGAACGCTTCGTCGCCGATCCCGCAGGCGGCGGCCGACGCCTGTACCGCACCGGCGACCTCGTCCGGCGTAACCGTGCGGGCGACCTGGAGTATCTGGGACGCAGGGACTTCCAGGTCAAACTCCGCGGACAGCGGATCGAACTCGGTGAGATCGAGGCGGTCCTGTCCGACATCGACGGCGTACGCCAGGCCGTGGTCACCGTCGCGAGCGCCCCGGGCGGTTCGGACCACCTGGTGGGATATCTCATCGGACCCGGCGGCGGTGGACCGGACGGGGACGAGTTCATCGCACGCGCGCGGGAGGCGGTGACCGCGTCGTTGCCGGTGTACATGCGGCCGACACTGTGGGTGCCGCTGACCGAAGCGCCGCTCGGCAGCACCGGCAAACTGGACCGGAAATCGCTGCCGGCGCCGCGCTTCGACCCGTTGTCGGAAGCCGTCCACGCCGACGCCGCACCCGCCGACGACGCGGAACGGACCGTCGCCGCAATCGTTGCATCACTCCTCGGGGTCGAGGACGTCCCGGTGACCCGGTCGTTCTTCGAACTCGGCGGGGACTCCATCGCATCCATCCGCCTCGCGTCGATGCTGCGCGCCGCGGGGCTCCATCTGACCCCGCGCGAGGTGTTCGCGGCGTCGACCATCCGTGAGCTGGCCCGTCGTGCACAGACGGAGGCGATCCGGAAACTCGACGAAATACCGGGCGGGGCAGTCGGTCCGGTTGGGATGACCCCGGGCCTGGCGTGGATGCTCGACCTCGCCGACGACCCGGACGACCTCGCGGACTTCTCGCAGAGCACGGTGCTTGCGCTGCCGGTCGAGGCGGACGAGGCCGCCGTCCGCGCGGTGGTGACCGCGGTCGTCGCGGCCCATCCGATGCTGACGGCATCGCTGCGGACCGACTCCGTCGGGGGTCCGGTCGTCGTGGCGGGCGACGGCGACCCGGGTGACATCACGGTCGAGATCCTCGACCGCTCGGACATCTCGACATCGAGCCGGCCATCGACGCCGGCGCGCTCCGTCGACAGCGCCATCCGGGCAGCCCATGCGCGCGCCCTCGCGACCTTGTCGCCGGCCGACGGACGACTGGTCGCGGCGATCGGCGTCCGCTTCGCCGACGGCACCGGCCGACTCGTCGTCGCCGCCCATCATCTCGGCGTCGACGCCGTGTCGTGGCCGACCATCGTGGCGGGTCTGGGACGCGCGTGGTGGCAGTACCGCAACGGGGAGACGCCGGGCCTCGCGGCCGCGGGTACCTCGTTCCGGCGCTGGTCGGGTGTGCTGGCGGGACTCGCCGATCGCGCAGAGGAGATTGAGTGGTGGTCGCGCCAGCTGCCGCCGACCCCGGCGGAGTGGGAGATCGACCGGGCCCGGGACCGTCTCGCGACCACGATCTCGGTGTCCCGCACCGTCGGAGCCGGCCTGGCAGAGCGGGTCTTGGGCACGGTCGCCGAGACGTTCGGTGCGCGCCCGGACACCGTGGTGGCCGCGGCCGTGGCATTCGCGCTGCGGGATCCGGTCACGGCGTCCGGTCCGGTGTCGATGGTGATCGAGAACCACGGCCGCGAAGAGGGCATCGCACCCGGCGCCGACCTGACCGAGACGGTCGGATGGTTCACCTCGTTCGTACCCGTGAGCGTCGACGTCCCCGGGCCGGTGGAGGCGACCGCCCCGGCAGCACGAGGTGAGGCCGCCGCGGAGGCCACCCCCGGTCATCGTCTGGCGACGATGGTCAAGGCGCTCAAGGACACTCAGTCGCGAATGCCGGACAACGGCATCGCGTTCGGGCCGCTGCGATGGCTGCGTCCCGGCTCGCCGCTGCGAAACCGGCCCCTCCCGCCGATCACGGTCAATTACCTGGGTCTGCTCGGGGGCGGAGGCATCGACGACACCGATTCGACGGCAACGGATTTCGTGCCGATCGGTGACGCGCCGCCGCTTCCGCCGTCGGTTCGGGGAGACATGATCGCGTTGGCGGCGCTGACCGTGACGGCCGCCTCGGTGGCGACCGCGGGTGGTCGGGAGTTGCGAGTGGACCTCACGGCACCCGAGGGGTTGTTGGACGAGCCCGCGCTGGGCGGGATCGCCGATCGCTGGGAATCTGCACTGTCCTCGCTCGCCGCGTATGTGGATGCCGTGGGCGACCCGGGTCCGAGCGAGACCGACGTGATCGGCGGGCTCGACCAGACGGACATCGACCACGTGCTCGCCACCCGGACACGCGCAGCACGGACGCGCGGTCGCTACGCGATCTGGCCGCCGACGCCGCTCCAACAGGGGCTCTTCTACGAAGCCCAGCGGCTGGTCGGCGTCGATCCCTATGTGACCCAGTCGGTCATCGAGTTCGACGGAGCTCACCCCGCCGACATGCTCCTGCCGGCCGTCCGTGAGCTGTTGACCAGGCAACGTGTACTGCGCTCGGGGTTCACCCGCACGCCGTCGGGTCGACTGGTCGTGGTGGTACCCCCGGCCGATCATCCCGCGGTGACCGAGCCCGACTTCCGCGGCGTGGACCTCACCGGTCTGAGCACGGCCGACGCGGCCTCGCGGATCGTGCAGATCGCCGACGAGGACCTACGACGCCCATTTGTCCTGGACGACCCGCCGCTCATCCGGTTCTCCGCGGTGTCCCACGACACGGTGACGGGCCCCGCGTGCACACTGGTCATCACCGCACACCACATCATCCTGGACGGATGGTCGGGGCCGATTCTCGTCGCCGACCTCCTCGCGGCCCACCTCGGCCGCCCGGCGATCACGCCGGCACGTGACTTCGAGTCCTACCTCGATTGGCTCGACCGACGCGACGCCGCGACCACGATCACCGCCTGGCGCGAGCATCTCGCCGACATCGTTCCGACGCTGGTCCGTCCACAGGTGCACCCCGGTGCCGACCGCGAGCCCCGGCGGCACGAGGTGACGGCGCGGGTGTCCGCGACCACCCGGGCCGCCCTCGAACGGACGGTGCGGACGCTGGGCACGACGACGAGCACCGTGCTGAATGCGGCATGGTCGATCGTGTTGTCCCGCTTCACCGGCGAGCAACGAGTCGTCTTCGGTGAGACGGTGTCGGGGCGGCCCGCCGACCTCGACGGTGCCGACGGCATGATCGGCCTGTTCATCAACACCGTGCCGGTCGTTGCCGACGTCGCACCGGGTCGATCGCTGGCAGCTCTCATCGGTGAACTGCACCATGCCCGCGCCCGCATGCTCGACCACCAGTTCGTCGGACTCGGCGACATCACCGCGGCGACCGGCCACCCGCGCCTGTTCGACACCCTCGTGGTCTTCGAGTCGTATCCGGTCGACGTGGACACGGTCGTGGCGGGGTCGCGGACCTCGGGCCTCGAGATCCGCGACGTGAGCACGTCCGACGCCACGCACTATCCGCTCGCGCTCATCGCCGCACCGGAGGGCGACGACCTCTGCCTCACGGTCAAGACGGATCTGTCCGTCGTCGGCGAGGGTGTCGCCGAGACGGTCGCCGCCATGCTGACCGACCTGCTCGACGCGGTGATCGACGACCCGTCCCTGCCGGTGGCCGCGCTCGACCCGATGCCGACTGCCCTGCGCCCGACGGTCGAGGGTTGGTCGCGTGGTGTGGAGGTGGGGTTGGGGTGGTCGGGTCGTTCGGTGGGGTCGGTGGTTGCTGAGCGGGTGGGGTTGTCGGTGGGTTCGGTGGCGGTGCGGGTGGGTGGTCGGGTGGTGTCGTATGGGGAGTTCGGTGGGTTGGTGGGGGGTGTTGCGCGGGAGTTGTCGGGGTTGGGTGTGGGTGTGGATTCGGCTGTGGGTGTGGTGATGTCGCGGTCGTTGGAGTTGTTGGTGGCGGTGCATGCGGTGGTGGCTGTGGGTGGTCGGTATGTGCCGGTGGAGGTGGATGCGCCTGCGGAGCGGGTGGGGTTCATGTTGTCGACGGCGGGTGTGGGTGTGGTGTTGGTGCGGGCGGGGGATGTGGGTGGGGGGAGTGTTGTTTCGGGGGTTGGGGGTGTGCGGCGTGTGGTGGTGGATTGTGGTGAGGGGGTGGGTGTTTCGGTTGATGGTGTGGTGGTTGGTGAGGGGTTGGGTGTGGGTTTGTTGGGTGAGGTGGTGTCGGGTGTGGGGGAGGTGCCGGGTGGTGCGGGTGTGTACACGTTGTTCACGTCTGGGTCGACGGGTCGGCCGAAGGGTGTGACGGTGTCGCAGGCTGCGGTGGTGAATCGGTTGGGGTGGATGCAGTCGTTGTTCGGGTTGCAGGGGCGGGATGTGGTGTTGTGGAAGACGCCGGTGTCGTTTGATGTGTCGGTGTGGGAGTTGTTCTGGCCGTTGATGGTTGGTGCTTCGGTGGTGGTGGCGGAGCCGGGTGGTCATCGGGATCCGTGGTATGTGGCGTCGGTGGTGGAGCGGTTCGGGGTGTCGGTGTGTCATTTTGTGCCGTCGATGTTGTCGGTGTTTGTGGATGCTCTCGGGGAGTCGGTGCCGCAGGAGTCGGTGCTGCCGGGTTCGGGCGGGTTGGGTTCGGGGTTGGGGTCGTTGCGTCAGGTGTTTTGTTCGGGTGAGGCGTTGGGTGTGGGTGCGGTGGAGGGGTTGCGGGGGTTGGTGCCGGGGGTGCGGGTGGTGAATTTGTATGGGCCGACGGAGGCGGCGGTGGATGTGACGTCGTATGTGGTGTCGGGTGGTGAGGTGGTGGTGCCGATTGGTCGGGCGGTGCCGAATGTGTCGGTGTGGGTGTTGGATTCGCGGTTGCGTCCGGTGCCGGTGGGTGTGGTGGGTGAGTTGTATCTGGGTGGTGTGCAGGTGGCGCGGGGGTATGCGTCGCGGGCGGGGTTGACTGCGGAGCGGTTTGTGGCGGATCCGTTTGGTGGGGTGGGTGTGCGGTTGTATCGGACGGGTGATCGGGTGCGGTGGAGTGGTGTGGGTGAGTTGGAGTATGTGGGTCGTGTTGATTTTCAGGTGAAGTTGCGGGGGCAGCGGATCGAGTTGGGGGAGATCGAAACCGTCCTCGCGAGCGCCGACGACGTGGTCTCGGCAGTCGCGGTGGTGCACGACGACCGGTTGGTCGCGTACGTCACCGGACCCGACGAGTCGGCGGTGTCGCGGCTACGAGACCATGCCGCCCGCAGGCTCGCGTCGTACATGGTTCCCGACACCGTCATGGTGCTCGACGCGTTGCCGCTGAACACCGCGGGCAAGGTCGACCGAAAAGCCCTGCCCGCACCGGATCTCTTCTCCACTCGACGGGTGGAACCGGACACGGACACCGAGCGCGCGATCGCCGGCATGGTCGTCGAGGTGCTCGGCCGTGGTGGGGACGCCACGGCGATCTCGGTGACGGACAGCTTCTTCGAGATCGGCGGACATTCACTGTCGGCCACTCGGGTGGCGGCGCGGGTCGCTCACGTGTTCGGTGTGCTGTTCGGCGTTCGTGAACTCTTCGATGCACCGAGCGTGCGCGCGATGGCTGCTCTCGTCGACGCGACCCGTCGCACCGACAGCGGTTCACCCGCCGAGACAGCAGACCTCGGTTCGATCCCGCGTCCTGCCCGCCTCCCGTTGTCGCCGGCGCAGCAACGCATGTGGTTCATCAACCAGTTCGATCCGGGGTCATCGGCCTACAACATCCCGTTCGCCCTACGGGTGCGTGGTCGTCTCGACGTCGTCGCCTTGCGCGCGGCACTCGCCGATGTGATCGACCGGCACGAGGTGCTGAGGACGCGTTACCCACAGGGCCCGGATGGCCGGCCGTGGCAGGACATCGCCGCGGCTGACGACGTCACCGTCGATCAGTGGTGGCGGACCGCCAGGGTGGAGACGCTGTCCGCGGAACCGTTCGACGTCACCCGCGACCTCCCGATCCGTTCGGGCATTCTCGGATCCGATCCCGACGACCACGGTGCACACGACCACGTGCTGGTCGTCGTGCTGCACCACATCGCCGCCGACGGCGAGTCACTGGCGCCCCTGGTCGACGATCTCCTGCACGCGTACCGGTCCCGCGTCGAGGGTCGCGCGCCTGTCCGTCCTCCGCTGCCGGTGCACTACGCGGACGTCGCGCTCTGGCAGGAGCGCGCCCTGGGCTCGATCGACGACCCGGACTCCGAACTCGGCAGGCAGTCGCGCTGGTGGCGCGATCACCTCGCCGGCCTGCCCGAGGTCCTCGAGTTGCCCACCGACCGACCCCGTCCGCCGGTGGCGTCCCTCCGCGGGGCGGTGGTGGACCTCGACCTGCCCGAGGGTCTCGCACCCCGCATCGAGTCGTTCGCCCGCGCACACGGCGTGACCGTGTTCATGGTCGTGCACGCGTCGGTCGCGGTGGTGCTGTCCCGGTTGTCGGGGACATCGGACATCGCGGTCGGTTCACCGGTGGCCGGCCGTGGCCGTGCCGAACTCGACGCCCTGATCGGCATGTTCGTCAACACTCTGGTCCTACGCACGGAGGTCGACGCCTCGGCCACCTTCGAGCAACTGGTCCGGTTGGTGCGCGACACCGACCTCGATGCGTTCGCCGCTGCCGACGTGCCCTTCGAGTACCTCGTCGATGCCCTCGCCCCGGCGCGCAGCGAGGCGTTCGCGCCGCTGACCCAGGTGCTGCTGACCCTAGAACAGACCTCCGTGGGGGAGTTGTCCGCGCCGGGACTGACGATCACGCCCGTCGAGGCCGGTGCGCCCGCTGCCCGGTTCGACCTCATGATCGGGATGTCCGCCGATCGGGACGACGCCGGTGCCCTCGCCGGCCTGGCCGGCCGGATCGTGTACGCCACCGACCTCTTCGACGAGCCTACGGTGCGACGCATCGGTGCGCGGATCGTCGACGTCCTCGACGCGGGCCTCGCCGATCCCGACGTGATCGTCGGCGACATCGACCTCGTCGACGCCATCGAGCGCGCCGCCATCGAGGGTTGGTCGCGTGGTGTGGAGGTGGGGTTGGGGTGGTCGGGTCGTTCGGTGGGGTCGGTGGTTGCTGAGCGGGTGGGGTTGTCGGTGGGTTCGGTGGCGGTGCGGGTGGGTGGTCGGGTGGTGTCGTATGGGGAGTTCGGTGGGTTGGTGGGGGGTGTTGCGCGGGAGTTGTCGGGGTTGGGTGTGGGTGTGGATTCGGCTGTGGGTGTGGTGATGTCGCGGTCGTTGGAGTTGTTGGTGGCGGTGCATGCGGTGGTGGCTGTGGGTGGTCGGTATGTGCCGGTGGAGGTGGATGCGCCTGCGGAGCGGGTGGGGTTCATGTTGTCGACGGCGGGTGTGGGTGTGGTGTTGGTGCGGGCGGGGGATGTGGGTGGGGGGAGTGTTGTTTCGGGGGTTGGGGGTGTGCGGCGTGTGGTGGTGGATTGTGGTGAGGGGGTGGGTGTTTCGGTTGATGGTGTGGTGGTTGGTGAGGGGTTGGGTGTGGGTTTGTTGGGTGAGGTGGTGTCGGGTGTGGGGGAGGTGCCGGGTGGTGCGGGTGTGTACACGTTGTTCACGTCTGGGTCGACGGGTCGGCCGAAGGGTGTGACGGTGTCGCAGGCTGCGGTGGTGAATCGGTTGGGGTGGATGCAGTCGTTGTTCGGGTTGCAGGGGCGGGATGTGGTGTTGTGGAAGACGCCGGTGTCGTTTGATGTGTCGGTGTGGGAGTTGTTCTGGCCGTTGATGGTTGGTGCTTCGGTGGTGGTGGCGGAGCCGGGTGGTCATCGGGATCCGTGGTATGTGGCGTCGGTGGTGGAGCGGTTCGGGGTGTCGGTGTGTCATTTTGTGCCGTCGATGTTGTCGGTGTTTGTGGATGCTCTCGGGGAGTCGGTGCCGCAGGAGTCGGTGCTGCCGGGTTCGGGCGGGTTGGGTTCGGGGTTGGGGTCGTTGCGTCAGGTGTTTTGTTCGGGTGAGGCGTTGGGTGTGGGTGCGGTGGAGGGGTTGCGGGGGTTGGTGCCGGGGGTGCGGGTGGTGAATTTGTATGGGCCGACGGAGGCGGCGGTGGATGTGACGTCGTATGTGGTGTCGGGTGGTGAGGTGGTGGTGCCGATTGGTCGGGCGGTGCCGAATGTGTCGGTGTGGGTGTTGGATTCGCGGTTGCGTCCGGTGCCGGTGGGTGTGGTGGGTGAGTTGTATCTGGGTGGTGTGCAGGTGGCGCGGGGGTATGCGTCGCGGGCGGGGTTGACTGCGGAGCGGTTTGTGGCGGATCCGTTTGGTGGGGTGGGTGTGCGGTTGTATCGGACGGGTGATCGGGTGCGGTGGAGTGGTGTGGGTGAGTTGGAGTATGTGGGTCGTGTTGATTTTCAGGTGAAGTTGCGGGGGCAGCGGATCGAGTTGGGGGAGATCGAAACCGTCCTCGGCACCACGCCGGGTGTCGCCCAGGTGGTGGTCTCGGTCATGGAACTCGCTGCGGGAGAACAACTCGTGGCTCACGTCACCGGAGCGGATGTCGACGTCGAGCATCTGCGCGCGACCGCTGAGCAACTACCCGCGTACATGCGCCCCACGTCCTGGGTCGTCCTGGACACGTTGCCGTTGAACACCGCGGGCAAGGTGGACCGAAAAGCCCTGCCCGCACCGGATTTTGTCGCCGCCGAACGCGTGCTCCCCGAGGCCGACGCCGAAGTCGCGATCACCGGTGTCTTCGCCGACGTGCTCGGGCTGTCTGCCGCGGACTCGGTGTCGGTGACCGACAGCTTCTTCGATCTCGGCGGCAACTCACTGGCCGCGACCCGACTCGCGGCCCGCGTCTCCCGGATGCTCGGCGTCCCGGTACGGGTGCGAGACGTCTTCGACGCCCCGACGGTCCGTGATCTCGCGCGTCGAATCCAGGCGGCAGACATCGCCGGGGCCGGAACCGCAGTCCCGGATCGGTCGGCTGCACCGGCCCGTCCGTCGGTCTTGCCTCTCTCGAGCGCCCAACGCCGCATGTGGTTCATCAACCAGTACGAGCCGACGGTGGCGTCGTACATCATCCCGTTCGCCTTCCGACTCCGCGGCACGGTCGAGGTCGAACAGCTACGCCGAGCGCTCGCCGACGTGGTCGCCCGTCATGAGGTTCTCCGGACCACCTACCCGGTGTCCCGCGACGGACGCCCCGAGCAACGAATCCACGACGTCGATCCGGAGAATACCGGATTCGACTGGGCGGTGGCGGATTCCGAGTCCGAAGCGCTGGCCGTCGCCGCCGAGCCATACGACCTGACCCGTGACCTGCCCGTGCGCGCCCGCGTATACGTCGATCCCGGTACAAGTGCACTGCTGGCCGTCAGCATCCATCACATCGCTGCCGACGGCGAGTCGGGCCGGGCGCTGTCGCGCGATCTGCTCACCGCGTACTCGGCACGACGCGACGGTCGGAGCCCGGACTGGCCGCCGCTCCCGATCCAGTACGCCGATCACGTCCTGCAGGTCGCCGGACGAGCGGACGAGCAGGACGAGCACCGGCAGTGGTGGGCCCGCCGGCTCGACGGCGCCCCGGTCCTCATGGATCTGCCCACCACCCATCCACGCCCGGCCACGCCGACCATGCGCGGCGCGACCGTCGAGTTCGTCATCCCGGGACGTGTCGCGCAGGGGATCGGCATCCTCGCCCGCGCCGGCGACGCCACCGCATTCATGGTGCTGCACGCCGCACTCGCCGCGGTGCTGGGTCGGCTGTCGGGCAGCCGCGACGTCGTCATCGGGACCGCCGCCGCGGGCCGCGACGGCGACACCGACGACTTGATCGGCATGTTCGTCAACACGGTCGCGCTGCGGACCCCGATCGTCCCCGCACAGCCGTTCACCGACCTCCTGCGGGTGGTGCGCGAGGTGGATCTCGACGCCCTCGATCACGCCGGCGTACCGTTCGACGACGTCGTCGACGAACTCGGGGTGGCCCGCACCGCGTCCCATGCGCCACTGGTCCAGGTGCTGCTCACCACGTCCGATCTCGCCGCCCCCGCCGCCCCCGGTGGGCAGTTCGCCGGCCTCGACGTCGAACCCGTTGCCGTCGAGGACAACTCGGCAAAAGTCGACCTGACCCTCGGTGTTCTGACGGACCCGGCCGAGGGGGCTCCGTGGCGCGGTTCGCTCACCTACGCAACGGACCTCTTCGGCGACTCCGACGCGCGCCGGCTCGCGGACCGATTCGTCGGCGTGCTGACGTCCGCGGTCGGCGACAGCACATTGCCGGTCGGGGACCTCGAGCTACTGACCCCTGACGAGGAGATGATCCCGCTCGTCTCGGGCGACCCCGATCCCGCCCCGGAACTCCTCTCGGACCTGCTCATCGACGCGGCGCGGATGCGTCCGACCCACCCGGCCGTCGTCGACCCCGCCGCCGCGGACCCCGAACACGTCTGGAACTATGCCGAACTCGATTCGGCGAGTTCGCATCTCGCGACGGTCCTCATCGGCCGCGGTATCGGTCCGGAGGACGTGGTCGTCAGCGCGTTCCCGCGCTCGACGACCGCGCAGCTCGCCTTGTGGGCAGTGGCCAAGACCGGTGCGGTGTACTGCCCGATCGACCCCCGCTACCCGGCGGAACGCATCGCTCGGGTCCTGGACGCCGCGAACGCCGTGCTGGTGCTCACCGACGGGAGTGTCGAGGGGCCCACCGCCGACACGGCCTCCACGTGGCCGCCGCGACTGCTGCTGGACGCGGCGCTCGTCGCCGACCTGCGCAGACGCCCGGCGCTCGACCCGCCGCGTCGCAACCGGCCGGTGACACCCGATTCCGGCGCCTACATGATCTTCACCTCCGGATCGACCGGGACGCCGAAGGGGGTGCACGTGACGCACCGCGGCCTCGCGGGTGTCAGTACGGTGCTGCGCGACCGGCACCGATCCGGGCCCGACGCGCGCTGGCTGGGGATCAGCTCGCCCGCGTTCGATGCCGCCATACTCGAGGTCCTCGGTGCCTACGGCAGTGCTGCGACGCTCGTCGTCGCGCCTCCCGAGGTGTACGGGGGCCGCGAGCTCGCCGACTTCATCACGACGCACCGCACTACCCACGCCTTCCTGGTGACGTCGGTGGCGGCGTCGTTGCCGGATCCCGGTCGCCTGCCCATGACCGACGTCCTCGTCGGCGGCGAGGCCGTCCCCGACACCGAGAAGGACCGGTGGGCCGCGCACGTGGCGTTCCACAACGGTTACGGACCCACCGAGACCACGATCATCAGCGTCACCTCGCCCCCGATCGGCGTCGACGAGCCGGTCCACCTCGGCAGCCCGGTCCCTGGCGCGAGCGCCCATGTCCTGGACGAGCGGCTGCATCCGGTGCCGCCGGGGGTCGTCGGGGAGCTGTACCTCGCCGGTCCCGAACTCGCACGCGGTTACCACGGACGGCCGGCGCTGACCGCCGAGCGCTTCGTCGCCGCCGTCGACGGGGCACCGGGCACGCGGATGTACCGGACCGGGGATCTCGTGCGGCGGGACCGCAGTGGCGGATTGGTCTACGTCGGCCGCGCCGACTTCCAGGTCAAATTGCGCGGCCAACGGCTCGAACTCGGTGAGATCGAGGCCGTCCTGACCGCACACCCGCAGGTGCGGGCGGCGGCGGTCATCGGGGTCGGGAACCCGGTGACCTCGCTGGCCGGTTACGTCGAACCCGTCGACCCCGGACGGCCGGTCGAGATCTCCGCCCTTTGTGAACATCTCGCGACTCATCTGCCATCGCACATGGTCCCGGCGGCACTCATGGTGCTCGACTCCATCCCGCGCAGCCCGATCGGGAAGATCGACCGCGCCGGCCTCCCCGCCATCGAGCCGTCGAAGGCCGACGCCGAACGCGTTCCGCCGTCGACGCACACCGAGCGGTTACTCGCGGCCATCGTCGGCGAGGTTCTCGGACTCGACGACGTGTCGGTGACCGCTGACTTCTTCGTCATCGGCGGCAACTCGTTGTCGGCCACGCGTGTAAGTGCCCGCGCGGGGGACGCTTTCGGGGTCCGCGTCGGTGTCCGCGACGTCTTCGAGGCGCCGACGGTTCGCCTGCTCGCGCGTCGCGTCGACGCCGCTTACGACGATGCGTCGCGACCGCCACCGCTGCGCCGTGTCGATCCGCGGCCCGCGTACATTCCACTGTCGTATGCGCAGCAACGGATCTGGTTCCTGAACCGGTTGGATCCGAATTCGGGGGCCTACACCATTCCGATGGCCGTCCGCCTCCGCGGCCGGCTCGACCGGGGTGCGCTACGCGCCGCCGTCGTCGACCTGCTGACCCGCCACGAGATCCTGCGGACCGTGTTCCCGGCGCCGGGCGGTGAACCGCGGCAGCACATCCTGCCGATCGACGAGGCCCGGGCCCGCCTGCGGTGGGAGGACATCGCGGCTCCGCGGGAGCTCGCCTACCCGGCCGCACTCGTCGGTGATGCCGCCTTCGACATCACGTCCGAGCTGCCGCTGCGTATTCGCCTGTTCGCGGTCGGTGGCGGTGGGATCGACACCGACGACCACGTCCTCGTCGTCGTACTGCATCACATCGCCGCCGACGGTGAGTCGATGAGGCCGCTCGCCGCCGATCTGTGGGGGGCCTATCTGGCGCGTGCCGGGGGCCATGCGCCAGCGGCGGCCGCGCCGGCGATCCAGTTCGCCGATCACGCACTGTGGCAACGGGAGACGCTGGGGGACATCGACTCGCCGGAGTCCGTTCTCGGTCGCCAGGTCGGCTACTGGGTGAATCGACTGTCGGGGATCCCCGACCTCCTCCCGCTGCCCACGGACCGGCCGCGACCGGCGGTCGCGTCGCAACGGGGCGGTCGCGTCACCGCGGCCATCCCGACCGAACTGACACAGCGGATCACGGACACGGCCCGCGCCCACGGGGCCACCGAGTTCATGGTCGTCCACGCCGCGCTGTCGATCGTGCTGGCCAGGCTGTCCGCGACCCGCGACATCGTGATCAGCACCCCGGTTGCTGGACGGGGCCATGCGCATCTCGACGACCTCGTGGGAATGTTCGTCAACACCGTGGTCCTGCGCACCGACGTCGACCCCCGGACCCCGGTCGGGGAGTTCCTCGAACGGGTGCGCGTCGACGACATTAACGCCCTCGCACGCGCCGATGTCCCGTTCGAGTACCTGGTGGACCGACTGTCCCCGGTCCGGTCGGAGGCGTTCGCCCCGATCAGCCAGGTGATGCTGTCGGTGCTGCACGATCAGGACACCGGAACGGTCGGGACCGACCCCTCGGGATCGGCGGAACTGACCTTCGAACCGATCGAGGCGTCCACCGGCACCACCCAGCTCGACCTGACCGTGGCGGTGACGATCCGTCCCGAAGGCGCGTGGGACGTCGAGATCGTCTATGCCACCGACCTGTTCGACGATCGGACCGCGCGCACCGCGATCACCCGCCTCACCAGGGTCCTCGAGGCGGTCGTCGGTGCCGACGACATGGCTGTCGGTGCCATCGACCTGACCGACGCGGCCGAGCGCGCGCGGATCGCCGAACTGGTCGCGGGCCCCGATCTGTCGGTGCCGTGGTCGACGGTCACCGATGCGATCGAGGCGGCCGCGCGACGCTCACCGGAGTCGACGGCCCTGGTGGCCGGTGCGCGATCCGTGACCTACCGCGAGTTCATGGACCGGATCACCCAGCTGGCCGAGACGGTGTCCGCACACGGCGTGGGTCCCGAAGTGGCCGTGGGCGTGTGTATCCCGCGGTCGGTGGAGCTGGTGCTCGCGATCCACGCGGTGGTGATGGCCGGCGGCAGCTATGTCAGCATCGACCCGTCGAGTCCGCCCGAACGAGTGGCCGCGATGGTCGACGCCGCGTCGATCGCGGTCATTCTGACCGCTGAGGTGACCCCGTCCGCGCTGTCCGGTCTGTCGGTACCGATGCTCGTCGTCGACGGAAACGCCCCGCCGGAGGACCGCTCGGGTCCCCGGCCGGAACTCCGTCGCCCGTGTCCGGGCAACGCCCTCTACACGTTGTTCACGTCCGGCTCTACCGGAACGCCGAAGGGGGTCACGGTCAGTCACGGCGCCGTACTCAACCGACTCGCATGGATGGCGGTGCGTTCCCCGCTGCGTCCCGACGATGCCGTTCTGCTCAAGACGCCGGTCACCTTCGACGTGTCCGTCCCCGAGTTGTTCGAACCGCTGATGGCCGGGGCCCGCCTCGTCATCGTCGAGGACGGCCGTCACATCGACCCGGCTCACGTCCTCGCCGAGATCGAGCGGCATCGGGTCACCTCGGTGCACTTCGTGCCGTCGATGATGGCGGCGTTCGTCGAGTACATCGGCGACCACCCGCAGCGGCGCGCGGCACTGTCGTCGTTGCGGCAGGTCAACGCGTCGGGCGAGGCACTGCCGGCGGCCACCGCCGACACCATGGCGGCGCTCGTGCCGCAGGCGGACCTCGACAACCTCTACGGGCCGACCGAGGCGGCCGTCGAGGTGACGGCGTACCGCTTCGCCCCCGGCGACGTGATCGTGCCGATCGGACGCCCGAACGCGAACACCACCACGTGGGTGCTGGACGACGGGTTGCGCCCGGCGCCGGTCGGGGTGGTCGGCGAGCTGTACGTCGGCGGCGATCAGCTGGCGCGCGGTTATGCCGCCCGGCCCGACCTCACCGCCGAACGGTTCGTGGCCGACCCCACCGGCCCGCACGGAGGTCGCCTCTACCGAACCGGTGACCTGGTGCGCTGGAACGCCTCCGGTGCGCTCGAATACCTCGGCCGGGCAGACTTCCAGGTGAAGTTACGTGGACAGCGCATCGAGCTCGGGGAGATCGAGACCGTCCTCGCCCGTGTCGACGGCATCTCGCACGCGGCGGTCACCGTCCGGAGCGGGCCGGCGGGTGATGCACTGGTCGGATACCTCGCCGGCCGTGTCGATCTCGACGCGATCCGTGAGCATCTGCGGCAGGCGTTGCCGCAGTACATGCACCCGACGCAGTGGGTGGTCCTCGATTCGGTCCCGGTGACCGCGACCGGCAAACTCGACCGCCGGGCCCTGCCCGCGCCGCGGAGCGAGCCGGTCGAGATGGTGCCGCCCGCCGACGCCGTCGAACGGGCGATGGCCGTCGTCGTTGCCGACGTGCTGGGACTCGACGAGATCTCGGTCACGACACCGTTCTTCGATCTGGGCGGCAACTCGCTCGCCGCGATGCGGGTCGTCGCCCGGATCGGCGAGCAGCTCGGGACCGACCTCGATGTGCGCGACCTCTTCCGCACCCCGACGGTCCGCGAGCTCGCGCAACTCGTCACGCGTCGTCGGGTCTCCGACCATCCGCTCGTCGCACGACCCCGGCCCGAGCGCATCCCGTTGTCGTATGCGCAACAGCGACTGTGGTTCATCAACCAGTTCGACGTGACGTCCCCGACGTACAACATGCCGATCGCATTCGACATCCGGGGACTCCTCGATGTCGACGCACTACGCGCCGCGGTCGCGGCTGTGATGACGCGACACGAACCGCTGCGGACCGTCTACCCGCTCGGCGACGGCGGGGTGCCGCTACAGCACATCCTCGATCCTTCGGTGGCGGCGGCCCGACTGCGCTGGGAATCGGCCGGGACGCCCGAGGACGCGATGGCGTTGTGCGCGGAGGGATTCGACGTGACGACGCAGCTGCCGTTGCGTGTGGTGACGTCGCTGGTATCAGCGGAGGGTGCGTCGCCGCCAGTGTTTCGAGTCGTGCTAATCCTGCACCACATAGCCGGCGATGCGGCGTCCCTGGCGATCCTGGCCGCGGAGCTCCTCGGTGGGTACCGCAACGGTCGACGCCCCGAAGACGGGTCGATCGACGTACCGGAGATCGCATACGCCGATCACGCGCTGTGGCAACGCGATGTGCTCGGGGACCTCGACGACCCGACCTCACCGATGGCGGCGCAGTACTCGTTCTGGACCGAGACGCTGGCCGACGTTCCGGCCGCGTTGGAGATCCCCGGTGACCGTCCGCGTCCACCGATCGCCGACCCCACCGGTGGTCGGCTGCCCCTCCAGATCGGCGAGGAGCGCAGCGCGGCGGTGGCGGCGACCGCACGCGTGCACGGGATGACCCCGTTCATGGTCTGTCACGCCGCCTTCGTCGCCGCACTCGCCCGTGTGGCCGATGTGCGGGACATCAGCGTCGGCGCCGCCATCTCCGGTCGCGGGCACGCGGCCACGGCGGGGCTCATCGGGATGTTCGTCAACACCGTGGTGCTCCGCACATCGGTGCACTCCGAGGACAAGGTCGAGGACCTGCTCCGCCGGGTCCGCGACGCCGATCTCGCGGCCTTCGCGCACGCCGACATCCCGTTCGAGACCCTCGTCGAGCACCTCACCCCGGTCCGGTCCACCGCCCACGCGCCGCTCGTGCAGGTCATGATCAACTATCTCGGCGAGTCGTCCGGGACACCGGCGGTGCCTGGTATCGGCGCGGACGCCGAGCCGCTCATCGTGGACGGTCTCGAGGTCGTGGCCCTCGAACCGGGGCCGCCGCCGGCGAAGGTCGACCTCACCCTCGGTCTCGCGGAGCGGTCCGTCGGTGCGGCTGTCGAGTTGGTCGGCGAGATCGACTACGCCGCAGCGCTGTTCGACATCGAGACGGTTGAGTCGATACGCGACGTCTTCCTAGGCATGCTCGACGCCGTGACCGGTGACATCGACATGGTGCTGGACGAGGTCGATGTGACCGGTGCCGTTGACGGTGCGTCGCTGATCCTCGACAGCGCGGGCCGGGCGGTACCGGCGCGGGTGCCGGGTGAGTTGCACGAGCGCACGGCAGACGGTTCGCTGCTCGCGACGGGTATGCGGGCGCGGTGGGTCGACGCCTCGATGACACGACCGGAGATCCTCGGGCCGGTCGAGCGTCACCCCCGGATCGGCGGGCGGCGAGTGGATCTCGATGCGGTGGAGGCGGCACTCAACGCGGTGGCGGGCGTCGTCACTGCAGCGGTCGTGGCGTCGGCGTCCGACGGTCAGCCGACGGATGACGGAGTCGAGGTGGGGGCCTGGGTCGTGGTCGACCGCGACGGCCCCGGCGCCTCCGACCTCCGACGCGAGCTGTCGAGAGTATTGCCCGCACACTGTATTCCGACGGTGATCAGCGTCGTCGACGCCATCCCGGTCGGCGCGGACGGGCGACCCGGACGCCGCGAGGTCGCGTCGCTCATGAACTCAGCCGGTGGGGGACGCGAGGACGCCGAGCCCGCGGCCCCGACCGGCCGCTGGGAAGTGACGGTCGCCGAAGCGATGTCGGAGATCACCGGGACCGCGGTGACCGACGCGGACCAGGGTTTCTTCGACCTCGGCGGGACCTCGCTGTCGGCGGTTCGGCTGGTGTCGCTGCTGCGGCGACGGACCGGACTGCCCGTCGAGGTCGCATGGATCTTCGCCGGACCCACACCGCGCGATCTCGGCGCCCGGCTCGCTGCTCAGGCGACGCACGAGGAATCCACCGACACCGCCGAACCGCGGGGCCAGGTGGTCGTGCCGCTACGGGCGGACGGCAGCCGCGAACCGGTCTTCTGCGTCCACCCCGCCGATGGGTTGGCGTGGCTGTTCGCCGGTCTCACACCGTATCTCGAAGACCGGCCGGTCTTCGGTCTGCAGGACCCCTTCGTGGTGGCCGGCGACACGGCCGCCACGTCGATCCGCGAACTCGCCGCGCGGTATGTGGCCGAGATCCGGGCGATCGTCCCGCAGGGGCCCTACCACCTCGTCGGATGGTCCCTCGGCGGGCTCATCGCCCAGGAGATGGCGGCCGAATTGCGTTCGCAGGGTGCCGAAGTCGGGTTCCTCGGCCTCCTCGACAGCTATCCCGCGACCGGCGGTGAACTCGAGACCGACGGGGCGGCGGCGCGTGCCGAGGTGTCCGCGGAGGATGCGCGAGCCACGGTCGCGGACCTGCTCGGCGGGTGGCGAGCGGTCATCGACATCGACGCGGTGACCGCCTCCGACGATCCGGCCGCGATGGCGGCGGCGGTCCGCGAGCGGGTCGTCGGACTCGGACTCCTCGACGGACCCGCGTTCGACCGCATGCTCCAACGGATGGCGACGTCGGCCCGACGCACCGTCGACCATCGGCCCCGAACCTACGACGGCGACGCGATGCTCGTCGTCGCGGCGGCGGGGGAGGCCGACCCGGACAGCACCGCCGGACGCTGGACATCGTTCCTCGGCGGGCGGGTCACCCGTGTCGACGTCGATGCCGATCACCTCGGGATCGTCGGTACCGACGCGCTCGAGGTGATCGGACCGCGGATCGACGCGGCGATCCGCGAGGCCGAGTCGCGGCGCGCAAGCGACGGCCCCCACCCGCTCCCTGAGTAGGCCGGAGCTTGCGGCGGGCGCGGCCAACCCCCGCTCCCTGAGGAGCGCCCGGAGCTTGCGGAGGGCGCGGCCGACCCCCGCTCCCTGAGGAGCGCCCGGAGCTTGCGGAGGGCGCGGCCGACCCCCGCTCCCTGAGGAGCGCCCGGAGCTTGCGGAGGGCGCGGCCGACCCCCGCTCCCTGAGGAGCGCCCGGAGCTTGCGGAGGGCGCGGCCGACCCCCGCTCCCTGAGGAGCGCCCGGAGCTTGCGGAGGGCGCGGCCGACCCCCGCTCCCTGAGGAGCGCCCGGAGCTTGCGGAGGGCGCGTCACGAAGGGTCTTCGCAACCCGTCTCGCCAAGACCCTTCGTGACGGCCTCCGCAAGCTCCGGCCTCCTCAGGGAGCAGTAATTGGGCCGCTCCGATCACAACGAGTGCTTTCGCAGTAACCGGGTCGGCAGGTCGCATCAACCGGGAGCGGAGCGGGGATCGCGCGCCCTCAGCCGGCCGGCAGATCCGCGAGGGCGTCGGGGAGGTCGTCCCGATGGACGACGACGAGTCGCTGGGTCGCCCGGGTGAGGGCGACGTACAGGTCGCTGAGCCCGCGTGGTGACTGGTCGATGATCGCAGCGGGCTCGACGACGATGGTCGTGTCGAACTCCAGGCCCTTACAGCTCCGCACCGTGTACACCCGGGGTGGCTCCCGGTCGGGGAGCGTGAAGCAATCCGGCGCCAGCGCCGCGTCGATCGCGTCGTGCAGGTGATCGGGGACCACGACGGCGGTGAGGCCGTCGGGTTCGGCGAGCCCGACGGCTCGGAGGACGGCGTCGGCGATGCTCCGCGGGGAGTCGTTGTCCGCCCGCAGCGCCACCGGCTCGATCCCGTTGCTGCGCAACGAGGTCGGGGCCTTCTCGCCGTTGCCGATCTCGTCGAGGACGCGCGCGGCGTACTCCATGATCTCGCTCGGGGTCCGGTAGTTGACCGACAGCTCTTTGAACTGCCAGCGCTTCGCGACATACGGCTCCAGGACCTCGGCCCACGAGCGCGTGCCCGCCTCGTCGGATGTCTGAGCGGTGTCGCCGATGATCGTCATCCACCGATTCGGGATGCGTCGCATCACCATCCGCCAGGACATGGGGGAGAGCTCTTGGGCCTCGTCGACGATGACGTGGCCGAACGTCCAGGTGCGGTCGCCGTAGGCACGTTCGGCCGTCGTGGCGCGTCGTGTCTCGGTCTGGCGGGACGCGAGCTGTTCTGCGTCGATCAGGTCGTAGGCCATCAGGATCTCGGGATCGAGTTCGTCCTCGAGGTCCTGCGGCGCCGAGCCGGTCAGGATGTCCAGTGCGTCCTGCGCCTCGGCCAACTGGCGACGCCAGCGTGCGCGTTCGGCCCGCTCCGCGTCCTCGGTGCCGTAACCGATCAGCTCGGCGAGTTCGTCCAGCAATGGGACGTCGGCAGGCGAGAAGTCCGCGCCCGACGTCGTGGCAGGGCGCGACGGACGGTGCAGCGCCGCACGATCGGCGTCCGTCCAACCCGGGGTGGCCTTGCGGATCGCGCGTTCGTCGCCGAGCAGGTCGCGAAGCAGGGCCTGCGGGGTCAGCGTCGGCCAGTACCGCAGCAACGCGGCACGGATGTCGGGATCGCGGCTCATGTCGTCGCGGATGTCGGCGATGTCGGCGGGGCTGAGCAACTGCGAACCGTCGAGCAGGCTCGATCCGATGGCCGCCGCGTGCCGCGCCGCGAGTTCGGCGAGTCCCGCCTTCAGGAAGGCGTTCTGCGAGAGATTGTGGGCGCGTCGAGTCGCGCGGGCCTTGGCGCGCGCGGCCTTGACCAGGGCCGAGTCGATCTCGACGGTGTAGCTGTCGAAATCGACTGCCTCGGGCCGGGACGGCAGCGACTGTTGGGCACGCACCGCCCGCTTGAGGACGTCGACCATGCGCAGTCCGCCCTTGACCGCGGCGGTCGTCCGCGGGTCGGCGGTGCCCGCGCGGACGCCGGGGAACAGGTCCCCGATGGTCGAGAGGAGCACGCCGGACTCGCCCAGCGAGGGCAGCACCTGGCCGATGTAGTTCAGGAAGTCGTCGTTGGGTCCGATGATGAGAATGCCGCTGCGCGAGAGGTTCTCGCGATGTGTGTAGAGCAGGTAGGCGGCTCGGTGCAGCGCCACGGCGGTCTTGCCGGTTCCGGGGCCGCCCTGGATGACGGTGACCCCGCGATGCGTCGACCGGATGATCAGGTCCTGCTCGCGCTGGATCGTCTCGACGATGTCGGTCATCTCGCCGGTGCGGGCGGCGTTGAGGGCCGCGACAAGAGCCGACTCGTTGACGACGTCGCCGTGTCCGAAGTCGTCGAGCAGCGCATCGCCTGCGGTCAGGGACTCATCGCTCACCCCGCGGACCTTGCGGCTGCGGGTCCGGATATGGCGACGGCGCGCGACGTCCTCGGGCGCGGCGGGCGTCGCCAGATAGAACGGCCGGGCCAGCGGCGCGCGCCAGTCCAGCAGCAGGGTGGCGTCGGTGGCGGTGGCGTCGAGTTCGCCGTCGTCGGCGAAACCGTCGTCGAGGACACCGATGCGTCCGATGCGCCGGATCTCGCCGTCCTCGAGGTCGAGACGACCGAAATACAGATTGTGTTCGGCGGCATCGAATTTGGCGAGATCCTCGTTGTACATCCGCTCGTAGGACTCGCGTTCGGACAGCGCCTGCGGTGTGCCGCCGCGTTCGGAGAGCGTCGACGACAACCGACGCTGGGTGGTCCGACGCATCCGGTCCAGCCTGCCGTACACGCGGTCGAGGTGCCGTTGTTCCTCGTCCACGCGGGGGTCGGCGTCCGGCGAGAGGGCGGTCATCGGCCGTCCCCGATCGACAGCGGTGCGCGGGACCCGTGGGACCGGGCCAGTCCGGCGGCCCGGATGCGGGCGGTCATCGCGCGGGGGTCGGCGGACAAGCGGCGGCAGACCTGTGACGCCGGGTCGGCGAGTGTCTCGTCGTCGAGTCGGCGGGACAGCCACTCGAGAACGTCGGTCTGTGCGCCGAAGGGGACGGGGTCACCGGTGACCGGGTCGGCGAGGACGCCGTGCCGGGACACGTACAGGTCGAAGGTCGCAGGCGGGGTCCACTCGTCCGGAAGGAGGGGAGAGGGACGGCCGAGAACGGGGTGGTCGCGCGTAGTCACTGTCTGTCGATCATAGTTGGGTTCGGTGGCGTCGAGAGCATCGATGTGGGTGGGACCCAGCCAGGCCGCGGTCGTCGTGATCGCGCCCTCACCTGCGAGGATCGGTGCGGCCGGAATGTATCCCCGGGCCGCTACATGGGCGGAATGGCCGACTGTGATGTTCGTGACGCGGACCGTGCGGAGGCAGATCCGGTCCGTCGACGGAACGTGGGCGAGCTTGCGACGGAGAACGTCGGGGGCGGCATTCGACCCGACCGCTACCACGAGCCGCGAGCCCACCGACGGGACCGTCCCGAACGGCGGACCCGCGAGCGTCATCTCGTGCAGCGAGGCCTCTCTCAGCCCCGCGGACGCGGGCACCCAGGGATAATCCTCTGGCGGGTGCACCGCGTCCGTGGTCGTGAGATCGGTTGTGCTCAGGGTCGTGCTCGTATCTGTTGCTCGTGCGCGTGGAGACCCCGAGGGATCAGCGACGTGCCTTGCGCAGACGCTTGCGACTCTGCTCGGCGGAGTCCTCGGCAGCTGCGGCGAGCTGGCGTGCGGTCTCGGCGAGCTCGGCCGACCGTGCGCGGGCGACGTCGGCGAGTTCGGCGGACCGATCGCGTGCCACGTCGGCGAACTCCGGTGCGCGCTTGCGGGCGGTGTCGGCGAGATCGGACGCGCGGTCGCGGGCCGAATCGGCGATCTTCGGAGCCTTCTTCTTCGCCTGCTTCTGCGCCTTCGCGGCCTGCTTCTGAGCCTTCTCGGCTCGCTTCTGCGCTTCCTTCACGAGCTTCGGGCCCCGCTTGCGCGCGGTCTCGGCGAGATCAGACGAACGCGCGAGCGCCGTGTCGGCGAGCTCCGACGACCGGTGGAGAGCCGCGTCGGCGACGACCGGAGCGCGGTCCTTGATGCGATCCGCGACATCGGAGGCGGTCTCGGCGGCCTTGCCGGCCAGCTCGAGGGAGCGCTTCTGCGCGGCCTCGGCAATCTCGGGTGCGTGCTCGCGGAACTTCGCCGCGGCGTCGGCGGACCGCTCGGAGACGATCTCGGCGCCGTCGTGGGTGCGCTCGACGAGGTGCTCCCAGGTCGACGACCCGGCGGCGGCACCGATCGGCAGCGCCGCGGCCACAGCGGATGCCTTCTGACGGCCGCGCCACGCGAGCGACGGCTTGCCCTCGGTGTCGACCGCCGCCAACAGGACTCCGCCGAGCAGGCCGACGTTCTTGATGAACGCGTTGCGCTGGGCTTCCTTCTTGACCGGGTCGGCCTCGTTCCAGAAGTCGGTGCCCGCTGCCGTCGTCGGGATCAGGGTGCCGGCCAGGACGACGGACGCCACGCGCGGGAACTTGCCGGTGGCGAGCAGGATTCCGCCGCCGATCTGGGCGGCGGCGTTGATCTGCACCAGGGTCTCGGTGTTCTCCGGGATCCGGCCGGCCACCTCGGGCGGGAGCGACGACCGGGCCTTGTCCACGACCGGCTCGGCGGACTGCGCGATCGGTTTGGGGCTCCGGATGGCGTCCACGCCGCTGGCGACGAACGCCGAGGCGAGGAGCGGACGGGCTATACGGCGGAGAATCATCGGTCACAACCTTCTTCAGTCGGGTTTGGCTATCGAGATCCGTCGGGTGAAGCGCGTTTCTGGCCCGTTCAACGCTACCCTGTCGCAACGAATCTGCAGGTCACTCGGCGTGCCGTGACCGGTTTGCGTACCTACGGGCATCGCGGGTCACGACTCGCCGAACGATCCGAGGAACAGGTAACCGCCCGCGACGGCGACCAAACACTCGGGAGTCGACCGGCGTCGCCAGCTTCCGGATCACCAGCGGCGCTCACGCCATTCGGGTAGTGACCCGCGCTCGGCGCCCAGAGTGGTGTCCTTGCCGTGGCCGGGGTAAACGATGGTCGAGTCGTCGAAGCGGTCGAACAGCTTCGTCGAGACGTCCGTGAGGAGGGTGTCGAAGTCCTCCGGCTTCCAGGTCTTGCCGATCCCGCCGGGGAAGAGGCAGTCACCGGTGAAGAGGTGCACGGTTCGCTCGCCGCTGTCGTCGACGTCGGTGAGCGCGAGAGCGATCGATCCCGGGGTGTGCCCGACGAGGTGGATGGCCTCGAAACTGAGGTCGCCGACCTCGAGGACGTCACCGTCGTCGACGAGGCGGTCGGGGGTGACGGGCAGTTCATCGGCGTCGAGGCGCCCCGCCGCGGTCGGCACCCCGGTGGACTCGGTGACGGCGGCCAGGGCCTGCCAGTGATCGAAATGCTGGTGCGTCGTGAAGATGAGCTTCGGCGTTCCCTCGACGGCCGACAAGACCTCGGTGATCGTCTCCGCGTCGTTGGCCGCGTCGATGATCAGCTGATCGCCCGTCGCACGCGAGGTCACCAGGTAGACGTTGTTGTCCATCGGGCCGACGGACAGCTTGACGATGGTGGCCGACGACAGCGTGCGGCGCTGTGGGGTCTTCGACTCGGAGAGGTCGCCGGTGTAGTCGTCGCTGATCGGTGTCGCTGGGGAGGTCATGCCGACAGGCTATGACAGCGGGCAGCCGGAATGTGACGGTCGCGACCATGAAACCCGGCGTGGCGCGCGTATCCTGGACCATCGGTTCGGCGATGACACGCGGGCGGCGAGACCGATCGCCCGGTCGTCGGACTCCGAATCTCCCCGGGGCGAGTGCATGGCGACGTTTTTGTCGGTGGCCGTCGGTACTGTGCCCGTGCGCCGTCTGTGCGCCCTGTGACTCGAGAATGTAAGGACTGCAGTGGTTGATCGTCTGATCGTCCGAGGTGCCCGCGAACACAATCTGCGCGGCATCGATGTCGACCTGCCCCGGGACAGCCTCATCGTCTTCACGGGGTTGTCGGGATCGGGCAAGTCATCCCTCGCCTTCGACACGATCTTCGCGGAGGGGCAGCGGCGCTACGTGGAGTCACTGTCCGCCTATGCGAGGCAGTTCCTCGGGCAGATGGACAAGCCGGATGTGGACTTCATCGAGGGCCTCTCGCCCGCGGTGTCCATCGATCAGAAGTCGACCAACCGCAATCCCCGGTCGACCGTCGGCACCATCACCGAGGTCTACGACTACCTCCGTCTCCTCTACGCCCGCGCCGGCAAGGCGCACTGCCCGATCTGCGGCGAGCCCATCGCCAAGCAGACACCCCAGCAGATCGTGGATCAGGTGCTCGCGATGGACGAGGGCACGCGCTTCCAGGTGCTCGCGCCGGTCGTGCGTACCCGCAAGGGAGAGTTCGTCGACCTCTTCGCCGAGCTCCAGACCCAGGGCTTCTCCCGCGCCCGCATCGACGGCGTCGTCCATCAGCTGACCGATCCGCCGAAGCTGAAGAAACAGGAGAAGCACGACATCGAGGTGGTCGTCGACCGCCTGGTCGTCAAGGCCAGCGCCAAGCAGCGCCTGACGGATTCGGTCGAGACCGGTCTGCGTCTGGCCGACGGCATCATCGTGCTCGACTTCGTCGACCTCGAGGAGGACGACCCGGAACGCGAGCGCCGCTTCTCGGAGCGGATGGCCTGCCCGAATGCGCATCCGATCGCGATCGACGACCTCGAACCGCGGTCGTTCTCGTTCAACTCGCCGTACGGCGCATGCCCGGAATGCGACGGGCTCGGCATCCGCAAGGAGGTCGACGAGGAGCTCGTCGTGCCCGACCCGGAGATGTCGCTCGCCGAGGGTGCCATCGCGCCGTGGTCGACCGGGCACAACGCCGATTACTTCCTCCGGTTGATGTCCGGTCTGGCCGATCAGATGAAGTTCGACATCAACACGCCCTGGAAGAAGCTGCCGATCAAGGCGCGCAGGGCCCTGCTCAACGGCAGCGACCACCAGGTCCACGTCAAGTTCCGCAACCGGTACGGCCGCACCCGCTCGTACTACACCGAGTTCGAGGGCGTGCTCTCGTTCCTCGCGCGCCGCATGGACCAGACCGAGTCCGAGCAGATGAAGGAGCGGTACGAGGGCTACATGCGGGACGTGCCGTGTCCTGCCTGTCAGGGTGCGCGCCTGCGCCCGGAGATCCTCGCCGTCACGCTCGACCACCCGGAGTTCGGGCCGAAGTCGATCGCCGAGGTGTGCGCCCTGTCGGTCGCCGATTGCGCCGACTTCCTCGACCAACTGCGGCTCGACTCCCGGCAGGCCGCGATCGCGGGACGGGTCCTCAAGGAGGTCCAGGCCCGCATCCGCTTCCTGCTCGACGTCGGACTCGAGTACCTGTCGCTCGAGCGCGCCGCGGGTTCGTTGTCGGGCGGTGAGGCGCAGCGCATCCGCCTGGCCACCCAGATCGGTTCGGGTCTCGCGGGCGTCCTCTATGTTCTCGACGAGCCGTCGATCGGTCTGCACCAGCGCGACAACCGCCGACTCATCGACACGTTGACGCGGCTTCGGGATCTGGGCAACACACTGATCGTCGTCGAACACGACGAGGACACCATCCGCGCCGCCGATTGGATCGTCGACATCGGGCCCCGTGCCGGGGAGCACGGCGGGCACGTGGTGCACAGCGGCAGTTACAAGGACCTGCTGAAGAACCGGAAGTCGCTGACCGGTGCTTACCTCGCCGGTCGCGACACCCTGCCGGTGCCGGACATCCGGCGGCCGATCGATCGCAAGCGCCAGCTGACGGTCGTCGGCGCACGGGAACACAATCTCCGTGGCATTGACGTGTCGTTCCCGCTCGGCGTGATGACCGCGGTCACCGGTGTCTCGGGGTCGGGCAAGTCGACGCTCGTCAACGACATCCTGGCCACCGTGCTCGCCAACAAGCTCAACGGCGCGCGTCAGGTGCCCGGGCGTCACACCCGCATCAAGGGCCTGGACAACCTGGACAAGCTCGTGCAGGTCGACCAGTCGCCGATCGGGCGCACCCCGCGGTCGAACCCGGCCACCTACACCGGTGTCTTCGACAAGATCCGCACGTTGTTCGCGGCGACGACCGAGGCGAAGGTCCGCGGCTATCAACCGGGGCGGTTCTCGTTCAACGTCAAGGGCGGCCGCTGCGAGGCGTGCACCGGTGAGGGCACGATCAAGATCGAGATGAACTTCCTGCCGGACGTGTACGTCCCGTGCGAGGTCTGTCACGGCGCGCGGTACAACCGCGAGACCCTCGAGGTGCACTACAAGGGCAAGACCATCTCCGAGGTGCTCGACATGCCGATCGAGGAGGCCGCCGACTTCTTCGAGCCCGTCACCTCGATCCATCGCTACCTGAAGACACTTGTCGACGTCGGTCTGGGCTATGTCCGGCTCGGGCAGCCGGCGCCGACGCTGTCCGGCGGTGAGGCACAGCGCGTGAAGCTGGCGGCTGAATTGCAGAAGCGGTCGATGGGCCGGACGGTCTACATCCTCGACGAGCCGACCACCGGTCTGCACTTCGAGGACATCAAGAAGCTGCTCGCCGTGATCAACGGCCTGGTCGACAAGGGCAACACGGTCATCGTGATCGAGCACAACCTCGATGTCATCAAGACCGCCGACTGGGTCATCGACATGGGACCCGAGGGTGGCGCGGGTGGTGGAACCGTGGTCGGCGAAGGTACTCCGGAGGACATCGCCGCGACTCCGGGCAGTCACACCGGCAAATTCCTGGCCGAGATCGTCGACATCGACCACGCGGTGGCGTCGGTGGGCTGAGCCACCGAACGCGAATCGCCACTTCCGTTGCAGGAGCGCCGGTTACCGCGGCAGACGTCAACGGGAGTGGCGATTTGCGTGTTCTGAGGGGGAATGCGCGGCGGGGGAGTGCGCTACGAACCCATCGACTTGCGGATCTCCTCGAGTCGCTTCTTCGCGGCCTCGTCGCGTTTGCGCATCATCTCGTCGACGGACTGGCCTTCGGCGCTCGCCTCCGCCAGCTCCTGCGACCCGATCGCGGTGGTGATGCGGTTCTCGATCTTGTCGCGCACGAAGTCGAAGGTCGGGACGCCGCTGTCGGAGTAATCCGGATCGGGAACCGCTCCGGGCACCGGGCCGGTCGGCACGATCTCCGCATCGATGATCTCGTCGGACCGTCCGGGCTCCTCGGCATTCGTCATGGGTCCAGCGTAGGCCCTCCGCTGGTCGAGCAGCGCCGGCCGAGCGGAGCGAGGCCGCCGCGTGTCGAGGCCACTACCGCCGAGGCGCGCGAACCGGGCCGGTGTACTTCTCGCCCGGGCCCTCGCCGGGCTCGTCCGGGTATGCACTGGCCTCCCGGAACGCCAGCTGCAGCCCTTTGAGGCCGTCGCGGATGGGCGCGGCGTGGATGCCGAGATCGGCTTTCGACGCGTCGACGATGCCGGCCAGGGCGGTGATCAGGGTGCGGGCCTCGGGCAGGTCGATCCGGTCGGCCGGGGTCCCCTCGGCCAGGCCGAGCTTCTCGGCCGCCGCGCTCATCAGCATGACGATGGATCGGGTGATGACCTCGATGGCCGGAATATCGCCCAGGTCACGGACGTTGTCGGGATCGGTGTGCGCCGCATCTCCCAGGTCGGCGCCATCGCCCGTCGCACCCTCCGGGGGTAACGGTGCAGGTGACGAATAGGAGTTCTCGGCCATGGCTGTTAGACTCCCATAGCACGACCGCCCTGGTATGCGCCGGGGTCGTAAGTGGAGTTCCGCTCCCACCGTTCGACGCGAGGTTCTCGCAGTTGCACGGTCCGGTTCACGCCGATCGTCGCAGATCGCATCTCTCGATGCTGAGCTGCATGTCGTCGGCAGCGTGTGTCAGCACTGGCACGCGTGGACGAACCGGTCGGTATCGGAGCCCCGCGGACATCAGTCCCGGGGCTTCCTTGCTGAGGTGTCCCGCAGGTTCTCTTGCATACGTCCCTCGCCACGACGCGACGGTTACCACTGCAGGATTGAACAAGGAGGCCCCATCAGCACTGAGACCCGCATCAACGAGCGCATCCGCGTCCCTGAGGTCCGACTCGTCGGACCCAACTCGGAGCAGGTGGGCATCGTGCGTGTTGAAGATGCGCTTCGCTTGGCCTACGAGGCCGATCTCGACCTGGTCGAGGTGGCCCCGGACGCCCGTCCGCCGGTCTGCAAGATCATGGACTACGGCAAGTTCAAGTACGAAGCGGCCCAGAAGCAGCGCGAATCGCGTCGCAACCAGCAGATGACCGTCATCAAGGAGCAGAAGCTCCGTCCCAAGATCGACGACCACGATTACGAGACCAAGAAGGGTCACGTCATCCGGTTCCTCGAAGCGGGATCCAAGGTGAAGGTCACCATCATGTTCCGCGGCCGCGAGCAGTCCCGCCCCGAGCTCGGCTACCGACTGTTGCAGCGCCTGGGCAACGATGTCGCCGACTACGGCTTCGTCGAGACCTCGGCCAAGCAGGACGGCCGCAACATGACGATGGTCCTCGCGCCGCACAAGGGTGCGAAGACCCGCCAGAAGGCGCAAGAGAGCCGTGAGCGTTCCGGTGGCCCGAAGGCCGCCCCAGACGCGAGCTGATCCGCGAGAACTGAGCGGACGAGAACTGAGTCGATCGGCCGGACGAGAGTCCGAACCGCTCCGGCCGAGATCACGACACGCGAACACGGGTACACACCGGACCTCGCCGGGTCCGGTGCCCGAGTTCGCCCGAGAGAAGGAAGAACATGCCGAAGAGCAAGACCCACAAGGGCACCGCGAAGCGCTTCAAGGTGACCGGCAGCGGAAAGATCGTCCGCCAGAAGGCCAACCGCCGCCACCTGCTCGAGCACAAGTCGTCTCGGCGCACCCGTCGTCTCGACGGCACCACCGTCGTCAGCGAGAACGACGCCCCGCGCATCAAGCGACTGCTCAACCGCTGACGCCAGCGACCCCAGACATCTGACAAGCAAAAGGATCTAACACATGGCACGCGTGAAAAGGGCCGTCAACGCCCAGAAGAAGCGTCGGTCCACCCTCGAGGCCTCGAAGGGCTACCGCGGACAGCGGTCGCGCCTCTACCGCAAGGCGAAGGAGCAGCAGCTCCACTCGCTGAACTACGCCTACCGCGACCGTCGCGCGCGCAAGGGTGAGTTCCGCAAGCTGTGGATCTCGCGTATCAACGCCGCGGCCCGCGCCAACGACATCACCTACAACCGACTCATCCAGGGCCTCAAGGCCGCGGGTGTCGAGGTCGACCGCAAGGTGCTCGCCGACATCGCCGTGACCGATCCCGAGGCCTTCACCGGTCTGGTCGAGGTCGCCCGCAAGGCACTGCCGGCCGACGTCAACGCGCCGGCTGCCTGATTGCGCACCAGCACCCACGACCCGCGAGTCGCGCGGAAGAACCTCCGATGACGGAGGTCCTGTCCGAGCGATCCTCGCGGGTCGTGTCGTATGCGAAGCTTCATCGCGCGGCCGAGCGGCGCGACCAGGGTCGCTTCGTCGCCGAAGGTGCCAATGCCGTCGCCTCGGCGCTGGCCGTCGGACGGGCCGAGGCGGTCCTGGTCGCTGACGACGAGCAGTTCCGTCATCGCGATCTCGCCGAGACCGCCGCGGCGGCTGGCGTCCCGGTGTCGGTGATCACCGGCCGCGCCGCGTCGAAGCTGGCCGAGACGTCCACGCCCGCGGGCATCTTCGCGATCTGCCCGTTGCTCGACGTGCCGCTCGACGCCGTCCTCACCGCCGGGCCGCGACTCCTCGCGATCGCGGTCGAGCCGCGGGAGCCCGGGAACGCGGGCACGCTCATCCGCTGCGCCGACGCGATGGGCGCCGACGCGGTGATCCTGCTCGGTGATGCCGTCGACCCCCACAACGGCAAGTGCGTCCGTGCGAGCGCGGGAAGCGTGTTCACGGTGCCCGTGGTGCGTGAGCGCGCCGTCGACGACGCCCTCGACGCCATCCGGGGGTCCGGCATCAGCCTGTTGGCGACCGCGGCCGATGGCGAGGTCGCCCTGGACGCGGCGGGCGACATCCTCTCCGGCCGCGTCGCATGGCTCTTCGGCAACGAGGCGCACGGCCTGTCGGTCGAGGTGCAGCGGTCCGCCGACCACCGCGTGTCCATCCCCATCCGTGGCCGCGCCGAGAGCCTGAATGTCGCTGCCGCGGCGGCCATCTGTCTGTACGAGAGCGCCCGTGTCCACGGCGCGGCGGGTCGCGTCTGACCGCTGTCCGAGCCGGCCGGTAGGGTCGGCGATCGTGTCAGAAACTGTGTCACCCGACTCCGCGCCCGAACCCGCACCCGCGACCCCCGGCTCGCCGGCCGCGGCACCCCAGACGGTGCCCGCGCCCGATCCCGCGGTCGTGAACTCCCGCATCGCGTCGGCGATCGCGACCGAACTCGGGGTGGGCGCCGGTCAGGTGCGATCGGCGATCGAGTTGCTCGACGGCGGATCGACGGTTCCGTTCGTCGCCCGATACCGCAAGGAGGCCACCGACGGCCTCGACGACGCGCAGCTGCGTACCCTCGACGAGCGTCTCGGTTACCTGCGCGACCTCGAGGCCCGACGCCAGGCCGTCCGCGAATCCATCGCCGCGCAGGGCAAACTCGACGCCGCACTCGATGCGCGCATCCTCGAGGCCGACACCAAGGCGCGCCTGGAGGACATCTACCTGCCCTACAAGCCGAAGCGCCGCACCAAGGCCCAGATCGCACGCGAGGCCGGACACGAGCCGGTGGCCGATGCACTGCTCTCGGACCCGACGACGGACCCGGCGACCTTCACCGCCGAGCAGCTCGACGGCGCCCGCGCGATCGCCGTCGAGCGGTTCGCCGAAGACGCCGACCTCGTCGGCGAACTCCGTGAGCTGATGTGGCAGACCGGAGTGTTGCGCACAACGGTTCGGGACGGCAAGGAGTCGGCCGGCGCCAAGTTCGCCGACTATTTCGAGTTCTCCGAGCCGTTCACCTCGCTGCCGTCGCACCGGGTGCTGGCCGTGCTGCGCGGCGAGCGCGAGGAGATCCTGTCGGTCACCCTCGACGCCGATCCGGCAGCGGCCGACCGGCCCGCCGGCCCCGGACCGTACGAGCAGCGGATCGCCGCCCGGTTCGGCATCGCCGATCAAGGGCGTCCGGCCGACCGCTGGCTCACCGACACGGTGCGCTGGGCATGGCGTACCAAGCTGTTCGTCGGGCTGTCCCTCGACGTCCGGATGCGGCTGCGTCAGGCCGCCGAGGCCGACGCGGTGGCGGTGTTCGCGACGAACCTCAAGGACCTCCTGCTGGCCGCGCCCGCCGGGTCCCGTACGACGATGGGGCTCGACCCCGGTCTGCGCACCGGCGTGAAGGTCGCAGTGGTGAACGCGACCGGCAGGGTCGTCGACCACGCGACGATCTATCCGCACGAGCCCCGGCGCGACAAGTCCGGTTCGCTCGCCGTGCTCGGCGCACTCGTCGAGAAGCACGGCGTCGAACTCATTGCCATCGGCAACGGCACCGCCTCACGCGAGACCGATGCGCTCGCCGGCGAACTCCTGTCGGCGATCAAGGAGGCCGGCAAGAAGCCGCCGACGAGCGTCGTCGTGTCCGAGGCGGGTGCCTCGGTCTACTCGGCGTCGGCGTACGCGTCGAAGGAATTGCCGGACCTCGACGTCTCCATCCGCGGCGCGGTCTCGATCGCCCGCCGGTTGCAGGATCCGCTCGCCGAGCTCGTGAAGATCGATCCGAAGTCGATCGGCGTGGGGCAGTACCAGCACGACATCTCCGAGACCCTGCTCGCGCGCTCACTCGGGGCGGTCGTCGAAGACGCGGTGAACGCGGTCGGCGTCGACGTGAACACCGCGTCGGTGCCGCTGCTGTCCCGCGTGTCCGGCATCACCGCGGGCCTCGCGGAATCGATTGTCGCGCACCGTGACACCAATGGCGCGTTCCGGGATCGCAAGCAGATCACCGCGGTGCCCAGGCTCGGCCCCAAGGCATTCGAGCAGTGCGCCGGCTTCCTGCGCATCGCCGAGGGCGACAATCCGCTCGACGCGTCGAGCGTGCACCCGGAGGCGTACCCGGTCGTCACGCGCATCCTCGACAAGGTGGGCACCGATGTCCGGTCGCTGATCGGCGACACCGCGACCCTCACCAAGTTGCGACCCGAGGAGTTCGTCGACGAGACGTTCGGTCGTCCGACCGTGGTCGACATCATCGCCGAACTCGACAAGCCCGGGCGCGACCCGCGGCCGGAGTTCAAGACCGCGACGTTTGCCACGGGCATCGAGAAGGTCTCCGACCTGACCCCGGGGATGGTCCTCGAAGGTCAGGTCACCAATGTGGCCGCCTTCGGCGCGTTCGTCGACGTCGGCGTGCACCAGGACGGCCTCGTCCATGTCTCGGCGATGGCACACCGCTTCGTCTCCGATCCCCACGAGGTCGTCAAGTCCGGCGACATCGTGAAGGTCAAGGTCATGGACGTCGACATCGACCGCAAACGCATCGGGTTGTCGCTGCGGCTCGACGACGAACCGGGCAGTGACGGCAAACCCTCCCGCGCGCCGCGCGGGCAGGGGCGGGAGGACAGTGCTCGTGGCGGCGGCAATCAGCCGCGGAGGAACGATCAGCGTGGCGGCGGACGGGGCAACCCGGGCGGCCAGGGCCGGGGCGCTCAGGGACAGGGCAACCGAGGCGGGAACCGGAACGATCGACGCCCGGCACCCAGCGGGGCGATGGCCGACGCGCTCAAGCGAGCCGGCTTCGGCAAGTAGGGTCGCGGCCCGGGCGGGCCGGTTGTGTGTTCGCGGGTGCGGGGATTGCCGACCCCGAGCGAGTAGTTTTCCTCAGGCCGTGCCGGTCGCCGCGGCCGAGACTCGACGCCATGCCCAGCATCGTCTCGCGACGGTCGGCGTCGACCGGCCTGCCCACGCCCCGTGAACTCTCCGCCCTCACCGGGGACCGCGACCGCGTCATCGACCTGATCCGCATCATGTCGCTGGCGGTCGTGGTCGCCGGCCACTCGATCATGCTCACCGTCGAGGCGACCGACGATTCGATTCATCTCGGCAACACACTCGGCGACGTGCCCGCTCTGCAGCCGGCAACCTGGCTGCTGCAGGTGCTGCCGCTGTTCTTCTTCGCCGGTGCCGCCGCGGCGACCCGCGGCTGGACCTCGCGCGGCGACGGTGCCACACCGACCGCCGGGCAGTGGCTCGTCGCCCGGACACAACGGTTGATGCGCCCGGTGTTCTGGTACCTCGGGGCCGTCGCGGCCGTGTATGCCGTCCTGTCCGGTACCGGTGCCACGGTGGCGGCCGACGTGGTCGCGCGTCTCGGGGTGCAGTTGCTGTGGTTCCTCGGCGCCTACCTGCTCGTGCTGGCGGTGGTCCCGTTCCTGCAGCGCCTCCGGTCCGTCGGTGGTGTGCTGGCCGCCCTGGCGGTGTGTTGGGGGAGCACGGCGATCGTCGACGCCGTCCGACTGACGGACGGCCCCGCAGCGCTCGGCTACCTGAACTTCCTCGCCGTGTGGACGATCCCCGCGGTCCTCGGGGTCGCGTACGCCAAGAAGATCCTGCGGCCCGGGCTCGCCGTCCTCGCGGCCGCCGGTGCGCTGGCAGCCGACCTCGTCCTCGTCACGTGGGGACCCTACGAGGTCTCCCTCGTGACGGTTCCGGGCCAGCACCTGTCCAACATAAGTCCGCCGAGCCTGCTGCTCGCCGGCCACGCGATCGTGTTGTGCGCGGGCGCGATCGCGGTGCGCCGATTCCTCGCGGTCGTGGCCGACCGTCCGCGCGTCTGGTGGTGGGTGGTGCTGGGCAACCGGGGCGCGATGACGCTGTATCTCTGGCATCTGCCGGTGCTCGCGGCGATCATCGGTCTGTGCGCCGCGGCCGGCATCGACCGCGGCGACGTCGGCGCGGCGTCCTTCCCGATGATCGTCGGGGCGCAGACCGTGTTGCTCCTCGCGGGCATGGTCCCGGTGGTCGCGATCCTGTCCCCACTCGAGAACCGGTCCCTGCCGTGGTGGGACGAACCGGTCGCCCGGCGCAGCGGACCGGTGCGGAACGCGGCCCTGCTGACGGCGCTGGCCGGGCTCGGCGTGGCAGTGCTGATGCTCGCGCGCGGCGGTCTGACCGGCGACGGTGTGTGGTGGCTGATCATGGGCCTTGCCTGTGCCACCTGCTCGCGTTGCCTCGCGGTTCCCGCCGGTCGTCCGACGGCAGCGCCAGGGCTTCCCGGTGA
This sequence comes from Gordonia sp. IITR100, assembly GCF_002009645.1. NCBI lineage: Bacteria > Bacillati > Actinomycetota > Actinomycetes > Mycobacteriales > Gordoniaceae > Gordonia > Gordonia sp. IITR100. Next base: position 17,728 of record NZ_MVKV01000010.1, on the reverse strand, counting down.
CGACGCCTCCCTGCAGGTCAGCGCCCCGCGGTAGTCGACTACCCTCGACGGGAGTCATCGTCGGCGCCGGAGGTGTCCGCCGGCCCGTTGGGTCGGCGTGCACAGCGCGACGACGATGCCGACCATCCATCGATCGACGCACGAGGAGCACGCCCACCGTGGCCACTTCCGCCGACGCAACGGCATTCCCGGGACCCGACGACCTCGAGGCGGCCGCGACGTCGGCCATCGAGGACTTCGAGGCGGCGGCCGACCTCGATCAGCTCGCCGCGGCCAAGTCGGCGCACCTCGGTGATCGCTCGCCGATCGCACTCGCCCGGCGCGCGCTTGGTTCCCTCCCCAAAGAGGAGCGTTCCGAAGCCGGCAAGCTGGTCAACCAGGTGCGCGGCCGGGTGTCGGCGGCCCTGGAGGCGCGCACCGCCGTCCTCGACGCCGAACGGGACGCGGCGGTCCTCGTCGCCGAATCGATCGACGTGACCCTGCCGAGCGGCCGGCGTCCGGTGGGTGCGCGACATCCCATCACCGTCATCGCCGAGCAGGTGGCCGACGTGTTCGTCGGTATGGGCTGGGAGATCGCGGAGGGCCCGGAGGTCGAAACCGAGCACTACAATTTCGACGCGCTCAACTTCTTGCCCGACCACCCCGCCCGGTCGATGCAGGACACCTTCTACATCGCGCCCGAGGGATCGCGGCAGGTCCTGCGGACGCACACCTCGCCGGTGCAGGTGCGCTCGATGCTGAGCCGCGACCTGCCCATCTACGTGGCGTGCCCGGGCCGGACGTTCCGGACCGACGAGCTCGATGCCACCCACACCCCGGTCTTCCATCAGATCGAGGGACTCGCCGTCGACAAGGGACTCACACTGGCGAACCTGCGGGGCACCCTGGAGACCTTCGCGCGGGCACTCTTCGGCCCGGAGACGACGACCCGCATGCGGGCGAGCTACTTCCCGTTCACCGAACCCTCCGCCGAGGTCGACGTGTGGTTCCCCGCCAAGAAGGGCGGACCCGGCTGGGTCGAGTGGGGCGGCTGCGGCATGGTCAACCCGAATGTGTTGCGCGCCAGCGGTATCGACCCGGATGTGTACTCCGGATTCGCGTTCGGGATGGGCCTGGAACGCACCCTGCAGTTCCGCAACGACATCTCCGACATGCGGGACATGGTCGAGGGGGACATCCGGTTCACCCTCCCGTTCGGTCCGGCCGCCTGACCGGCACCGCGCAGATCCCGCCCCGACGACTCCTCACGACGCGACGAAAGTAGTTGATACACAGTGCGTGCACCACAGTCCTGGTACACCGAGGTCCTCCGCGCCGGCGACCCGCAGTGGTCGGCGACCACCGATGAGATCGACGCCGGTTTCGTCCGTGTCGGGTTCGAGATCGAGGACATCGAGGCGTTCCCGGAGATCACCGGACCGCTGGTGATCGGTCGCGTGGAGACGATCGAGGAGCTCACCGAGTTCAAGAAGCCGATCCGGTTCTGCACGGTCGCCGTCGGTGAGGACGAGCCCCGCGGAATCGTCTGTGGTGCACGCAACTTCACCGAGGGTGACCTGATAGTCGCCGCGCTGCCGGGGGTCGTGCTCCCCGGTCCCTTCGAGATCGCCTCGCGCAAGACCTACGGCCGGGTGTCCGACGGCATGATCTGCTCGGTCTCCGAGCTGGGTATCGGCACCGATCACAGCGGCATCCTCGTGCTCGCGCCCGGGACCGCCGAACCGGGCGCGGACGCCCGCGAGGTGCTGGGACTCGCCGACGCGGCGATCGACGTCAACGTCACCCCCGACCGCGGCTACGCGTTCTCGGTTCGCGGCCTGGGCCGCGAGCTCGCGGGCAGCTTCGGGGTCCCGTTCGTCGATCCCGGACTCCGGGCCGCGGACCTGGCGGACGACGGGTCGGCCCCGGCGTGGCCGGTCGCCATCGACGAGAACTCCGGCGCGACGCGTTACACCGCTCGGGTCATCACCGGTGTGGACCCGACCGCGATCTCCCCGTGGTGGATGCAGAAGCGGCTCATGGTCGCCGGTATCCGCCCCATCTCCGCGATCGTCGACATCACCAACTACGTCATGATCGAACTCGGTCAGCCGCTGCACGCCTTCGACGCCGACCGTGTCACTGGAGCCGTCACGGTCCGGTCGGCCCAGCCGGGGGAGAAGCTCACCACCCTCGACGACACCGTTCGCGTCCTCGACCCCGAGGATGTGCTGATCGCCGACGAGACCGGACCGATCGCCCTCGCCGGTGTCATGGGCGGCGCGAGCACCGAGGTGGGTCCCGAGACGACGACGGTGCTGCTGGAGTCGGCGACCTTCGATCCGGTTCGGGTCTTCCGCACCGCGAAGCGCCACAAGCTGACCTCCGAGGCCAGCAAGCGGTTCGAGCGGATCGTCGACCCCGAGATCACCGCGGTGGCCTCCGACCGCGCCGCCCGGCTGATCGTCGAGATCGCCGGCGGACGCATCGCCTCACCGCTGTCCGAGACCCATGTCCAGACCCCGATCCGGTCGACCATCGCCATCGCTGCCGACGAACCGGACCGGGTCGCGGGCGTCAGCTATCCGCCGGGAACCACCCTGACGCGGCTGACCGAGGTCGGTTGCGTGGTGACCGGGACCGACGAGCTGGACGTGTTCCCGCCCTCGTGGCGACCCGATCTGCGGCAACGCGCCGACCTGGTCGAGGAGGTCCTGCGTCTGGAGGGCTTGGAGGACATCCCCGCCGTGGTTCCGCGCGCGCCCGGCGGCACCGGACTCACCCCGGTTCAGCGACGCAGGCGCAGCGTGGGACGCACCCTCGCGCTCGACGGCTACGTCGAGGTCCTGCCGTATCCGTTCATGCCGGCCGGCGTGTTCGACCTCTGGGACCTGCCCGCCGACGATGAGCGCCGGCGCACCGTGAAGGTCCTCAACCCACTCGAATCCGATCGCCCCGAGCTCAACACGACGTTGCTCCCGGGTCTCCTCGAGATGGCGGCCCGCAACATCGCACGCGGTCAGCGGGATCTGTCGCTGTTCACCATCGGTCAGGTCGTCATCGCCGGCGATCACGTCGCCGCGGTGGACGCGCTCGACGTCACGCGCCGCCCGACCGACGAGGAGATCGCGGCGCTCGACGCCTCGCTGCCCCATCAGCCGCTGCACGTCGGCGTCGTCCTCACCGGACTGCGCGATCCCGCGGGCCCCTGGGGTCCGGGACGCGCCGCCGACCACCTCGATGCCTTCGAGGCGGCGCGCACGATCGGTCGCGCGGCGGGGGTGACCGTCGAGCTCACCGCCGACGATCAGCGCCCATGGCATCCCGGCCGCTGCGCGCGGCTGACGGTCGACGGCCGCACGGTCGGTTACGCCGGCGAACTCCACCCCGCGGTGCTCGAGCGGGCCCATCTGCCGAAGCGGACCTGCGCGGTGGAGATCGACATCGACGCACTGCCCTTGGACGCGCGACTCCCGGCGCCGTCGGTGTCGGTGTTCCCCGCGGTCCTGCAGGACGTCAACGTCGTCGTCGGAGGGGAGGTCCCGGCTGCGGACGTCCAGAAGGCGCTTCGTGAGGGGGCCGGCGACCTGCTCGAGGACATCGCACTGTTCGACGTCTTCACCGGTGAACAGGTCGGCGCGGGCAACAAATCGTTGACGTTCTCGCTGCGGTTCCGCGCCCCGGACCGTACCCTCACCGAGGACGAGGCCAACGAGGCCAAGCTGGCCGCCGTCGACGCAGCCGCAGCGCGGGTGGGGGCCCGTCTCCGCTGACCCCAACGGCGTGTCACCCCGCCGTGAATTGATTTGCATCCTGCTGCATAATGATCACATGGCTTCGACAAGCAAGGTGAGGGTGGCGGTGGCCGGCGCGAGCGGCTACGCGGGTGGCGAGATACTCCGGTTGCTGTGCGGGCACCCCCGTCTGCGATCCGGCGAACTCGAGATCGGCGCACTCACCGCGGGTGGCAACGCCGGGACACTCCTGGGTGCACATCATCCCCATCTGCTCCCGCTGGCCGACCGGGTCCTGCAGGACACGACACCGGAGATCCTCGCCGGACACGACGTCGTCTTCCTGGGCCTGCCGCATGGCGCATCCGCGGTGATCGCCGATGCCCTGCCGCCGACGACGCTGATCATCGACTGCGGGGCCGACTTCCGATTGCGCGACGCCGGTGAATGGACGTCGTACTACGGCGGAGACCACGCCGGGACCTGGCCGTATGGTCTGCCCGAGTTGCCCGGCAACCGGGAAACGCTCCGGGACGCGAGCCGGATCGCGGTGCCCGGTTGCTATCCGACGGTCTCGATCCTGTCGTTGCTCCCGGCCATCGCCGCGGGCATCGCCGATCCGCACGTGACCGTCGTCGCGGTGAGCGGGGCATCGGGTGCCGGTCGGTCGCCCAAGGTCGACCTGCTGGCGTCCGAGGTCATCGGGTCCGCGCGGGCCTACGGCGTCGGCGGGGTCCACCGGCACACGCCGGAGATCTCCCAGGCGCTCTCGGTTGCCGCGGAACAGCCGGTGACCGTCTCCTTCACGCCCATCCTCGCCCCGATGGCCCGCGGCATCCTCGCGACGTGCACCGCGCGCACCGGGGCCACCGCGGAGGAGGCCCGCGCGGTCTACGAGAAGGCCTATGCCGACGAGGAATTCGTGCACGTGCTGCCGGAGGGGCGACTGCCTGCCACCGGTTCGGTGATCGGCTCCAACGCCGTCCAGCTCGGCGTGACCGTCGACGAACGCGCACAGACCCTCGTGGTCGTCGGCGCAGTCGACAACCTGACCAAGGGGACCGGCGGCGCCGCGGTCCAATCGATGAACCTGGCGCTGGGCTGGACCGAGAACGAGGGACTGAGCACCGTGGGAGTGGCACCGTGACCGGATCACAGGGCAGCGCGGAAACAGAGCAGGACCGGATCGAGGGCGGCGCCCCCGGCGATCACCCGCGGCTCGTGCGGAACCAGGGCGTCACCGCGCCCCTGGGTTTCCGGGCCGCCGGAATCGCGGCGGGCATCAAGGCATCCGGTGCGCTCGACCTCGCACTCGTCTTCAACGAGGGCCCTGACCATTCCGCCGCCGGCGTCTTCACCCGCAACCAGGTGAAGGCAGCACCGGTGCTGTGGTCACAGCAGGTCCTCACCACCGGCCGGCTGCGCACCGTGATCCTCAACTCCGGCGGCGCGAACGCCTGTACCGGACCGGGTGGCTTCCAGGACACCCACAAGACCGCGGAGGCGGTGGCCGACGCGCTGAGCAACTGGGGGACCAGCACGGGCGCCGTGGAGGTCGCGGTGTGCTCCACCGGACTGATCGGCGACCGGCTGCCGATGGACAAGGTCCTCGCCGGGGTCACCGAGATCGTCCAGGACATGGGCGGCGGCCTGTCCGGCGGCACCGACGCGGCCCACGCGATCATGACCACCGACACCGTCCCCAAACAGGCTGCGCTGCACCACCCGCAGGGGTGGAACGTCGGCGGCATGGGCAAGGGCGCCGGAATGCTGGCGCCGTCGCTGGCGACGATGCTGGTCGTGCTCACGACCGACGCGGTGGCCACCGCCGAGCAGCTCGACACCGCCTTGCGCAGGGCGACGGCACGCACCTTCGACCGGCTCGACATCGACGGCTCGTGCTCGACGAACGACACGGTTCTGCTGCTGAGTTCGGGCGCCAGCCAGATCCCGGTCGAGCAGACCGATCTCGATGACGCGGTGTTCGCTGCCTGCGACGATCTCGCCGCCCAGATGATGGCCGACGCCGAGGGGGTCACGAAGCGGGTCGTGATCACGGTCACCGGCGCGCACACCGAGGACGACGCGCTGACCGTCGCCCGTGCCGTCGCGCGAGATTCGCTGGTGAAGACCGCCCTGTTCGGGTCGGATCCGAACTGGGGGCGGGTACTCGCCGCGGTCGGCGCGTCGCCGGTGACCGTCGATCCCGACCGGATCGCGGTGTCGTTCAACGGCAACCCGGTGTGCGAGAACGGTTTCGGGGTCGAGGGCGCGCGAGATGTGGACCTGTCCGGCCCCGACATCGCCGTCGTCGTCGACCTGAAGCTGGGAGAGTCGGCGGCCAGTGTCCGGACCACCGACCTCTCCCATGCGTACGTCGAAGAGAACTCGGCGTATTCGTCATGAGCGAGACGACATCGGGCGTCCACCCGATCGACCCCGCGGCCGGCCTGGCCAAGGCGAAGGTCCTCGCCGAGGCCCTGCCCGCGCTGCAGCGACTCGCCGGCGCGACCGTCGTCGTCAAGTACGGCGGCAACGCCATGATCGACGATGAGTTGAAGAAGGCGTTCGCGGCGGACATGGTCTTTCTGCGCGCCTGCGGCATGCATCCCGTGGTGGTGCACGGTGGTGGCCCGCAGATCTCGGCGATGCTGAAGCGACTGGGACTCTCGGGTGAGTTCAAGGGCGGTTTCCGGGTGACGACCCCCGAGGTCATGGACGTCGCCCGCATGGTTCTCTTCGGTCAGGTCGGGCGGGAGCTCGTGGGCCTGATCAACTCGCACGGACCGTATGCCGTCGGCATCACCGGCGAGGATGCCCACCTGTTCACCGCGACGCGGCGCACGGTGCTCGTCGAGGGTGTTCCCACCGACATCGGCCTCGTCGGCGACATCGCGTCGGTCAACACCTCGGCGGTGCTGGATCTGGTTGCCGCCGGCCGCATCCCGGTCGTCTCGACGATCGCGCCGGACCGCGACGGGGTGGTGCACAACATCAACGCCGACACCGCGGCCGGTGCTCTCGCCGAGGCGTTGGGGGCGTCCCGGCTGGTGATGCTGACCGATGTCGAAGGCCTGTACACGGACTGGCCCGACCGCGGATCCCTGGTCTCCCAGATCGACACCGACGCACTCACCGCGCTGTTGCCGTCGCTGGATTCCGGCATGGTCCCCAAGATGGAGGCCTGCCTGCGCGCCGTCACCGGCGGCGTCGACCGCGCACACGTGATCGACGGGCGTGTCGCCCATTCCGTACTGGCCGAACTGTTGACCGAGAGCTCGACCGGCACCACCGTCGTCGTGCCTGAGGAGGACGCATGACCGCGCCACTGCAGCAGCGCTGGGCACAGTCGCTGATGAACAACTACGGCACACCCCCGATCGCCCTCGTGGAGGGCTCGGGAGCGTATGTCACCGACGCCGATGGCAAGCGCTACCTCGACCTGCTCGGCGGGATCGCGGTGAACGCCCTCGGCCACGCCCACCCGGCGATCGTCGACGCGGTCACCCACCAGCTCCAGACGCTCGGGCACGTGTCGAACCTGTACATCGCCCCGCCCGTCGTCGAACTCGCCGAGGCATTGCTCGGCCGGTTCGGCCATCCGGGTCGCGTGTTCTTCTGCAACTCCGGCACCGAGGCGAACGAGGCCGCGTTCAAACTGGCCCGACGGACCGGACGGCCCGAGATCGTCGCGGCGGAGCAGGCCTTCCACGGACGCACCATGGGTGCGCTCGCGATGACCGGTCAGCCCGCCAAACGCACTCCGTTCGAACCGATGCCGCCGGGCGTCCGGTTCGTTCCCTACGGTGACGTCGACGCGCTCGACGCCATGGTCACCGACCAGACCGCCGCGGTGATCCTCGAACCGATCCTCGGCGAGGCAGGCGTCGTCGTGCCCCCGGCCGACTACCTGGCGGCCGCTCGCCGGATCACCGAGGAGCGCGGCGCGCTGCTGATCCTCGACGAGGTGCAGACCGGCGTCGCGCGCACCGGTACGTTCTTCGCCCATCAGCAGGTGGGCGTGGTCCCCGATGTGATGACGCTTGCGAAGGGATTAGGCGGTGGCCTGCCCATCGGCGCGTGTATCGCCACCGGTCCGGCGGCCGACCTGTTCGGGCCGGGCCAGCACGGCACCACTTTCGGTGGCAATCCGGTCAGTGCGGCTGCCGCGCTGGCCGTCCTGGGGGTCATCGAAGCCGACGGTCTCCTCGATTCCGTTGCCGCGGTGGGGAAGTCGATCGCAACCGGCATCGAGGACCTGCAGCATCCGCTGGTCTCGCATGTGCGTGGATCCGGCCTGTTGCTCGGTGTCGTGCTGACGCAGCCGCTCTCGCAGCGCGTCGAGGCCGCCGCCCGGGACGCGGGGTTCCTGATCAACGCACCCGCGCCCGACGTCCTGCGCCTGGCCCCGCCGCTGATCCTCACCGAGCAGCAGGGACAGGATTTCGTGCGCGCGCTACCGACACTGCTCGACACCGCCGCCACATCGAACGAGGGGGACAAGCCATGACCAGACATTTCCTGCGCGACGACTACCTGACCCCGGCCGAGCAGGCCGAGGTGCTCGCACTCGCGGCCGAGGTCAAGGCGAAGCCGTTCGACTTCCGGCCGCTGGAGGGCCCCCGCGGGGTCGGGGTGATCTTCGACAAGAACTCCACCCGCACCCGGTTCTCGTTCGAGGTCGGCATCGCCCAGCTCGGCGGTCATGCGGTCGTCGTCGACGGCCGGACGACACAGCTCGGCCGCGAGGAGACCCTGGAGGACACCGGCCTCGTCCTGTCCCGCTTCGTCGACGCCATCGTGTGGCGGACGTTCGGGCAGGACCGGCTCGAGGCGCTGTCCTCGACCGCCACCGTCCCGGTCGTCAACGCGCTGTCCGACGAGTTCCACCCCTGCCAGGTGCTCGCCGACCTGCAGACGATCGCCGAGCACAAGGGCCAGCCGGCGGGCCTGACGATGACGTACCTGGGTGACGGCGCGAACAACATGGCGCATTCGCTGGCGCTCGGCGGCGTCACGGCCGGCATGCACGTCGTCCTCAGCTCGCCGGACGGCTTCCAGCCGGACCCGGCGGTGATCGCCGACGCCGAGAAGCGTGCCGCGCAGACCGGCGGCTCGGTGACGCTCGAGACCGACCCCGTCGCCGCCGCGACGGGGGCCGACGTCCTGGTGACCGACACCTGGGTGTCGATGGGGCAAGAGGACGACGGAAAGGACCGCACGGCGCCGTTCCGGCCGTACCAGATCAACGATGACCTGCTCATGCATGCCGCCGATGATGCGATCGTGCTGCACTGCCTGCCGGCTCATCGTGGCGACGAGATCACCGCCTCGGTGATCGACGGACCCCGCAGCGTCGTGTTCGACGAGGCGGAGAACCGCCTGCACGCGCAGAAGGCCCTGCTGATCTGGCTGTTGGACCACCAGTGAGCGGACACCCACGATGACCGCCGGAGCCGAACCCTCGGAAAGCCGCCTCGCCGCCACCCGGGCGGGTCGTCATGCGCGCATCATCGAGATCTTGTCCACGCATCAGGTACGCAGCCAGTCGGAGCTGCAGCGGTTGCTCGCCGAGGAGGGCGTCGACGCCACCCAGGCCACCCTGTCGCGCGACCTCGACGAACTCGGGGCCGTGAAGCTGCGGGCAGCGGACGGCGGCGCCGGGGTCTATGTGGTGCCCGAAGACGGTTCGCCCGTCCGCGGTGTGTCCGGCGGCACCGACCGGCTCGGCCGGCTCGTGTCGGACCTTCTGGTCTCGACCGACAGCAGTGGCAACCTCGCGGTGTTGCGAACGCCCCCGGGCGCCGCGCACTACTTGGCGGCTGCGCTCGACCGGGCGCGCCTGCCCGACGTCGTGGGGACGATCGCCGGGGACGACACGATCTTCGTCGTCGCGCGCGAGCCGCTCGACGGAGCGGAACTCGCCCGCCGGATCGAGGGCCTCGTGTAACCCTCGCCGCATCGACATTCTCGGTTCCGCCTCCGCGGAACCGGCAGACCACACCAAACGAACAGCCGAGACACCGCCAACCGGATACCCGGGCGGTGTCGTCGGAACACCGGGGCCGATGATGGACTCGGTCATCGCGCAGAACAGGAGCTTCACCTCATGGCAGAACGTGTCGTACTCGCATACTCAGGCGGCCTGGACACCTCGGTCGCGATCAGCTGGATCCAGAAGGAGACCGGCAAAGAGGTCGTCGCCGTGGCACTCGACCTCGGTCAGGGCGGCGAGGACATGGAGGTCATCCGCCAGCGCGCACTCGACTGCGGCGCGGTCGAGGCCGTCGTGGTCGATGCCCGCGACGAGTTCGCCGACGAGTACTGCCTCGGCGCGATCACCTCGAATGCGCTCTACATGGATCGTTATCCGCTCGTCTCGGCGCTGTCGCGCCCGCTGATCGCCAAGCACCTGGTCACCGCCGCCCGTGATCACGGCGGCACCGTCGTCGCCCACGGATGCACCGGCAAGGGCAACGACCAGGTCCGCTTCGAAGTCGGTTTTGCCACCCTGGCGCCCGATCTGCAGGTGCTCGCGCCGGTCCGCGACTACGCCTGGACCCGCGAGAAGGCGATCGCCTTCGCCGGGGAGAACGACATCCCGATCAACGTGACCAAGAAGTCGCCGTTCTCGATCGACCAGAACGTGTGGGGACGCGCGGTCGAGACCGGCTTCCTCGAGGACCTGTGGAACGCGCCGACGAAGGACGTCTACGACTACACCGAAGACCCCACCGTCAACTGGAACTCGCCCGACGAGGTCATCATCGGCTTCGACAAGGGCCGCCCGGTCAGCATCGACGGCCGCCCGGTGAGCGTCCTCGAGGCGATCCAGGAACTCAACCGTCGGGCCGGCGCCCAGGGCGTCGGACGCCTCGACGTGGTGGAGGACCGCCTGGTGGGCATCAAGAGCCGCGAGGTCTACGAGGCGCCCGGCGCCATGGTTCTCATCCGCGCACACGAAGAACTCGAGCACGTGACCATCGAGCGCGAGCTCGGCCGCTACAAGCGCGGCACCGACCAGAAGTGGGCCGAGCTGGTGTACGACGGTCTCTGGTTCTCGCCGCTGAAGCGGTCGCTGGACGCGTTCGTCGCCTCCACGCAGGAGCACGTGACCGGCGAGATCCGGCTGACCCTGCACGGCGGCACGATCGCCGCGACCGGCCGCCGCAGCTCGGAGTCGCTCTACGACTTCAACCTCGCGACCTACGACGAGGGCGACACCTTCGATCAGTCCGCGGCCCGCGGCTTCGTCGAGCTGCACGGCCTGTCGTCGAAGATCGCCGCGAAGCGGGACCTGAATCTGTGAGTGCGGGCACCGGCGGCGGCAGCGGCCCGGAGACCGGCGGGACGACCAACCAGGGTTCGCTCTGGGGCGGTCGCTTCGCCGGTGGACCGGCGGAGGCGATGGCCGCGCTGAGCAAGTCGACCCATTTCGACTGGGCCCTGGCCCCGTTCGACATCGAGGCGTCCAAAGCGCATGCACGGGTGCTGAACAAGGCCGGGCTGCTCACCGCCGAGGACCTCACCGGCATGCTCGACGGGCTCGATCGCCTGGCCGCCGATGTCGCCGACGGCAGCTTCGGGCCGGCCGAGTCCGACGAGGACGTCCACGGCGCCCTCGAGCGTGGCCTGATCGAGCGCGTCGGTCCCGAACTCGGGGGCCGGTTACGCGCGGGGCGCTCACGCAACGACCAGGTCGCGACCCTGTTCCGGATGTGGCTGCGCGCCGCCATGCGGCGGGTCGCGTTGGGCCTGCTCGACGTCGTCGACGCGCTCACCGCACAGGCGGCGGCCCATCCCGACGCGATCATGCCGGGCAAGACGCACCTGCAGGCCGCACAGCCGGTCCTGCTGGGGCACCATCTGCTGGCGCACGCGCAACCACTCCTGCGCGACATCGACCGGCTCGCCGACGCGGATCGTCGAACCGCGGTGTCGCCCTACGGTTCCGGCGCCCTGGCCGGCTCCTCCCTGGGCCTCGATCCGGCGGCGATCGCCGCCGACCTGGGCTTCGACGCACCCGCGGAGAACTCGATCGACGCCACCTCATCGCGCGACTTCGCTGCGGAGGCCGCGTTCGTCTTCGCGATGATCGCAGTCGACCTCTCCCGGTTGTCCGAAGAGGTGATCATCTGGAGCACACCGGAATTCGGCTACGTGACGCTGGCCGACGCGTGGTCCACCGGCAGCTCGATCATGCCGCAGAAGAAGAACCCGGACGTCGCCGAACTGATGCGCGGCAAGGCCGGTCGTCTCATCGGCGACCTCACCGGATTGCTCGCCACACTGAAGGCGCAGCCGCTGGCGTACAACCGGGACCTGCAGGAGGACAAGGAACCGGTCTTCGACGCGGTGGCCCAACTGGAGCTGCTGCTGCCCGCGGTGACCGGCCTGGTCGCCACGCTGGAGTTTCACACCGATCGCATGGCGGAACTCGCGCCGGCGGGTTTCACCCTGGCCACCGACATCGCCGAATGGATGGTCCGACAGGGCGTGCCGTTCCGGGTGGCGCACGAGGCCGCGGGTGCGTGTGTCCGCGAGGCCGAGTCCCGGGGCGTCGGCCTGGACGAACTCGACGACGCGACGCTGGCCGGTGTCCATCCGGCGCTGACGCCGGCGGTGCGTGACGTCCTGACCGTCCGCGGTTCGGTCGAGTCGCGCAACGCGCACGGCGGCACCGCACCCGGACAGGTCCGGCGGCAGATCGACGTCGTCACGGCCCAGACCGCCGATCTCCGGACACGCTGGACCGCTGGGCACGGCGGGCGCCACTGATCCCGGACGACTGGGTACAGTGACCTGTGTCACCGACGCCGCGTCAATCAACGCGCTGGTGAGGCCGGTACACCGACGACGGGAGGATCGACACGATGGCGGTGTGGGACGGGGGCCCCGATCTCGTGGGGGTGGTCGGCAGGGTGTTGGCCACTGCGCAGAACGGCCTCGAGGTGCTGCGGTTCGGTGGACTGGAGACCGGCACCGAACCGGCGCCCTTCGCGGTCGTCGAGACACACAAGATGTTCCGGCTGCGTCGGTATTTCCCGAACGATCCGTCGACCGGTCCGAACATCGTCCTGGTGCCGCCGATGATGGTGTCGGCCAACGTCTATGACGTCACCGAGCACAACGGTGCGGTGTCGATTCTGCACCGCAACGGCATCACGCCGTGGGTCGTCGACTTCGGTTCACCCGACTCCGAAGAAGGCGGGATGGAACGCAATCTCGCCGACCACGTGGTCGCGATCAGCCACGCGATCGACCTGATCGTCGAGGCGACCGGCCGTGATATCCACCTCGCCGGGTATTCGCAGGGCGGGATGTTCGCCTACCAGACCGCGGCCTACCGCCGGTCCAAGGGGATCGCGAGTCTGATCACGTTCGGCAGCCCCGTCGACGTCCTCGCCGCACTGCCCCTGGGGCTGCCCGCGGGACTGGTGGCCCCGGCGGCCGAGTTCCTGGCCGACAAGGCGTTCTCACGCAACCTCTGGGTGCGGGATTGGATGGCGCGCACCGGCTTCCAGCTCCTGGATCCGGTGAAGACGGTGCGCAGCCGCATCGACTTCCTGCGCCGTCTGCACGATCGTGAGGCGCTGCTGCCACGGGAGGACCAGCGCCGCTTCCTGGAGGCCGACGGCTGGGTCGCATGGTCCGGCCCGGCGATCGCGGAGCTGCTCCGGCAGTTCGTGGCGCACAACCGCATGGTCTCCGGCGGCTTCGTGATCAACGGCGATCTGGTGTCCCTCGCCGAGATCACCTGCCCGGTGCTCGCGTTCGTGGGCGATGCCGACGACATCGGGCAACCGGCGGCGGTACGGGGCATCGTCCGCGCCGCGCCCGACGCGGAGGTGTACGAATCCACCTTGCCGGCCGGACATTTCGGACTCGTGGTCGGTAGCGCGGCCGGTGAACACACCTGGCCGACGACCTCCGACTGGGTGAACTGGCTCTCCGACAACGGTCCGCGGCCCGAACTCGTCTCCGAGATGTCGCTCGTCGAGCCGGGTCACGGCGGCGGGGTCAGCCTGTCGTCGCGACTCACGCACGGGGTGGGGTCGGTGGCCGACGCCGGCACCGCCGCCTCGCGCGAATTGCTCGGCCTGGCCAACTCCCTGCAGCGCACCTCGCGAGCCGTCGCCTCGGAGTCGGTGCGGACCGTCCCGCGATTGTTCCGGCTGGGACAGATCCAGAGCGGGACGCGCATTTCCCTGTCGAAGCTGATGGCCGAGAACACCAAGCGCGGCGGCGACAAGGAACTGTTCCTCTTCGAGAACCGTGTGCTCACCCACGCCCAGGTGAACACGCGTATCGACAACGTGGTCGCCGGGCTGGTCGACTGCTGCATCCGCCCCGGCCAGCACATCGGCGTCCTGATGGACACCCGGCCGAGCGCCCTGGTCGTCATCGCGGCGCTCTCGCGTCTGGGCGCGGTGGCGGTGCTGCTCGCCGCGGACGCCGACGTCCGCGAGATGATGCGGCTCGCCGACAGCTCGGTCATCGTCACCGACCCCACCAATCTCGATCTCGCCAGTACCGCCTCCGACCGCGTCCTGGTACTCGGCGGCGGCAGTGGCGACTCCCGGGCGATCGACGGTGCGGACGGCACGTCGATCGTCGACATGGAACGCATCGATCCCGACGAAGTCGTGATGCCGACCTGGTACCGGCCCGACCCCGGTCTCGCGGGCGACCTCGCGTTCATCCTGTTCAGCCGGGCTTACGGCAAGCTCGTCCCGTGGCCGGTGACCAACCACCGGTTCGCGATGTCGGCCTTCGGCGCCGCGGCCGCGGCGGCGCTCACCGACCGCGACACCGTGTACTGCCTGCCGCCGCTGCACCACGCGTCGGGGCTGCTCACGACCCTGGGGGCGACGGTGGTCGGGCGGTCGAGGATCGCGCTGTCGAACGGCATCGATCCCAAGAACTTCGCCGTCGAGGTGCAGCGCTACGGCATCACCGTCGTGTCCTACACCTGGTCGATGCTCAGCGGCATCGTTCGCGACCCCGACTTCCACATCAACCAGCACAACCCGATCCGGTTGTTCATGGGCTCGGGTATGTCGGCGGGACTCTGGGAGGACGTGTGCTCGAGTTTCCCCCGCGCGCGCATCCTCGAGTTCTTCGCGACCGCCGACGGCTCGGCGATCCTCGCGAACGTCTCCGGGGACAAGTTGTCCTCCGTCGGCCGGCCACTTCCGGAGACGAACCCGGTCGAGGTCGCGGCCTACGACATCGTCGGCGACCGGTTGCTCATCGACGACTCGGGCTTCGTCCGCCGGGCGGAGACGGGGGAGCCCGGTCTGCTCCTCGCCAAGGCCAAGCACAAGTTCGACACCAACGGGACGGTGCTCCGCGACGTCTTCACGACGCGTGATCGGTGGGAGGTGTCGGGTCACTTGTTCGTGCGCGACGCCGACGGCGACCTGTACTTCCTCGGAGCGACCGACCGCGTGCTCCGGACCGCGGACGGCCCGGTGTTCATCCCCCCGATCGCCCACGCCCTGTCCCGACTGAAGAGCGTCGACCAGGTCGTCGTCTACGGGGTCGGCGAACCCGGCCACCAGGTCGTCGTCGCGGCGATGACCCTCCGGCCCGGGGTCACGCCGGACTCGCTCACGGTCACACAGCTGCGGATCGCGCTGGGGGAGTACCGGGCCGAGGAGCGCCCTCATCTCGTCCACGTCGTCGACGAGATCCCGCAGTCGGCGTCGTTCCGCCCGCTCAGCACCGGTCTGGTCGAGGAGGGACTTCCGAAACCGGGTGCGCGCGTCTGGTATCGCGACGACGAAGGGCGCTATCGCAGGTACACGAGGACCGTGGCGGAGAAGCTGGACTGGAGCGGGACCTCGACGCGCAATGCCCTAGGCTGATCCGGGTGACGACACGCGCTGAGGCCATCGACCCGATCGTGCGCGAACGCCTGGCCTGCCCGCAGGACCACGGTCCGCTGGTCGACGCCGGCGACGAGCTCTACAACCCGCGGCTGCATGTCGCCTACCGCATCGACTCCGACGGCATCCCGGTGATGCTCGTCGACGAGGCGCGCACGGTCGACGACGCCGAGCACGTGCGCATCGTCGGTTCTCAGCCGGAGTAGCCCGCCTGCGGGCGTCACCTCGACCGCACCTCGATCTCGTCGGATGACAAGATCGAGGGGTGAGTGCTGACAACGTCGAACCCCCCCGACCGGCCGAGTCCTTCCGGCCGACTGCCGTCCCCGCCACCGTCGACATCCTCGACGAACTGCAATGGCGCGGGCTGATCGCCCAGTCCACCGATCTCGGTGCACTGGGGGAGGCGCTCGCCAACGGACCGGTCACGTTGTACGCGGGCTTCGACCCGACGGCGGCGAGTCTGCACGCCGGTCACCTCGTCCCGTTGCTGACCCTCAAGCGTTTCCAGTTGGCGGGTCATCGTCCGATCGTCCTCGCGGGCGGCGCCACCGGTCTGATCGGTGATCCTCGCGACGTGGGCGAGCGGACGATGAACTCGGCCGACACCGTGGCCGAGTGGGCCGCGCGTATCGATGCGCAGCTTCGGCGGTTCGTCGACATCGACGACACCCCTACGGGCGCCGTGGTGGTGAACAACCTGGACTGGACCGGCAAGCTGTCGGCGATCGAGTTCCTCCGCGACCTGGGTAAGCACTTCTCGGTGAACGTGATGCTCGCGCGCGACACGGTGAAGCGACGCCTCGAAGCCGACGGCATGAGCTACGCGGAGTTCAGCTACCTGCTCCTGCAGTCGAACGACTTCGTGGAACTGAACCGCCGGTACGGATGTGTGCTGCAGATCGGTGGTTCCGACCAGTGGGGCAACATCGTCGGCGGCGTGGATCTGGCCCGTCGACTCGACGGCTCGGCGCTGCACGGGATGACGGTTCCGCTCGTGACCTCGTCGGACGGCAAGAAGTTCGGCAAGTCCACGGGTGGGGGCAGTCTGTGGCTCGACCCGGAACTGACGAGCCCCTACTCCTGGTACCAGTACTTCGTGAACACGGCGGACGCCGATGTCATCCGTTACCTGCGCTGGTTCACCTTCCTGGGGCGCGAGGAGATCGACGAACTCGAACGTGCCACCGCCGAGACCCCGCACCTGCGGCGCGCACAGCGCACACTCGCCGCCGAGATGACGACCCTCATCCACGGTCAGGCCAACACCGATGCGGTCCAACTGGCCAGCCAGGCACTGTTCGGTCGGGCCGAGCTCGATGAACTCGACGAGGCGACCCTCGCGGCCGCGGTCGGGGAGACCTCGATCGCCGAGTACAGCGAGACCCGTCCGACGATCATCGAGTTGCTGGTCGACACGAAGCTGTCGGAGTCCAACAAAGCTGCTCGCCGTGCAGTGTCCGAGGGCGGCGCCTACGTGAACAACACCAAGATCACCGACCCGGAGTGGCAGCCGGCCGACGCCGATCTGCTCCACGGGCGGTGGTTGGTGGTGCGTCGCGGCAAGAAGAGTTTCGCCGGCGCCAAACTGGGCCTCTGACCTGGCGATTTGACGCGTTGTTCGCGCCTGTGTAACTTAATCGACGCACCGCAGAGAGCAACTCCCCCGGAGCCGCAAGCCCCGGGGAAGTAACAGCGCCCGAGCCACTCGCTCGGGCCGCCTGTGCGGGCCACTCCCGAGAAGAAGAGCGTGAGTATTTCTCGCGCTCTGGGAAAGCTCATCGGAGCCGGCTTCACATCGAAGGCGTCTGGTGGGTGTGTGTTCTTTGAGAACTCGATAGTGTGTTGGCGGATTGTTTGATGCCATATTGTGGTGTCAGATGGTTTGCTTGGATGATGTGTCCGCGGCTTTGATGTCGCGTGACGCTGATGAGTTTATTTTTTGATGCCAGTTTTTTTTGAGGATTATTTTGGTCAGGTTTTGCTTTCCTGGTTGAAGATTTTGTGTTGAAACGTCGGCCCTTTTGGGGCTGGTTTGGTTTCTACATTTTTTCATGGAGAGTTTGATCCTGGCTCAGGACGAACGCTGGCGGCGTGCTTAACACATGCAAGTCGAACGGAAAG